>DATGZQ010000056.1:0-2452 GCA_035297125.1 Thermoplasmata archaeon
AGGCCGGGAGTCGGGGAGGAAGTGGGAGCCCTCGACCAGCGCGTCCGTGGAGACGACGGCGACCGTTCCCCGGGGTGGGCGGAGAGCGGCCGCGTCGTCCCCCAGCTCGAGGAGCCCGCTACGACCTGCGGGAAGGTTCTCCGCCAGCCACCGGTGGAACGCCCGTTCCCGAATTGTCCCATCACCGGAAGGGCGGGCGGGGCGCCTCACTTGTACGCCAGGAACTCCCTTCCGAGGAGCTCGCGGCCGAGGATGATCCGCATGATGTTCAGGCCGCCCTCGGCCCCGACCAGGTAGCTCATGATGCCGCGGAGCCCGAGCTCGAGGCCGGCTTCCTTGGTGTATCCGGCGGCTCCGAACCACATCATCACGCGCTTGATGCACTCGAACGCGATCGGCGGGGCGGTCAGCTTCACCGAGGCGACGGCCCGCTCGACCTCGGAGCGGTGGGACGAGTCGCCCTTCAGCGTGTACGTATCGAGAAGCCAGGCGGCGCGGCGGCACTGCCACTTGACCGCCTCGACCTGCGTCCAGAGGTCGACCAGCTCGAACTGGATCCCCTCGAACTTCCCCAGGGGCTGGCCGAACGCCTGCCGCTCACGGATGTACGCCATCCCGGTCTCGAGCGCCCGTTCCGCGGCCCCAATGCACGCCGCGCTCACGAACGTCCGTGCGACCGTGAACCCTTCGAGCGCGAGCTCGAACCCCTTCCCTTCGGTCCCGATCAGGTACCGGGCCGGGACCCGGGAGTCGGCGTACGAGAGTCCACCGGTCGAGATCCCCATCCGGCCCATGTTGTGGAAACGCTGCGTCGAGATGCCGGCCGTCCGGGTCGGCACGTAGAGGAAGGTGAACCCGCCGTTGGTTCCCTTCGTCAGCGTCAGGTGGCCGCCCCCCAGCGTCTTCGCCTCCTCGACACCCGAGACGAACGACTTCTCCCCGTGGACGACGAACTCCGCGCCGTCGTGCCGGGATGTGGTGCGCATCGAAGCGAGGTCGCTCCCGCCTGTGGGCTCGGTGGTGGCGATGCCGAGGAATGCCTTCCCCGCGCAGACCGGCGGGAGGATCTCGCGCTTCGTCTCCTCCGTTCCGTGACGCGAGAGAAGCCAGCCCCAGCCGGCCTCTAGGAGGAAGAAAACGGCAGTCGCCATCGAGAGATCCCCCCGCCCGATCTCTTCCGCGGCGATCTCCGTGAGGACCGCGGACGCCCCCATCCCCCCGTACGCCTCGGGCACGGGCATCGCGAGGAGGCCGAGCTCGGCCATCGCCGAGAGGACCTCGGGAGGGATGCGGCCCTCGGTGTCGATCGTCCGCTCGTGCGTCCGGAGGACGCGGTCGCCGAACCGGCGCGCCGCTTCCTGGAAGGCGCGCTCCTCGTCGCTCAGCTCAAAGTCCATAGAATCGACGCGGGACGGCGGCGCGAAGATTTAGCCCTGCCCGCCCGGGCGCCCGCCGAGGAACTCCTTTATCCCGGGGGCCGCTCCTCGACGCCGAAGGTCCGATGGTGAAGATCCGGGTGGCGATCAACGGCTACGGCACGATCGGAAAGCGGGTCGCGGACGCAGTGACCAAGCAGCCGGACATGGTCCTCGCGGGCATCTCGAAGACCCGCCCCAGCTTCGAGGCGCGCCGGGCGGCCGAGAAGGGATACCCGCTCTACGTCGCGGGCGTGGGCCGTGCGGCCGATTTCGAGGCGGTCGGCCTCGAGGTCGCGGGCTCGCTCGCGGACCTCCTCGCGAAGGCGGATGTCGTTGTGGACGCGACCCCCGACCACGTCGGGCACCAGAATCGCGCGATGTACCTCGAACGGGGGTTGCGCGCGGTGTTCCAGGGAGGCGAGTCGGCGGACGTCGCCGAGGCGTCCTTCAATGCCCTCGGGAACTACGCCGCCTGCCGCGGGAAGAAGACCCTGCGCGTCGTCTCCTGCAATACGACCGGGATTGCCCGCGCGGTCTCGGTGCTCGAGCCCCGCTGGGGGGTCGAGCACTGGGAGGTCACCCTCGTCCGGCGCGCCGCGGACCCGGCGGAGTCGAAGAAGGGCCCGGTGAACGGGATCCTGCCCACGCTCCATCTCCCCTCGCACCACGGCCCGGACGTGCGGACGATCTTCCCCGACCTCCCGATCGCGACCACGGCCCTGGTCGTCCCTACGACGCTCATGCATGTGCACGTGAACCACGTGCGGCTGCGGAACCCTCCGCACGACGTCTCCGAGGTCATCGCGGCGTTCCGGGCGGCCCCCCGCTTCCACCTCTTCGCTCCGTGGGAGCACGCGGACGGAACCCCTCAGGTGATGGAGTACGCGCGCGACCGGGGTATCGGGTTCAACGACATGATGGAGAACGTGATCTGGGAGGAGGGGGTCCGCCTCGACAAGAAGGACCTCTACTTCTTCCAGGCGATCCATCAGGAATCGATCGTCGTCCCGGAGAACATCGACGCGATCCGGGCG
>DATGZQ010000057.1:0-26440 GCA_035297125.1 Thermoplasmata archaeon
CGCGATCGAGACGACGGAGGTAGTGGTAGTGCTTCTCGCCCTCACCGCGGCCGGCTATGGCGGGAACGCGATCCTGGGGGCCGTCGCTGCCGGGATCCTGCTGGTCGTCGCGACGTTCCTCGTGCACGACCGGGTGCGACGGATCAAGGTCCCGCTCCTAAAGCTGGGCGCAACGGCGATGCTGTTCTCGTTCGCCCTGTTCTGGGCAGGAGAGGCCGCCCACGTCTCCTGGCCGGGCTCGGACGTGATCCTGATCGGGTTCTTCGTCGCAGGAGTGTGCATCGTGCGGGCGGGGGTCGAGGTCGTCCTCCGACGGACCCGAAAGACTACTGGCGGGGCGGTCGGCCCGTCCAAGGCGTAGGCAGGAAAGGCCGTCGCCCCCCGGGTGGCCGGCCGGGCGTCGTGGGTGGCCCGCGAGACCTAGGCCAAGACTTCGACCGAGGGGATCCCAGGGAACGGGTACGGCAGGAGAGCCCGCGTTCGGCCGACCTCCGGGCTGAAGAAGAGCTGGCCGTCTTCGTCCCCAGATAGATGCCCGCGGGGTCGATGCCGTCCCGGGGGACCTCGGACATCGGGAGCTCCTGCGGGGGCCATCCTCCGGTCCTTGGGCCCGACGCTACCACCAAGACGCTGGGGGCGCGGGAACCGACGAGCGGTGAGCTAGACCGCCGTCTCGGGGATTCCAAGAATGGGAAAGGGAGGAAAGGGTTGGGGCGGGGCGCTCCCCCGACTTACATCGGGAGGATCTTGCGCCCGTACGTCTGGTTGGTAAGCTCCGCCGTGGCGCCGTACCAGGCTGCCAGGCCCGTTAGGATCAGGATCCCGCCGAGCGCCCAGCTCTCCCCGCTCGAGAACGAGCCCGGGGTTGTGGTGGTCGGGGCGAGCTGCCACATCTGGACGGTCCAGAGGATGAAGGCGACGAACGTCAGCAGGAACACGAAGAACGTGCCCCACCCGTGCTTCATCGAGCTGATCAGGAAGGTCAGGGTGATCAGCAGGAAGACGAACATGAACGCCGAAAGGCTGTACGTGGGGTTGGCTCCGGCAGCGGCCATAGGGAAGGCCAGCCAGAACAGTCCGTAGGCCACCCAGATCGTTCCCTTGTATTGGTGGCCGCCCCGAAGGGCCAGGTATCCCGCGAGAAGCAACCCGAGGGCCGCGACGAAGATCGCGAGTGTAGAGAACGAGGTGGCCCTCCCGAGGAGGTAGAGCCCGCTACCGTAGGTGATACCGAAGCTGTTGCCGTACGGTTTGGGCAGGTTCGCCAAGCCGGCCATGATGAAGGCGGCGGCGAACGCCAACCACCCCAGGATGGACGGGTTAGCCGAGTAGTCCGACTTCGAAGCCATGGACGAGGCCCCTCCAGTCATTCCGCTAGTCGTTTCTGTCATCGATCCAGCCGCTGCCATGTACGGATTCGGACGAGGTTCTAGTAGATAATCCCCCATATTCCACGCGAATTGGGTGTTACAGACCCCCAGACCCCTCCCCGGCACTCTTAAGGAACGGTACACCTCGGTGATTCGAGCCCATGGAAGACCGAAATCAGCTGGAGAAGGTCGTGATCGGGCAGACCCGCGTCATCCTGACCCGGGACCTGTCGGTGATGAACCCGAACCTGGTCGCGGGGTCCCAGGGGCTCGTCGTGGGGAAGCTCGCGACCTACACGCTCAAGGTCGCGTTCCCGAACGTGAGCGTGGGCGTCAACTGGCAGGACTGCGACATCGTAGAGGGGAAGACCGGCATGCCGACCCTCGCCGACCAGCCCCGGGTCGTGCCGAAGCCCCGCACGATGGGCGAGGAGTAGGCCTCCTGGCCTGACCGGGCGCTCGCCCGGCCGAAGCTTTCGGGGCCCGGTCTACCGGATCCGTTCGAGGGCGAACGACCCGACGATCAGCGCGCGGTTGGTCGCGCGGCATTCTACCCAGTCCCGCGTCTCCACGTCCCCGAACCCGCGAACGGAGAGGAAGGTGCGGTCCTTGTCCTGCCGGAAGACGATCGCCCCGTCCATCCGGCCCATCAGGGCCTCGAGCTGGGGTTCCGAGAGAGCGCCCCCTTCGAGCGCGTACATCGCGAGGTCGTCCCGCGGCTTGAGGATCCCGACAACGTTCTGGAGGAACGAGAAGCTCGAGCGCTCGTCCGAGTGCGCCAGGATCGCGGAAAGGCCCAGGAACCCGACACGGAACGGCGCGTGCTTCTCCTCCTCGATCTTCTTGGCCGCCTGCACCAGCGCCCGTAGGATCCCCTCGCGGTCGTCGGGGCCGGACGGGACCGGCCCCGGGCCGGCGGCGGCAGCCCCGGTACCGGAAGCGTCGATCCAGGTGACCATCCCCATCTGCTCGTACTCCCGGAACTGGGGGAGGACGACTCCCAGGCTGTCCGAGACCTCGGTCCGGGACCGGGCCGCGCTGACCAGGACCACCGGTTCGCCGCGTTTCAGGGCCTCGGCGACGAAGGCGTAGAGGACGACCTCCTTTCCGACGAACGCGTCCCCGAGGAGCATGACGTGGCTCCGGGGGGGGATGCCCCCCAGGAGAAGCTCGTCCAGCCGAGGGGTCCCCGTCGGCAGGCGGTCAGAGTAACGCCGGCCGCTCTGGGGAGCGAGCGTATCCGCGCCCGCCACCGCCTCTTCGGTGACCCCGTCCTCGGAGAGGGCCGACCGCGAGCGGGGCATCCGGCCGCGCCCGCTTCGGGAGGCCGCCCGTATGCCTATCGGATCGCTCGCGTCGGCGGCGGCGAGCGCCGCGAGCCCGGCGATCGGGAGATCGCTCCCCCGCGCGATCTCCTGGCGGCGGAGGCTGACCTCGGCCTCGCTCGCGTCCACGGACCGTTCGCGGGAGAGCACCTCGCGCTCGCGGCGCTCGAGCTCATCGAACGACACCTTCACGCGCTCTTCCCGCGCCTTGAGCGCGGCGTCGCGCTCGGCGACCGTCTGCAGTCCCCGGTCCAGGTCCGCGCCCTTGTGGGCGGAGTCTACCTGGAGCTGGCCGACCTCGGCCAGGCGGTTCTGGTAATCGGCAGCTGCGGTCTCGTACTGGGCGCGCCGTTCGTCGGCCGCTTTCAGCCGGTCGGCGAGGTTTGCCTCGCGGTCCCGGAGCGCGCTCTCCCGCACGGCGCGAGCCACCTCCCGTTCGTTGGCCTTCCGGGTGGCCTCTTGGAGGCTCTTCTCGCGGTCCGCGAGCTCCTTGGCCCGTCGGCCGAGGGCCGTGTTCTGCTCGTCCAGGGCCGCTTTGAGCTGCAGGAGCCGGGGTTCCGTTCGGGCGGCGGCCTCGGTGGCCACGGACCCGGCGCGGGGCGCTGTCGCGCGTCCGGGCCGGCCGCCGGCTTCCGTCGCGGCGACGTCGCCCTCCCGTCGGAGGAGCTCCGCCGTCTTCTGCTCGAGCGATTTGCGACGGGCTTCGAGCCGTGCTTCGGTCTCGGGGAGGGCGGCGGCGAGGCGGTCAAGCTCCAGCTGGCGGCTGTTGAGCTCCGCGTTCCGCGTCGCCTGTTCGCCTTCGCGTTCCGAGAGCCGCTGCTCCCGGGCCCCGAGGGCAGGTACCTGGCGCGCGACCTCCTGCTCCCTAAGTTCTACGCTCTTGATCCGGTCCTCGAGCTGCCGCAGGCGGCCCATGACCTCGGCGCCCCGGCCCGCGAGCTGCCGCTCCTTCGCGGCGAGCTCGTCGGCCTTCGCGCGACTCCCCTTCTCCAACTCCTCGAGATGTCGGCGGGATTCGGCGACGAACGCCTGCTGCCGTCGGACCCCTGAGTCGGCGGCCTCGACGTCGGCCTCGCGCTTGACAAGGGCCGATTCGCGGAAACGGAACGCCTCCTCCTTCTGGCGGACCTCCTCCGCGAGGGCGACGATGCGGCTCTGCCCGGAGGAGATGACCGACTGCTCGTGCGCGGCGCTGCCTGAGGAGACGAGATGGAGGAACGACCCGGAGGTCTGGTAGAGGATGGCGGAAAGGAAGAGGGCGATCGCGGGCGCGATGTGCAGGCCCACCGTCCCCGACGGCGGGAAGTAGACGAGGACGACGGTGGCGACCGGGAGGACCGCGCAGATGGCGCTCGCCCACTGCCGGGTCGCCCAGGGCGTCCAGGTCATGACCATGCCGAGGAGCGCCAGGCTGATGCCGGCGAGCGTCAGCACCAGGAACCACGGGTTGAGGGGGATCCCCGCGAGCGCGCCGTAGCCTCCCACGCGGGCGATGTAGACGATCGCGAGAACCACGTTCAGGCCGACGGCCGCGACCGTGATCGAGAAATGGGTCTCCCAGGGCCAGAGCTGGAACTCACCCCACTTGGAGCCCAGCCCGATTCCGGCGATCATCAGGCCCGCCGCCAGGGGGATCAGCAGGAAGAACGTCGCACCCAGCGCGGCGAGCCCGTGGTCGCTCGAGGTCAAGGACGGGATCGACTGGATCGCCAGGAGGAGAACGCCGTCCAGGGCCAGGAAGGCGGAGACGAGGATCGCGTAGAAGTGAGCGGAGCGGCCGATCCGGAGCTGCAGGAGGGCGTCCCGCTTCGCCAGGTCCATCTCCTCCGGCGGCACGGCCGCGATGGCGCGGCCCGATGGAGGCGGCGAGGCGCCCTGGGACGGTCGTTTCGCCATGATGGACGCTCTCTTTGATGGGTGCGCACGGGACTTAAGCGTGCCCTTTGAGGGGTGCGCGCTGGTCCGCTAGGAGAACAGCGGCCGCGGTGGTCCAGCGCTCCTCGCGGCGGCCCACGAATTCCTCGATCTCGAGCAGGTGGTTCCACGCCCGAGGCTCCCTGGCCACGGCCTCCGCGCACGCGTTGTCCGGCCCCAGGACCGGCGCCACGGACAGCACCTCGACCGCCTCCCACCCGAGGGGCTTCCAGCGGCGGATGACCTCGAGCGCGCCCCAGCGGCGGAACGAGCGCCCCTCGTGCCGGGGCCGCTCTGTCAGGAATCCTTCGCGGTCGATCCGCGGGATCACGGCCTTCGGAGGAGCCTCCAGGAGACGGCCGACGGCGCGCGGCGGCAGGCGCCCGAGGTACCGGGAGATCTCGCCGGGGCCCGGCGCGATCTCCAGGATCAGGGTGCCACCGGGCGCCACGAGCGCCTCGCACGCGGTGAGGATCCCCGGGCTCTTCTCGCCCGCGAACCCGAGCGTGTTGCCCAGGACCGCGACCTCGCGGAACGTCCGCGGGGGGAACGGGGGTTGGACCGAGTCGGCCCGGACCCGGTCGATCGAGCCGACCGTCTCCGGAGAGTAGGTGTCCAGCCGGCGGGGAATCTCGTCCAACATCGCACGCGATAGGTCGAGGGCCACGCGCCGGGAGGAGGGACCTCCCAGGAACGGGGTGAACCGCCCCGGCCCCGACCCGACGTCGATCGCCCAGCCGCCGTCGACCGCGTGCCGCCGGAGGAACCGGATCCTCAGCTGCCGGAACAGGTCCCGCTGGGGCGTGCCCTCGTAGCGCTGCCACTCCCGGTCCGCGCGGTACGGATCGGTCGCCACGAACCGTTCCCGGGGCGTCGGCGTGGGTTCGGGCTCCTGCTCGGCCGGCTCCGGGGGCCGCTTTCGCGGCCGCGCGGGCCGGGGTGCCTTGTCGGGAGGTCTGTATCGTCTCACGTTCGGGGGTCCGAGGGCGGCCACGTCGCCCTGCAGTGCATTTCAAGCGGACCGCTTAATAGGAACGTCCCATACGGAATCCCCGAGTGACCCGATGCCGTACTACGAGTGTCCCAAGTGCGGTGGCGGCTACGTGATTGACGTGCCCCCGAGCGCACGACCGGTCTGCGACCGAGACGGAGCCCGCCTCAAGCGGACGAGCGACGCGTCGTACGAACGAAATGCCCGCCGGGACTGAAGGCGCCCCACCCGTGGGCGAGCGCGCGGCCCGTCTCGGGCCGCTCGTACACCGGAGCGTGCATCACGGCGCGGCCGTATGGGTGGCGGCGGTCGTCCAGTTCGTCCTGGTGATGATCGTCGTCCAGATGATGTTCACACCGTCGTACAGCCTCTCTGCGAACGTGATCAGCGACCTCGGCAACACCGCCTGCGGGAACTGGCCGTCAAGCACCTCGCACCACGTCTGCTCTCCGTGGCACGACGTCTTCAACATCTCTGTCATCGCCTTCGGCCTCCTCATCGTCCTTGGCGCCGTCCTCGTGAAAAGCGCCTTCCCGAACCGCCGGAGCTCGTCTATCGGCCTAGGGGGACTGGCGCTGAGCGGGATCGGCGCGATCGGGGTCGGCATCTTCCCCGAGAACGTGAACCTGGGCTTCCACGAGGTCTTCGCCGCGATCGCGTTCGTCATCGGAAACCTCGCTCTCGTCGTGCTCGGGTTCGCGATGTTCCGCGACACCCGCTGGGACGGCTACCGCGCCTACACGATGTTCTCGGGCCTGTTCGGGCTCGTCGCGTTCCTACTGTACGTCACGCAGGTCTACCTTGGCCTGGGCCCCGGAGGGATGGAACGCCTGGTCGCGGCGCCGCTCCTCGTCTGGGCCTTCGTATCCGGCGCGCACCTCCTCCGCGTGCCGGCGTACGCCCGCACCGTGATCCCGCACTCGATGGGGAATTGAAGCCGGCAACTCTTGGGTCCGCTGTCGCCCGCCCTGCGGCTGCAACGACGCGGCCGATCCGACCGTGGGCCGAGATATACGACCTGCCCGTCGCACGGTGTTTCCTGGACTCGCGGGGGGGCTCCGGAGCCCCGGTTCACCCCGGTGAACGGTGCGCCGAGGGGGTTTCCTCGGCTGGCGACGAAGGGCACCGACCCCCGTCGTGACCCCTCGAACCCTATATGGCCCCGCCCGTGTACCCTACCCTCTCGTAGCACCATGCCCGGAACGGGTCACACCGCCGAGCGGTCCGAGAAGACGGTGCACCTTAGGATCGATCCGAATGACGAATCGACCACCCTCGAAGACGTCCTCACCCGCATCTCGGAGCTCCAAAGGAAACACCCGGACCGCGAGGTCTTCTTCGACGGGGACGAGTACGCGATCTGCTCCCGGCCGAAGCGCGAGAGGCCCGCAGCAGCCCGGTAGCGTCGGACCCCTCGGCAGCCCCCTCCTCCTCCTGAATCTCAAGGCCTACCCGTCGTGCCTGGGCCCCGGCGCGAGGAAGATCGGCCGGGACCTCCAAGAGCTCGGTCGGGCGATGTCGGTCTCCGTAGCGATCGCCCCTGCAATGCCCGACCTGGCGTACCTCGCCTCCGAACTTCGCGTGCCCGTCCTCGCTCAGCACGTCGACCCGCTCGACGCGGGGCCCCGGACGGGATTCGTGCCCCCGGAAGCGGTGAGCGCCGTGGGTGCCCGCGGGAGCCTCGTGAACCATTCGGAGCACCCGCTGAGCTCGAACGACGTCCGCAACGTTACCGGCCGCCTTTCGGCCCTCGGGCTGGTCGCGGTCGTCTGTGCCGGCGATGTGGAGGCGGCGAGCGACCTAGCGCGGTACAAGCCACCGTACCTGGCGGTGGAACCGCCCGAGCTGATCGGCGGAGACCGTTCCGTGGCCACGGCGAGGCCCTGGGTGATCTCGGATACCGTCGCCGCGGTCCGTACCGTCTCTCCCGCCACTCAGGTCCTGTGCGGAGCCGGGATACACGACCGGCGCGACGTAGCCCGCGCGCTCGAGCTCGGAAGCCGCGGGGTACTCGTGGCGAGCGCGGTCACCCGTGCGAAGAGCCCCCGGGCCGCTATCGAAGAGCTACTCTCCGGATTCTGAATCGGCGTTCGCCAACGGCGCCGGCCCGGCCTTCCTGAAACGAACCGCCCCCGACGGCGGGAACGCTTCGTCGACCCGCCGGTCCGCGGCCCCGACGCGTCCGATACGTCAACGTCCGACGAACAGGATCCGGGACCCTTCGGGCGTTATCCGGATCGGAAGTCGTTCTAAGGGCGCGAGGGCGGCCGCGACCTTTGGACCGGCCCCTGGCGGGTGCATCAGCAGCAGGAAACCCCCGCCGCCGGCACCGGTGATCTTTCCGCCGTAGGCGCCGGCCGCCTTCGCCGCAGCGTACTGCCCGTCGATCGCACTGCTCGAGATCCCCGCGGTAAGTCCTCGTTTCAGGCTCCACCCTTCGTCGAGGACCGCACCGAGACGCGGCCAATCGCGGGCGATGATCGCCGTTCGAGCCTCCCCCGCGAGGTCACGCATCCGTACGAGCGAATCCTTGTTCGTCGCGGTCCGCGAGTCCTGCTTCTCCAGGATGCCTCCGGCCTTTCGCGTTATCCCGGTGTAGAACAGGGAGAGGTGTTCGCTGAGGGCGTCCCGGTCGAGGGCCTGGAGCGGGATCGGAGACGCACGTACGGTGTCGTCGGGGCGGAACTCGAAGTGCTGGACGCCGCCGAACGCGGCGATGTACTGGTCCTGCTTGCCGAGCGTGCCGCCGAGCCGGTCGATCTCGATGCGGCACGCCTCCTCCGCCAGTTCGGCGGGGTCTTTCAGGACGCCGCGGTACGCGTAGAGCGCGTTGAGCAGGCCGACCGTGACCGTCGACGACGAGCCGAGGCCGGTCCCCTCGCCGGGGATGTCCGCGATGGTGTGGACCTCCAGCGCCTCGTGGGCGCCGGTGACCCGCATCGCCTCGCGCACGAGCTCGTGCTGCAGGTCCTCGAACCGCTCGACGTTCTCCGTCCTCGAGTACGCGACTCGGATCGTCTTCTCGAACTTCGGGTTCACGAGCACGTGGATGTACTTGTCGATCGCCGCGCTCGTCACCGCACCCCCCCCGTAGTTGCGGTAGAACGACGGAAGGTCGGTGCCGCCTCCGGCGAAGCTGATGCGGAGCGGGGTTCGCGTGATGATCACGGGTCCGGCAATCGGGCTCGGCGACTCATATGGGTTGTCCCGGGCATGCTCGGCGCCGTTCGTCGGTTCCATGGGACGGGAGCGGCTTCATTTGCCCGGCCGGCGTGGGTCGGGTCCGGCGGTGGGGGCTCCAACGACCATGACCACTCCCCCGAAGAAGAAGAAGTCCGCGCGCCGAACGAAGCCTCTCGCGAATCCCCGGGGTCGCGCGTCGGGGCGCGGTCGCGGGCGGCCCAAGGTACCCCCCGTGCACCGCGGTGCTCACTCCCGGGAGATGCCCCTGGACGACGGGGCGCGACGGGGGGCTCCCACGGAGCGGCCCGCGCTGGCCGATGTCGCCCGGCCGCCCGCATCTCCTCGCCGGCTGAACATCCTGATGGTCGGCTGGGAGTTCCCGCCCAACCACACCGGTGGGCTCGGCGTCCACTCCTACGAACTCACACGGGAGCTCACCCGGCTCGGGCACCGGATCACGTTCCTTACCCCGTTCTCCGGTCCGTTCACCCCGGTCCACGGTGTGACGTTCCGGTTCCCGGGGGAGCCGACCCGTTCGAAGGAGCTCGAGTTCCCTCCCGCCTACTGGGCCGGCGGCTCGCCCGACAGCCCGTTCGTCGATTCGATCGACGGCTACAACGTCTGGATCCAGAAGCTGAAGGACCTGGGCGACATCGACCTCGTCCACGCCCACGACTGGTTCGGGACGCTGGGCGGCTCCCAGATCGCGGAGCGGCTTCACCGGCCGTTCGTCATGACCGTCCACTCGACCGAGTACGACCGCTCTCTCGGACACCCCTGGGAGCACATCCTTGGCCGGGAGCAGCTCGGCATCCGCGCCGCCACGCGCGTGATCGCGGTCAGCCGGCACCTCCGCCAGCAGCTGATCGACCGCTACAACGCCGACCCGAAACGGGTTCGCGTGATCTACAACGCGGTCCGCCCGACCGAGCGGCTCGAGCGGATCGACCCGACGAAGCGGATCGTCCTCTACGTCGGCCGGCTCGCGGCGATGAAGGGCGTGGACACGTTCTTGCGGGCGGCCGCGAAGGTCAACCCCGGGTTCCCCGATGTCCTGTTCGTGATCGCGGGCGAGGGTCCGGAGTACCCCCGGCTCGTCGAGCTGGCGGCCCAGCTGGGGATCGGGGACCGGGCGATGTTCCTCGGGAAGGTCTCCGACGAGGAGCGCGAGATCCTCCTCTCGGGCGCGTCCGTCTTCGTGCTCCCCAGCGTGGTCGAGCCGTTCGGCATCGCCGCGCTGGAGGCGATGGCCGCCGGCGTCCCGACCATCGTCTCCAAGACCAGTGGGGTGGCGGAGATCAGCTCCGGGACGTTTCGCGTGGACTTCTGGGATGTGGATGAGTTCGCGAGCCGGATCGCGGAGCTCCTCGAGTACCCGACCCTGCGCCGGACGATGGGCGAGGAAGGGCGATGGGAGGCGCTCCGCGAAGGCTGGCCTGAGCGCGCGAGAGAGACGGTGGCCGTCTACCTCGAAGCGATGCGAGCCGCGGGGGTGCCGCTCTGAAGGTCGTCCTCTACCTCCACCTCCACCAGCCCTGGCGGCTCGCGCGGTTCCGGTTCCTCGACCTGGGCTCGGGGCGGTCGTACTTCGACGTCGAGCGCAACCTCTCGATCTTCCGAGGGATCGCAGAGCGGTGCTACCGGCCCGCGATGGACCGTCTGCTTCGCGGCCTGGAGGAGCACTCGGAGTTCCGCCTGAGCCTCTCGGTCACGGGCACGTTCCTCGAGCAGGCCCGTCTCGCGGCGCCGGACGTGATCGACCGGCTGAGGGCCCTCCACCGTACGGGCCGGGTCGCCCTGCTCGCCGAGACCTACTACCATTCGCTCGCCTTCCTCGTGCCGCCGCCGGAGCTCTCGGACGAGGTCGAACAGCATCGCGCGATGCTCCGGACGGAGTTCGGGGCCGACCCGAAGGTGCTCCGCATCACCGAGCTCGCGTACTCCGACGACCTCGCCCGGTTCGCGGAGTCCCAGCGGTTCCGCGGCATGCTCGCGGAGGGCTGGGAGGGTGTTCTGAAGGGCGAGCCTCCGACCTACCGCTACTGCGCCGCCTCGGCGCCGACCGTCCGGCTCCTTCTCCGGCACTACCCGCTGAGCGACGACGTGGGGTTCCGGTTCTCCTCCACGAGCTGGAGCGAGTACCCGCTCACCGCCGACAAGTATGCCCGGTGGGTGGCCGCCACCCCGGGCGAGCTGGTCGGCCTTTTCATGGACTTCGAGACGTTCGGGGAGCATCACCCGGCCCGGAGCGGGATCCTCGACTTCCTGAGCGCCCTGCCCGGTGAATTCCGCCACCACCCGAACCTCGGCTGGGCGACCGTGGAGGAAGCGATCGACGGGCCTCCGCGGGCCCCGATCAGCGTGCCGTACACGATGAGCTGGGCCGATCAGAACCGGGACCTCGGGGCCTGGCTGGGCAACGACCTGCAGCGCTCGGCGTTCGAGGCCGCGAAGAAGGTCGGGGTCCTTGCCCGCCAGGCGAACGACCCGACGATCCTCACCGATTGGCGGAAACTCCTCACGTCCGACCATTTCTACTACATGTACGTCAGCGGGCACGGCGCGGACCAGGGCGTCCATCAGTACTTCTCGAGTTACGAGAGCCCCTACGACGCCTACGCGAACTACATGAACGCCATGACCGACCTTCGCCGCCGGGCCCTCGACCGGTTGGGGGTCCCCATGTTGAAGTGACCCGGGTCCCTTTCGCGACGCGGGCCCGACCCGTCCCCTGCGACCCGAGGAGCGGCCCGGCGCGCGTCTCCGGGCGGAACGACAACGTTGATTTCCCCGACCATGATGCGCCGCACTGTGCGCGCGCGGGGTCATGAGATACTCGGCCTCCACCGGACCCGCCAGTACCTGTTCGTCGCCCACCTCCTGGCGGCCCTGACCCTGATCCTGTGGGTCGGGCTGATGATCTACTTCGCGATCGTCTTCGGCCCCCTCTCCGAGGGATTCGCCGCGGAGATCATCGCGCTCTTGGTGTTCGTGTTCGCGCTCCCGACGTTCCTCGTGATGCTCCACGTGGGCGCGATGCGCCACTCGGCCCGGTACGGCGACTATGCGGACCTGGTGGACAGAAACTCGCTCGCCTACGCGATCGTCGCCCTGTTCTTCTGCGGGCTCCTCTGCGGGATCTTCCTCCTGCTCGCCCACCGTCGCCTGGTGGGGTATGAGGGGTCGCCGGACGCGAGCGCCGAGCCCGGCGCCCGGTTCTAGGCGCGCCGGCCAGCCCCCGCGGGCGGAGAGGCGCCCGAGCCGAGTCGAACCTAACCGTTAAGGTCCGGCGAGGCCCCGTGACCCTCCGGCGCTCTCGAGGGCGCCGGTCGGGCCGGTCGAGGTCGGAGCGAACCAGGAATGATCACCCAGGTCGCCGGTAACGGCCGCCTTCTTCTCACCGTCAACGAGAACGGGGACTGGAACGAGCTGTTCTACCCGTTCCCCGGACAGTTCCAGCACCTCCGCGAAGCTCGCCTCGGCGTCTACGACGTGAAGGCGAGCCGGTTCGCCTGGCTGCGACGCGGCAACGGCTACGAGATCCAGCAGCGCCCCTACGGCGTCGGGCATCTTCCGGAATCGGTGTGGAGCGGGCACGGTCTCCGGATCGCCGTCCGGGACCACGTCCACCCGAACCACGACCTGGTCGCGCGCGTCTTTCGCATCCGGGCCGACCCGGCGCGACCGGTCCGGCTCTTCGCCTACCACGCATTCCAGATCGCGGAGTCGATGTACCAGGACACGGCGTACGTCGACCCGGACGCGCAGTCGCTGGTCCACTACAAGCGCGGCTACTTCTTCGAGTTCTTCTCCGACCCGGTGTTCACTCGAGCCGTCTGCGGCGAGCACACCCTGAAGGGGCTCCGGGGGACGTACGTGGACGCCGAGGACGGCCGCCTCGAGGGACGCGCCGTCGCGCACGGTGCGGCGGACAGCGTGATGGAGTGGGACGTCGATCCCCCGGCCGGCGGCGAGGCCGAGATCCGGCTGTTCATGGCGGCGGGCCGGTCCCTGCCCGGCGCCCACGAGGTCCGGAACTACGTCCGCACGGGAGGTACCAGCCGATTCGTGCAGGAGTCGGAGAAGTTCTGGGAGTCGTGGGTCGCGCGCCGGCTCCCACGGCCCCCGAAGGGTCTGAGCGACCTGGGCCGGGAGGTCTACCGGGCGAGCGTGCTCCTGATGCGCCACTCGACGGGCGTGAACGGCTCGATCATCGCCTCCCCCGACACCCGCTCCCTCGTCGCGGCCGGGGACACGTACAACTACTGCTGGTGGCGCGACGGCGGTTACGTCTCCAAGGCGATGGACGAGGCGGGCCTCTACGAGAACTCCTCGCGGTTCCTCGAGTTTGCGATGCAGTGCCAGAACCCGAACGGCTCGTTCTTCCACCGCCACTTCCCCGACGGGGCGATCGGGAGCACCTGGCACCCGCCACCGTTCCTCCAGATCGACCAGACGGCGACGGTCATCGCAGCCGCTTGGCACCATTTCAAGCGGGGCGGCGACCCGGATGTCCTCGTCAACTTCTGGCCGCTCGTGAAGGGCGCCGCGAACTTCCTCGCCGAGTTCCGGGACCCGGCGACGGGCCTTCCCGCGCCCAGCTTCGACCTCTGGGAAGAGCGGATGGGGATCCACACGTACTCCACGGCGGCCGTCGTTCACGCGCTCGAGCGAGCGGCCCGGGTCGCGACGGAGATCGGCAAGGACCCGGCGGCCTGGCTCACCGCGGCGGCCGGGATCCGAGAAGCGGCGCTCAAGCACCTGTGGGATGCCAACCTCGGCCGATTCGTCCGGTCGGTGTCGCCCCGCGACGAGAAGGTCGACGCGTCCGTCTTGCTCGGCTTGAAGCTCGGTCTCCTTCCCTGGACCGACCCGAGGGCGCGGCAGGTCGTGGATGCGATCGAGACGCGTCTCTGGGTCCCCGGGATGGGCGGCCTGGCTCGGTACGAGGGAGACGAGTACTACGGGCACGAGAACCCGTGGATCGTCTGCACGCTCTGGCTCGCCGAAGCTCGGCTCCGCCTCGGTGACCGGGCACGGTGCCGTGAGCTGATCGACTGGGCCGTGACCCACGCCACGCCAACCCGGCTCCTCCCGGAGCAGGTCGACCGGACCACCGGAGAGCCCAAGAGCGCCACGCCCCTCACGTGGTCGCACTCCACGTTCGTCGACGTGGTCCACAAGTATGCCGAGTCGGAAGCCAGCGGACAGGTCGGGGAAGAGTAGCCCCGTCGCCTCGGGCCTCGCGCTCGGCATCGACCTCGGGGCCACGAAGGTCGTCGCCGGGCTCGTCGCCGCGGACGGCACGCTCGTGCGGCATAGCGGCCGGCACCTCCACAAGAACGACGGCCCCGGTGGCGTGATCGGCACGCTCGTGGAATGCGCCCAGGTCTGTCTCAAGGACCTGTCGGAACCGCCGGGAGCGATCGGCGTGGCGGTCGCGGCCCAGGTCGACCCCCGGACCGGCACGGTGGTGCACGCGCCCAACCTCGGCTGGCGCGACGTCCCTCTCGCGCGGCGGGTCGCGGAGCAGCTGGGCGGACCGGTACGGGTGGTGAACGACGCCCGCGCGGCGACGTTCGCGGAATGGCGCCACGGCGCCGGGACCGGCTCGGACGACCTCTTCTGCCTCTTTCTGGGCACGGGAGTGGGTGGCTCCGCCGTGGTCGGGGGACGCCTCCTTGAGGGCGGGAGTCACGCCTTCGGAGAGGTCGGACACCTGACGATCGTCTCGGGTGGGCGAAAGTGCCACTGCCCGAACTGGGGGTGCCTCGAGGCCTACGTCGGAGGCTGGGCGATCGCGGAACGCGCCCGGGACGCGATGCGCGCCGACCCCGATGCTGCGACCGGACTGCTGGCGCTCGCGACGTCGCTAGAAGCGGTTACCGCCGAGACGGTGTTCCGCGCGTGCAGGGCCGGAGATCCCCTCGCGTCCCGCCTCGTGCGCGAGACCGAGAGATTCCTCGCCGACGGGGTCGTCGGCATCGTGAACGCGTTCAACCCGTCGGTCCTGATCCTCGGAGGGGGGATCGTCTCGGGACAGCCGACCCTCATCCCCGTCGCGGAGTCCGCGGTCCGCGCGCGGTGCCAGCCTCCGGCCGCCGGCGCGCGGGTCCTGGCGGCGAAGCTGGGAGAGGACGCCCCGCTCATCGGAGCCGCCGAGCTCGCAAGAGGATAGCTGCGGGCTGGCTACCGTCGCCCGCCAGGCGCGGTGCGACGTACACGTCGGGTTCGTCGGCCGGCCCGAACGCCGCGGCCCCGGCCAAGGCCCGGCCCGGCTCAGAAACTGGCGCAACTGACGCCGGTCGTGCCTGCGTCCCCGAACGTCGTGCCGTTCCCGGCGTAGAGTACGTCCGCGAACTGGGTACCCGAGCCGCTCGGGGAGTAGAACGAGCAGGTCGAGTAGAGGATCTCCCAGTACGGACCCAGGATCCCGATCATCTCGGTCGTCGCGGAGTAGTGGGCAAGGAACGAGGAGCCGCCCGCCGCGTTGGCCTTAGCGACCGCGGTGGAAGAGTCGATGACCGAGCCCGGGATCACGCCGAACTCCCGGAAGGTCGAGGTGCACGACCCGGTCATGAGGACGACGTTGGCCGCCACGATACCGTCGGTCACGCTCGAAACGAACGTGAGGAGCACCGCGCCGGTGCCGTTCTGGGAGGCCACGATCCAGGTGGACACCTTCCCGGCGGTGGCGTTGGAGGGAGTGGCGGGGACGACGAAGCTCGACGAATTCGACCAGATCGGAGTACACCCGCTGCCCAGCCCTTGCGAGGCGGATCCGCTCAGAACGCTCGTGCCCGTAGAGATTCCCAGCACGGCTACCGCGGTCCACGGGCCGTCCTCCATGGTCGCCTGCGCCGAGTTGGCCGGACCGGCTACCTGGCTGTACAGCAACGGAGTGCCGTACGTCGTGACCGTGGACTGGGCGACGGGGTGGAGCACGCCCGCGATCACGATGATCGCCACCACGATCACGACCGCAACGACCGCGGCCGCCACCACCCAGCGCCTACGGCCCCGTCGAGGCAGTTCCGGAGGGAAAGCGGTCGACTCCGGGCCATAGGGTGTCGCGACGGGCGGAGCGTCACCGTACGGCGTGAACGCCGCGGCTCCCACCGGTGGCGGAGGAACCGAGGGGGGTGGGGGGGGCCCCGTCACGAACGTCGGTGCGGGGGCTGGCGCGGCCGGGGGTCCGACGCCCGGGCCGGCAGTGCCTGCGGAGGGCCCGGCGGTGTAGGGAGTCAACGCAGGGCGGGCGGGCACCGGCGCGGCGGGCGCGGGGGATTCTCGGATCAGCGGAGGTTGGCCCTGCGGCGGTCGAGGGGACCGCGCAACGGGATGGGCGGCCGTAGGGGCACGTCGGGGCACGCCGTACCCACCGGCGGGCCGGGCGGAGCGCCCAAGGCCGGCACCGCACCAGGAACAAACCTCTCGTCCCGCGTGATTGAACCGACGGCAGGACGGGCACATCCTGGATCCCGAGCTCGAGCCGGACATCTTCAGCGGCTCCAGGGTCCGGGAAGCCTCGACGGTACGGACGCTGCGAGGACAGTGCGCGTGCGGTGATCAGACGTCCAGGTCGATTCCATGGACCGGAGCTCCCGGGTCGCCCCGCGGGCGTAAGGATTCCGGCCATTTCATCGTTCCCACAGGCGGAAGGCCGCCCCTTCAGGGAACTTCCGCCCGGTACGGTGGGATTCTACAGGGCCCGAACCAACCCCGTTCTTCCGACCGCGCCGCTCAGGCGGCTTCGGCCGAGAGCGCGGTGCAGGCATCGAACAGCCGACGTGCGCTCTGGTCGTCCTGGGACGCAGCAGAACCCCGGCCGACGTGATGCCGGGCAAGGTACTCCCCTGTCGTCGAGGCGAGCGATGGGTCCGCGGCGGCGAAGACCAGCGGGTCCGCGCCACGATGCACGTTGCGTCCGAACAGCGCGGAGAGCACACCGAAGCCGATCCCGACCGCGCCCGGATTGTTACGCCCGAAACCGGAGGCGACGAACCCCGGGTGCACGGCGTTGACCGACACTCCGCGCTCCCGTAGCCGTCGAGCGAACTCGCGGGTCAGCAAGATCAACTCGAGCTTGGAGCGGCCGTAGGTCCGTAGACCCCGGTACCGGTGGGCGGACTGCAGGTCGTCAAAGTCGACCCGGCGTCCACGATGCGCCTCGGACGACACCTGGACGACCCGGGACGGCGCCGCGGCGGCGAGGCAGTCGGCCAGCCCGGAGGTGAGGATGAACGGCGCCAGGACGTTCAGAGCGAACGTCCGTTCGAGGCCCTCCGTCGTGACCTCCCTGCGGTGGAGGTAGGCGCCCGCGTTGTTCACGAGCACGTCGATACGGGGGTGCTCATCGCGAAGGACCGAGACCAGGCGATGGGCCTCCGACCGGAGGGCGAGGTCGCTAACGGCGATCGGGAAGACGTTGGGGTTCTGTGTGGCCCGGGCGATCTCCTTGGCGGAGGCCTCCGCCCGCTCGCTTGTTCGCCCTACCACCACCGTCGTCGCTCCCCGGGCTGCCAGCGCCTGGGCGACCACGCGCCCGATCCCGGACGTCGACCCTGTGACGACGGCCACCTTGCCGCGCAGCGACGCCGTTTCAGGGGTCACTGTGAGTGTCACCGGGGCCCCGCCCGTCATGATCCGAATCCCGTCGGCTCACTGCACGACGAATCGTTCCGGCCGACCCGGGAGCTAGCCCCGGCATCGCGCGAAGGGCGCGACGGCGGAAGGGGGGATGCGGGGTGCCTCTACGGCTGGATGCTGATGGTGCCGGAGCGGCCCATCGAGACCTGGAGCTTTCCACGGAAATCCTTGACCCAGCCGTCCGTGATGCGGACCTTCTGACCCACCGAGAACCGCTTCGTGTCGTCGCCCCACAGCGTGAGGGTGATCGTCCCCGTCTCATCCTGGAGGGTGGCATCGGCGACCTGGGAGGCACCGCGAGAGGTGGTAACATCCCGAATCTCGGAGATGGCAGTGATCGTCGCATCGATGGTGGCGTTCTGGTTGGACTTCAGCGTGGCAATTCCGGGCATGGCGGAGGCGGTCAGCCCGTCGGGGGTAAAGGCCTTGCGCCCCGCGGTCGACGCCCCGGCGAGCCCGCTTCCGCGCCGGGAACTGCGTGCCGGTCGGAGCCGAACTCGTCCCACGATGCGCACGCCCGGGCGAGTGCCCCAACCTTCGGGGGCCGAGAGGCCCGACATCGCCCCGGGTCCCGGGAAAACTTTCGATAAGTCTATAGGAGGAACTCTGTTCGGAGGGCCTACCCGTGCCAACCACAACGCCCCCGGACGGAGAGCCGCCGCAGGCACCGGGAGCCCCGTTCCGACCGGGGCCATCGCGTTCAGGGCCGTGGTCTCGCCGGCGACACTCGGCACGGTTGGCACCTTGGATCGCCGTAGCCCTCATCGCCTTCATGCTGATCTCCGAGCTCCCGGTCATCAACCAGTTCGACCCCCACACCCCGGAGAGAGCGGCGTCTCCGAGTCTCCCCGCGGCCGCGACGGTGCCCGCGAGCACCCACACAGCCCCGCCCCGGACAGTTCACCCCGTTTCGACCGCATCAACCAACGCATCGCTTTGCCTGCTGGGCGTTGAGGGGGCCTGTCGGGCCCCGAGCCAAATCCCTGTCATCTCGCTGGTCCCGTCGGTTCTCCCGTCGGCGGGGGACCCTTCCTCCTGGACGAACATCACTCCCCCGGTGCTGAACCCGACGAACAACCCCTCCGTCCGAATCCAGCCCGCGGAAGCGTATGATCCCGCCCTTCACGCGACCCTCCTCTTCGGCGGCGAGGAGAACGCGCTCGACTACCTCGCCGATACGTGGTCCTACGCCAACAACCGGTGGACCGAGCTCAACAGCGGCGCGAGCTGCACGGCGACGACCTGCCCGGCCCCGCGACTGGGCGCGATGCTGGCGTACGACCCTGCGGCCGGCGGGATGGTCCTTTTCGGCGGAGCCTTCTACCTGTTCCTCGGCGTACCCATCCAGGTCGCGTACAACGACACGTGGTTGTTCGCCAACGATTCTTGGACGAACATCTCCTCGTCCGTCGGCAACGCCCCGTCGCCGCGGTTTTCGGGGGCGATGGCCTACGACCCGTCCGACGGCTACAGTCTGCTGTTCGGCGGTTCGACGGTCTACGGCAATGCGCTGGGCGACACCTGGAAGCTCGCCGCTGGGAGGTGGACCAACATCACCTCGAGCGAGGGCGGGGCGACGGGGTACGAGTCGCTCCAGGCCCCCGAGCCACGAGCCGGGGCCGCGATCTCGACCTCTCCCTCGGGCTACGTGATGATCTTTGGGGGGGAGGATCGCCAGGGCGGTGGCGCGACCGACATCATCCAGAACTGGTGCAACAACGGGACCTACTACGACGAAGGGAACTCCACGATCGCATGGTGGTTCTACCAAGGAAAATGGACCCCCATGAGCAACTGGGGGGACACCGACACCGGCCCGTGCACTCCGATCATCAAATCACCGCGTGAGCCCGCGGTCCCGACACCCGCAGCCAGCGCGGTCGTCCCGAACCCTCCCTGCGGTCGTGTCGACGCGGCCCTCGGATGGAGCCCGAAGAACGGCCAGTTCGTGCTCTACGGTGGTTACGGCTCCACGGCCCAGAGCGTCAACAGCGTCTGCTCGGGGGGTCCGGGGATGCTGAACGACACCTGGCTGTACGGGAACGTTTCCGGCGGAGGGTACGTCTGGCACAACGCCGGCGACTCGGGTGACCCGCTCGCTCGCGCCTACATGGGATACTCGAGCGACTTCACGAGCGACTACTTCGAGATCTTCGGGGGGCAGGTCACGAGCGTGGACGGTCCCACCGTCAACCAGACCTGGCGGTTCTTCGAGTACGTCCACGCAAAGTTGACCGGACCGGACAGCTACAACACCGCACCCGGGATCCATCTCCTGTCGGACCTGTTCACCGTGCTAGGGTACGGCGGGTCGGGCCACCTCTCCTACACGCTAACGCAGACGGAGCTGAAGACCGACAACTCGCTGGTGAGCTCCTGCCGCCAGTTCAACGGGGCCGCCAACACCCTGCCGTACAACGGCACCGTGACGTTCCACTGCGCGCCGAGCGTCGGTGCGTACAATGTCTATCGGTTGACGCTCACCGTCACGGACATCAACCAGACGTCGGACTCCGCGACCTCGATCTGGATCTTCTACGTCCTTCCCCCGGAGTCGATGAACATCTACTCGGAGTACGTGAGCTACTTCTACCAGACGGTCGCCGTCCACAACACGTTCACGATCTACGCCGTGGTCGCGAACCTGCCCGCGACCAGCATCAAGGCTTCGCTGGGGGACAGATCCATCACGTTCGCACCGTCGTCCAACCCCAAGTACTGGAACGCCACGATCAACATGAGCGGCGTCGCGCAGGGGGCGATCCTCCACGCCGAGGCGAACTGGGGGAACTGGACCCAGAACGCCACCTACAAGGTCACGATGATCGCGTTCCCGGGATGGCTCCAGGACGTGATCCAGACCAACGGGCCGAACGAGACGTTCCAGTCGTTCGGGGCCGGGCCGTTCAACAAGACGTACTCGGTGAACGACTCGTACTCCTGGAACATCGCGTCGGGGTTCTCGCTGCCCATCGAGCTGCTGGGTGGGGACTACAACATGATCCCGTCGCTCGGGGTGAACTTCACGGTCACCTCGATGGGCTACCTCAGCATCAACGGCACGTTGCCCCTAACCTCCACCTCGATCGACCTCGGTCCGGCATCGCTCAGCCTGAGCGTGGGCCTCTCGCTCCTCGGCACCTTCGACGTCGTGGGTGACAGCATCCACTGGGTCAAGGCCGTCGCTACGATCTCCGTCAGCGCCGGCCTGTCGGCGAGCATCCCGATCTACGGATTCGACATCCTGGGATTCACGGTCGGGTTCGTGCTGGACGTCACGATCAACGTGACGGCGGCTCTCAGCCTGGTCCTGGCACCGACCACGGACCCGAGCCAGGACATCCTGCCCGACGTCGGGATCATGATCCAGAACCTCCTCGGCAGCTTGACGCTGGCCATGTCGGCCGCGGTCGACTTCGGGATCGGGATCGCGTCCATCGGGCTTGGGGCGGGCGTGTCGGTCGCGCTTTCGTTCGTGACGCAGCCGAACTTCGCCATCAGCGGCGGTTGGGTCAACGGCTCGATCTTCGTCGAGGCGTCGTTCCTCTTCTGGTCCGACTCGTGGGACATCGCCAGCGGGACGATCTACAGCTGGGACGCACCTCAACCCGCGCCCGCGTACGACAACGGGACCAACACGACCTGGGTGCTCGATAACCGGTACTACAACGTCACCGGGTTCTACGACACCAACGTCTGGTCCCCGACCCTGACGTCCGGTCCGGCCGTCTACGACATCTACCCGTCCGCGGAGGTCACCGGCGCCGCCGGCTACAACGGCGCGTACCTGTTCTACACGAACGACAACACCAGCCAGCCCGTCCAGAAGGGCCTCGAGATCTCGGGCGCGCGCCTGAACACGTCGTCGAACGGACTGACCTCGATCCCCAGCCCCAAGGACCCCAACTTCCTGATCGTGGACCCGCAGGCCACCACGCTGCCCGACGGAAGCCTCTACGTCGTCTGGGATGCCCTGCCCGTCGCTGAGGAGGGCGTGACGAGCCCGCTCGACCTCACGTCCCTCGCGCTTCAGGGAGCGAGCTTCTACACCACCAACCAGACCTGGGGCCCGATCCACACCTACAGCGCGGCGGGGTTCGCGGAGTCCTACTCGGTGGACGCCACCAACACGACCGGCGAGGTCCTCGAACTCGTCTCGGAGCAGCCCCTGCTGAACGGCAGCACTCCCGAGCGCCTGGCCGAGTTTGACCTCGCTACGGGGGCGCTGCTCCACAACGTCAGCGCGACCGGGATCTCGGAGATCGTCTCCTTCCGGGGGGGCCCCGGCCTTGCGGCGCTGGAGACGGTGGGCGGCAACTACACGCTCGTCGGCCTGACCACCGGAAGCGCCGTGGCCCTCTCGTACACACCCCCGGCCAACTACGACCTCGTCTCGTCACGGTTCGTCACGGACTCCGAGTCCGACCTCGTCCTGCTCTACGCGGGACCCGACAACACAAAGCTGGTCCTGTACAACACCTCGAATGGCTCGACCCTGGGCACCCTTCAGGTCGCGAGCAACGCCTCCGACGCCGAAGGGATTGCGAGCGGTGCGGCGATCTACGTGTTCGTCCGGACCGCGGACGGACTCCACGGTTGGACGGAGAAGGGCGGCACGTTCAAGGACCTCGCCGCGTTCGCGCGGCCCAACGTCGGGAGCTACGGTCTCGTTCAGGCCGGCGGTTCGATCGTACTCTACGCCCTTGCGACGAACAGCACCGTCACCGAACCAACCGTAACACTTTGGCTCGCCGAGATCGGGGCGGCCCTCCTGCCGGTTCCGGTGCCTTCCTCGGCGCGCGAGGGTGGTGCCGCCACATCGACCAACACGAGCACGAGCTACCTCGTGTATCTCGCGATCGCCGCGGGCCTAGTCGCCGTCATCCTGGCTGCGGTCGCCATCCGCACGCGCCGGCGCCCGCCTGCGGCGGCCCCGGCATCGTGGGCCCCACCGGCCGGTGCGGTCGGTGCGGAACCGGCGGCCTCCCCTTCTCCCCCTCCGACCCAACCTCCCGCGGGGTAGGTGTCGATGCGTAGAGAACCCCTCCATCCCCTAGCGTTCCGACGCCCGACGCGCGTCAGGGTCGCGGTCCTGGTCGCTCTGGTCGCCCTGGTCGCGGTGCTGGTCGCTCCGTCCGGGGGAGTGCCGAACGCGGTCGGAGGCAGTTCGCCGGGACTAGCCCCCGCGCACGCGGCCGTCACCTCCGCCTCGAGCGCCGCTCAGGCACCCGTAGAGACAGCCGCGCCGGCGCCGACCTCGCTCGCCTCCGACCCCGGCCCGGCGATCAAGGGCCCCCCAGCGCCCCAACCGACCTGGGTCAACGTCACCAACACCACCGCCGGGCACGAGCCACCGGCCGCGTGGGGCAGCGCCTCGGCGTACGACCCGGTGGATAACGAGACCGTCTACTTCGGGGGATGCGCTACCGGTTCCTGCCCGGACAACCAGACCTGGGTGTACGCTAACGGCAGCTGGTCGAACATCACGGACCACAAGGACGACCCGCCGAAGACCGTGTACTCCAGCATGGACTACGACGCGAACATGCACGCGGTCCTGCTGTTCGGTGGCTGTCTCGACACCAACTGCTCGGATGTGACCAACGACACCTGGACGTTCGTCAACGGAACGTGGACGAACGTTTCCTATTTCGGTCCCGGACCGGCCGCCCGCGGCGGGGCGAGCATGGCCTTCGACCCCCAGACCGAGGAGAACGGCTCGGTCCTCTTCGGCGGGTGCGTCTCCGGCTACTTGGGTTTCCTCTTCTGCTTCAACGACACCTGGGTATGGGAGGGCGATGGCGGCTGGGTGAACCTTACTCCCACGTTCGGCCCAGGTCCCCTGGGATTCGCCCAGATGGCGTACGACCCCGCCACAGGCGACGTCGTGCTGTTCGGCGGGGTCGAGCTGTTCATCATCGACTCGTACACGTGGGAGCTCTACTCGGGGCAGTGGTGGAACGTGACCGGGACGGCGTCCCCCCAGGGCCGCGCCTACGGGTCGATGATCTACGACCCGGGTCTCACGAGCCTGGTGATGTTCGGAGGGCTCAACGCCTCCGCCGAGTACGCCAACGACACGTGGGTCTTCGCCGCCACGGGCTGGACGGAGCAGAAACCGTCGTCCTCGCCGGAGGTCCGTGGCTCCTACGACCTTGCCTTGGACGCGACGGGCACGACCCCGATCCTCGAGGGTGGGAACAACAACGCGGTCACCTTCGGCGACACCTGGGCCTACGAGTTCGCCCCCACCGTCTCCCTCACGTACAGCGTCTCGTCGGCCGAGGTCACGGAGAAGGTGACGTTCCATGCCATGCTCGGCCACGGCACCGTTCCCTACGACCTCACATTCGAGTTCGGGGACGGCTCGGACGCGTACGCCACGGGGTCGAGTACGGAGGTCTCGGCGGACCATACGTTCGACTCGGCCGGGACGTTCCTGGTCTCGGTGTTCGTGACGGACGCGGTAGGAGCGGGGAGTTCCGCGACCGGCTACTCGTTCGCGGTCACCGCCGGGCCCTCGGTCACGGCCGCGTCCCGGCCGTCGGCGGGAGACGTGGGCCTGCCGGTCGAATTTCTCAGCACCATCGTTTTGAACGGCACTCTGCCGCTCAACTTCACCTGGGACTTTGGCGACCACACGAGCGCATACGGGCAGGGCCCGACCCACAGCTACGCGGCCGCGGGGGTCTACACCGTGAAGCTGAAGGCGAAGGACTCGGTCAACGTCACCGACACGGTCTCGTTCTCGCTGACCATCGCTCCGTTCCCCACGCTGGCGGTCGCCGCGACGTCGACCTCTCCCGCCCAGGGTGCGATCACGACCTTCTTCGCGAACGTTACCGGGGGCAGCGGACCGTTCAGCTATTCCTGGAGGTTCGGAGACCACACCGGGAGCGCGCTCCCGGTCCCGCAGCACCCCTTCGCGGGCCCGGGTACGTACACCGTGAAGGTCTGGGTCAACGACTCGGCGGGCGCCTCGACCAACGCGTCGATCTCGGTCACGGTTCCCAGCCCCGCGACCAGCGCGTGGGGCTCCGTCAGCGGCGCCCCCCTCTGGTTCTGGGCGGGGATCGGCGTTCTGGCCGTGGTCGGTCTCCTCGGGAGCGTCGTGATGGTACGTCGCGGCAGGCTCCCGAAACCGTAGGCAGGGTCCTCCCCACCGACGGTGGGCCCGGTTCTCGAACCTCGGGGAGTCCGCCGCGGGCGTCCGGGTAGCGTTATTACGAAGGCCGCCTCGGGCGGCCCGTGCCCGATCATCCCCCCCGGGTCCTGGCGATCGGGCTGGACTCCGTCTCGCCGTGGCTCCTCTACGAGCGGTTCCTCCCGCTCATGCCCAACGTCCGCAAGCTCCTGGAGCGCTCGCGCTATGGGACCCTCCGGACGATCGACCCGCCGATCACCGTCCCCGCGTGGGCGGTGATGTTCTCGGGGATGGACCCGGGGACGCTCGGGGTCTACGGGTTCCGCCACCGGCGGGCCGGCACCTACTGGGACAACTACATCCCGACGTCCCGCACGATCCTCAAGCCGATGGTCTGGGACCGCCTCTCGCGGATGGGAAAGCGGGTCTGCGTCATCGGCATGCCCCCCGGGTACCCACCCCCCGCGGTGAACGGGGTCTACATCTCGGACTTCCTCACGCCGGACAACGCGACCGACTACGTCTACCCGCCCTCAATGAAGGCGGAGATCGACCGGGTCTCGGGCGGCTACCCGTTCGACGTCACCTTCCGCCAGGACGACCGCGACCGTATCGGCAAGGAGGTGTTCGAGATGACGCGCAAGCACTTCGCGGTCGCGCGCCACCTCTGGAAGAAGGAGCCGTGGGACCTGTTCGCCTACCACGAGATCGGGCCGGACCGGCTCCACCACACGTTCTGGAGGTTCTTCGACAAGGCCCATCCGAAGTACGAGGAGAACGAGCACCTGCGCACCCTGGTCGAGGATTACTACCGGATGCTGGACGAGGAGCTCGGTCGGTTCCTCGCGGAGGTCCCCAACGACGTTCGGGTCCTCCTGGTATCGGACCACGGCAGCCAGGCGATGCAGGGGGCCTTCTGCATCAACGAGTGGCTGATCCAGCAGGGGTTCCTCACGCTCCGCGGCCCCCGGCCGCCTCCCAAGACCCAGATCGAGGAGGCCGACGTCGACTGGTCGAAGACCCTCGCCTGGGGTGCCGGAGGATACTACGCGCGGGTCTTCTACAACGTAAAGGGAAGGGAACCCGAGGGCGCCCTCGCCCCAGCCGACCTCCCTGCCTTCGAGGCGCGGCTGACGAAGGAGCTTGAGGGCGTCCGTCGCCCCGACGGGGCCCCTCTGGGCGTGGATGTCCGGCGCCCGAAGGATATCTACAGGAGCGTCCAGGGGGACGCTCCCGACCTGATGGTCTACTTCGGCGACGTCGCGTGGCGGTCGATCGGGACCATCGGCTACCCTACGCTGTTCATCGAAGAGAACGACACCGGTCCGGACGACGCCGTCCACTCGTTCGAAGGGATCTACTCGATCTCCGACCCCGCCGAGGGCCGGGGACAGCGGGGACCCGTGGAGAAGCTGATGGACATCGCCCCGACCGTCCTCACGCTCCTCGGTGTGCCTGTCCCGCCGGAAATGCAGGGAAAGGCGATCGCGGCGTTCCGCTGACCGGAACGTGCGAATCCCAGCCGCAACCGAGTTCCGGCGGGGAGCGCTGCGTCTCCGAGGCCGGGAAGACCAGGAACCGTTCGGAAAGGACGGGCCCACTATGCGCTAGAGGTCGCCGGAGAGGCCGCGGGGGCTGCGCTGCCCTGCGGGAGGCTAACCAGGCCCAGGAACAGCAGCAGGATCCCCAGGAACTCAGCGTAGTAGAGGGCGATCGGGAAGGACGCGATGTAGAGCGTTCCTCCGGCTCCCAGGATCACGGCTCCCGCCGCCATCATCAGGGTCTGCCAGCGACGAGAACGGCGCAGCGAGACGGCCGTCGCCGTGAGGAGGACGACCGTCGCGGGAACGGTCACCAGGGAGGA
>DATGZQ010000058.1:0-2429 GCA_035297125.1 Thermoplasmata archaeon
CCGTCTCGCCAAAAGATCTGAGGGAGGGTGTGATCGTGGCGACAAGCAAGTTTCCATCCTGCTCTACATTTCGGAGCCCGATCCCGCTCTGACGAAGGGCGTTGGAAGCGGCTAGCTGCGCCTGTACGGCTCCCACCTCGACGACGACCGCCTCCTCATGCATCGGCATCGAGTTGGGCACGGCCTTCGGTCGATATATTCTGGCGCTCCCGCCCGGGGGGAGGGTGGAACCCGGTGGTGTGCCAAACATTGTTGGCGTGAGGGCACTATGCCCTTATGATCCCCCTCGGGAAGGACCCTCCATCAACAAACGGCGACACACCACCTCGGAACCTTGCGGACTTCTCTCTGCAGGAACCCTTGGGGATTGGTGGGGGATCAAAGTCAGCCCTTCGGTCACGTCCCTACGGCTTCTGTCGAGGCGGAAGCGGCGGATTCCGGGGGCGGACTTCGGTCACGTTTCAGAACCGACCGCACGGCCCCCAGCTTGAGGTTCATGCGCTGGGAGATCTGCCTGAGGCTCTCTCCACGGGCTCTGCGGGCCCGTACCTCCCTCGCGACGGGCTCCGGGATTCTCCGGGGCGCCCCGAACTTCTTGCCCAGAGCGCGGGCCCGCGCGATACCCGCTTGCGTTCGTTCAAGGATGAGCTCGCGCTCGAATTCCGCCAGGGCCGCCAGCATGTTCCGCTGCAAACGGCCGCTGGGGGTCGAGGTGTCAATTCCCTGATCGATGACGATCACGCGGGCTCCTGCCGCCTCAGCGTCGTCCCAAAACCGTAGGATCATGCCCAATGACCGGCCCAGACGGTCCATCTTCGAGACTACGATCGTATCGAACTCGCCCGAGGCGAGCCGTTCCCGAAGTCGGTCGAGCTCCGGTCGGTTGTCCCGGACGCCGGAGATGCCGTCGTCTCGAAAGACGGCGACATCCGTCCACCCTCTCGCCTGGCAGTAGGCCGTGAGCTGACTGACTTGGGCCTCCGTCGATTGCTCCTTCGTGGAGACGCGAGCGTAGAGCGCAACCCGAGTCATGCTGAGGCCCCCTCCCGCTGGACAACATCCGGGACCTCGGCGGCCGAGCGGCGGCGAGCGAGAGTCACATAGTCCGGGTTGAGTTCGATACCGATGGATCTCCGGCCGAGACGCCGGGCCACCGCGAGAACGGTACCGCTTCCCGCAAACGGATCGAGGACGAGACAAGGGACGGTACGGGCGGTCCCGCAGGAGCAGCGCTTGCGAAACCCTAGGTCGACCCTCCGGTAACTCCCGTCATGCCACCCGGGCGCGTCGGCGACAGGGGCGCGACCCGACACGAGTGGTGCCTCGATCGGTTGTGCGTGGCCGATAGCTCCTCCGATTGCCCGGACCTCTCTCATCCAAGGGCTTCCGCACTCCGCGCACGCCCCCCGCTCCGAGGATCCCGCGAGGATGCAGAGCTCCGGGAGCTTCTCCGGGAACGTCGCGAAGTGAGCCCCGCGGTAGGGCTGGGTCGGGATCCACCAGACTGTCCGGAGATTCCGACCCGAAGTGCTCGTATTCCGGAGCATCGGGAACCGCCGGAAGTCCCCTTCGGGATGCTTCGAGCGAGAGGTGCGATTGTCGGCCGGGTTCGGTAGATGATGCCGGAGTCTTCGAAGCGTGCTCTCCTGGAGGGGTTCGCGGACGGCGTATGCATCGTAGAAGTAGCGCCTCGACTTCGTCAGGAGAAAGACGGAGTCGTGGGCCCGGGTCGGCCGATCCCGTACCGCCTCCGGCATCGGATTCGGCTTCGCCCAGACGCAATCGGACCGGAGCCACCAACCCCGGCGCTGGAGCTCGAAGGCGACTCGCCAGGGGATCCCGACGAGATCCTTCGGCTTGAGTCCGGGAGCCCGCTTGTCCATCCGACCGGCCTGCTCGGCCCCCGTGCGATCTCGACCGGCGAGGGTCGAAGCGTTCCATCGCTTCTCGCCCGTGAGCCCGGAAGGGTGGGTAGCATAGGTGTCGCCGAGGTTCAGCCAGAGGGTCCCGTCCGGCCTCAGCACCCTTCGCACCTCGTCAAAGACATCCCCGATGTGCGACACGAACAGGTCCGGGGTCGGCTCCGATCCCAGCTCCCCGAGCCACGCTCCGCAGGAGCAGGAGTGGCCGCCTTGGGCGTCGAAGTTCCGGCCGGTGATGCTGGCGATTTCAATGCTGCTCGTCGCATCGGCCTCCGAGCGGGGACGCCTCGGCGGGGTTGCCTTCCACTCGTGGGCATGGGCCGGGTCGCCTCCCCAGCCCTGGGGATCCGTAGAGTACGATCGGAGACCCCAGTACGGCGGGCTGGTGATGGCGCACTGCACGGAATCGTTCGGCAGCTCCCTCAGCCGGTCCAGGACGTGCCCGGTCAGGATCGCCGGCCGAAGGTCCGAAGGTAGGGCGGTCACGGGTCCACCCTGATCGCCGCC
>DATGZQ010000059.1:0-20024 GCA_035297125.1 Thermoplasmata archaeon
CGGGATCTCCCAGATGCCGGTCCTCGCGGGCTCAGAGAACGTCGGGAGCGTCCAGGAGGAGGAGGCCCTCCGGCGAAGCCTGGACGACGGAACGGTACTCGATCGCACGGTCAACGCGGTGCTCCTCTCGCCGTTCCCCGAGGTGACGGCCGACGCGACCGTCGCCGACCTCCTTCGCCGCCTGCGGGAGGAGAGGGCGGTCCTGGTTCGAGACCCGACGACCCATGCCCCGATAGGGGTCCTGACGCGCCACGACCTGGTCGGATTCCTTTCCGAAGGAGACCACAATGCGGTTTGACACACGATTGATCCATGCCGGTCAGCCGGCGGACGCCCTGACAGGAGCCGTCAACGCGCCGATCTATCTCTCTAGCACGTTCCGGCAGTCTGCACCGAACCAGAACAAGGGGTTCGTGTACAGCCGTACCGCGAACCCGACGCGCTCCGTCCTCGAGGCGGCGCTCGCGTCGATCGAGTCCGGCCGCGCGGGTCTCGCGTTCTCCTCCGGCTTGGGCGCCCTCGTGACCCTGCTCGAGGCGTTCCCGACGGGAAGCCGGATCGTTTCCATCGACGACCTCTACGGAGGGACCTGGCGGCTGTTCGAGCACCACCGGCGCCAGTTCGGCGTCCGGGTCGAGTACATCGACATGCGGGACACGTCGAAGATCGCCGAGGCGCTGAAGGAGCCGGCCGACCTCGTCTACGTCGAGTCGCCGACCAACCCGCTCCTCAAGCTCGTCGACCTCGGCGCGGTGAGCCGGCTCGGCCACGCGGCCGGCGCCGTCGTCGCCGTCGACAACACGTTCGCGACGCCCGTCGGCCAGCGGCCGATCGAGCGGGGAGCCGACATCGTCCTCCACTCGACCACGAAGTACCTGGGCGGCCACTCCGATATCATCGGCGGTGCCCTGATCCTCAAGGAGAAGCGGGCGGCCACCCGCTACGCCTGGCTCCAGAACGCGGTCGGCGCGGTCCCGAGCCCGTTCGACAGCTTCCTCGTGCTTCGCGGGATCCATACCTTGGGCATCCGGATGCGCGCCCACGAGGCGGGGGCCCGCGCCGTCGCCGAGGTCCTGTCCCACAGCCGCAAGGTAAAGCGGGTCCTCTACCCGGGGCTCTCGTCCCACCCGCAGCACGCGCTCGCGCGTCGTCAGATGGACTGCTACGGCGGGATCGTCAGCGTGGAGCTTCCCGGCGGCCTCCCGAACGCCCGCCGCTTCCTGAAGCGCCTGAAGGTGTTCACGCTGGCCGAGAGCCTGGGCGGGGTCGAGTCGCTCGTCGACCACCCGGCGACCATGACGCACGCCAGCGTCCCGCGCGCCGAGCGGGAGGCCCACGGCGTGACCGATGGCCTGCTCCGGCTCTCGTGCGGGATCGAGGACCCGGCCGACCTCGCGGACGACGTCCGTTCCGCGCTCGGGGGGATGTAGGGGTGCGACGGGTCACGGTCTACGATTCGCTGACCCGCGAGGCGCGGCTGTTCGCGCCCATCGTGCCGCCCCGAGTGGGGCTCTACGTTTGCGGCCTCACGCCCTACTCTCCGGCCCACGTAGGGCACGGGCGGACGTTCGTCGTCTTCGACGTGGTCGCTCGGGCGCTCCGCCGCTGGGGGTACCGGGTCTTCTACGTCCAGAACGTGACGAACCTCGACGACAAGCTGATCGCGCACGCCGCCGAGGAAGGGATCGACCCGCTCGCGCTCGCGGACCGGCACTTCCTGTCCTACCGACTCGCGATGGAGCGCCTGGGTGTGCGCTCCGTGAACTACTACCCGTTCGCGACCGACTACACTCCCGAGATCGTGGCCCAGGTCCGCACCCTGGTCGACCGGGGGTTCGCCTACCGGGCCACGGACGGCTCGGTCTATTTCGAGGTCGCGAAGTTCCCGGGATACGGAAAGCTATCCCACCAGCAGACCGGCGATCTTCGGCCCGGGGCGCGCCTCGAGCCCGACGAGCGGAAGCGGGCGCCGGAGGACTTCGTTCTCTGGAAGGCCGCGACCCCGGGCGAGCCTTCGTGGGACAGCCCGTGGGGGCCGGGACGACCCGGCTGGCACATCGAGGACACGGCGATGACCGGCCGGCTCCTCGGGTCGCGCTACGACCTCCACGGAGGGGGCAACGACCTGATCTTCCCGCACCACGAGGCCGAGATCGCCCAGTCGGAGGCGGCGACCGGCGAGGCTCCTCTCGCCAACTACTGGATGCACTCCGGGATGCTCCTCCTCTCGGGCGAGAAGATGTCGAAGTCTCTCGGGAACGTCGCCGCGCTCGACGCCACGCTCGAGAAGTTCGGGCCCGGGCCGCTCCGTTTCTTCTATCTCAATGCGAACTACCGCAGCCCGCTCGACTTCGACCCGGACCGCACTCTCGACGAGGCTCGTGAGGCGTACGCGCGGCTCCGGCAACCGTTCGACCGGATTTCCGAGATCCTGGAACGGGACGGCGACGAGAAGCCCGGGGCCGAGCCCGCCGGGACCCTCGCGGATGAAGCGTCCGCGCTCGTCGACCGGCTCGACACGTCCCTCGCGGACGACTTCAACACGCGCGAGGCGATCGCTCTGCTGTTCGGCTGGGCGAAGCGGCTGGGAGAGGTCTCATCGACGTTCGAGGGTATTTCCGCGTCGGGTCTCGAGCGGCTCCGCGCCCCGTACGACTGGGCCGCCGAGGTCCTGGGTCTGTTCGAGGACAGAGAGCCTCGGTCCGAGGGGGCTTGGGGAGAGGTCGTCGCGGTCGCTCTCGCGGTCCGCGCCCGGGCCCGGGCCCGTGGCGACTTCGCCGAATCCGACCGGATCCGGGACGAACTTCGGGCCGCAGGGTTAGAGCTCGAGGACGGTGCCGGGGGGACCCGCTGGCACCGAACTCGCCCCAGGTGAGGGCGCCGTGCGCGGGTTCGGGTTCGCGGAACACGGTGGGCTCGACCGCCTCCGGTTCGTGGAACTGCCGGAGCCAATCCCCGGACCCGGCGAGGTCCGGGTGCGGATCCGGGCCGCGGCGTTCAACCGGCTGGACCGGTTCACCCTGGAGGGTATACCCGGTGTAGAGGTTGAACGCCCGCACGCGCTCGGCTCGGACGGGGCCGGGGTCGTGGATCGACTCGGGGAACCGGACGACTCCCTGGCGGTCGGTGACAAGGTCCTCCTCAATCCGGGGATGTGGGACGGCACCTGCGACGCCTGCAAGAAAGGGGAGGAGGCGTACTGCCGGAACTACCGCATCGTCGGGGAACACATCCAGGGGACGGCCGCGCGCTTGTGCGTCGTTCCGCGTCGTAACGTCCACCCGCTGCCGGAGCGGTTTTCGTTCGCTGACGGAGCCGCCGCTCCGCTCGTCTTCCAGACCTCCTGGCGCGCGCTCAAGACGGTGGGCGAGGTCGGCCCGGGCGACCGGGTGGCGATCGTAGGGGCCGGGGGGGGCGTTTCCACCGCCGCGGTCCAGGTCGCGAAGCTGCTCGGGGCGAACGTGGTGGTCGCGTCCCGTTCCCCCGAGAAGAGGGAGCGGGTGCTTGGGCTCGGCGCCGATGCCTTCGTCGTGTTCGACGACGAACACCCGCTGGACCGGGTCCTCTGGCAGCAGAGCGAGAAGAAGGGCATGGACGTCATCCTCGACTCGGTCGGCGCGCCTACGTTGCCGCGTTCGCTGCGCGCGATCGGCCGGGGGGGGCGGATCGTCGTGATCGGTGCGACCGCCGGACCCCTAGTGGAGATCGACGTCCGCACGCTGTTCTGGCGGCAGGCTTCGATCCGCGGTAGCACGATGTCGACCTCCCGGGAGTTCCGCGAGGTCCTGGCGCAGCTTGCCTCGGGAAGCCTGCGGCCTGTGATCGACGCCGAGCTTCCGTTCGACCGGGCGGACGAGGCGTTCCGACGGTTCGACCACGGCGACCTGTTCGGCAAGATCGTCGTGACCGGTCCGCCCGATTGAAACACGTCGGGACCTGTCCCGGGTCGGACAGAGGCACCCGTTGCGCTGGTTTCGTGCTATCGGGAGGGCCCGGCACGACCTTCCGTTGCCCATCGAATCCGCCCTCCGGCCGCCGGCCGGAGCGGGCTCGCTGGGCTGTGAGCGAAGAATCTCTTAAATAGGGGATACCAGACTCTTCTGCTACGTGAGTGGCTCACGGGAGTACCCTCCCGCGCTTGGAGGCTTGGTGCCTTTCTATCGCCGAACATCCCGAGGAACCGTCGTGGCCATCGCCTTGGTCGCGCTCCTCCTGGCGAGCACACTCCTAGCGTTCTCGCTCACCAGCTCTAGCCCTAGCGCTCCGCATTCGGCGACCGCCGTGGGCGCGACGATGACTCCAGCTCCCCAGACGCCGGCCGTGGTCACCCACGGAGACCTGGTCGTCACTTCGGGCGAGACCTACGTCATCCAGCCTTCCTTCGGCAACAGTACGTACTACCAAGGCGGGAACATCACGGTCCTGGCCGGTGGGACGCTGGACATCAACCGCACCACCCTCACGTTCGTCCAGTTCGTCGCCCCGACGGGAACCGCCGCGGCCCGTCTCTCCCACATCTACCACTTCCTCGACCAGGGAACGGTCAACGTCTACAACTCCACCATCACGACCGACCTCCTCCTGATCGACGCCTACCCGAAGCTCCCGATCACCATCTCGGGCGCGATGAGCCTCTGGAACTCGACCCTCGAGTTCCCCGGCTGGGTCTCCGTGACCGGCCACACCGCGTCCCTGACGCTGAACGGTTCCAAGATCGAGGGAAACCCGGCGATTACCGGCCTCCACGAACGCGTCGCGATCCAGGGGGACACGGCCTTCGCCCCTGACCTCACGGTCTCGGGCGGGGCCAGCCTCAGCCTGTTCGGCAGCAACGTCACGGGTGTCTACGCCGACAACCTCACCCAGAACGGGACCCCGAGGCCCTACCCGCTCTTCGCTTCGCACATCTCCATCCTCGATTCCGCCCCCGTGAACGTCACGAACCTCTCGACCCCGAACGACACACAGAACCTCACCCAGGACTGGCTCTATCCGTCGGGAATCACCGGCGGTGAGGTCGTGGTCTACTACAACAACTCGAACCCGAGCGCTTCCACGTCGACCGCGACGGCATACTACGACGGGTTGACGTTCCCCCTCGGCCTGATCACGTTCAAGGCGAACGAGCTCGCCGCCACCGCCACACTCAGCTTCTCCGCGGGCCTCACGAACGAGATCAACCTCCTGGGACTGCTCGAGTATCTCAACCTCACGGGCGTCTTCGGAGGCGGACCTCTCAAGATCGCCGTGGCGTTCGCGACGGCCACGGGGCCGTCGGTCGTAAACTCGACCGTCCTCTTCGACCTGAACCCACCGCTCTCCTACAACCTCAACGTCACCGGTTCTCACAGCAAGGTGAGCACGGTCGACACGTCCCTGGGCCTGACGTTCGGCGAGACGCCCTCGTCACCCCTCTCAATCCTCTCGCCGTACCCCTGGTACTCGAACAAGGTCGCTCTCACGAGCGGAGCGACGGCGTACCTCGCGAACCTGGCCGTTCCCAGCCCGCTGCCGGGCGTCTACACCTCCTCGGGCGCGATCGTGGCGGACAACACCAGCCACGCCTACCTCTACCGCTGGGCCGAGTTCAACCTGACCGGCGCCGGCGGGATCCTGCCGCTGTCGGGCGGCAAGGTGACGACGACCTACGCCTATCCTTCCAATCAGACCAACAACGCGACCACGGCCGCGCTGAACGACATCCAGACCAACAACACGGCGATCGCGGACTACCTCGCGTACTGGGACGGCCTCCACCACATCGCGACCTACGGAACGTCCGGGCGCGGCGGGGACGTGTCGCTCCTGCTCGCGTCGAACGAGGTAACGGGCTCTGCCCCCGCCGACGGGTTCTACCTTGGGGACTACCATGTCGTCGTGACGGTCCCGACCACGATCAACAACAGCTCCGCGTTCAACTGGTCCGTGAGCGCCTATCCGGCGGGTGTCGCTCTCGGCACCCCCGGGTACGCCACGGCCGATTTCGGCCCGAGCCTCAACTTCCCTTCGTACTTCGCGGGGCTGCACGTCTTCGCTGAGGTGACCTCGGCGAACGGGACGGCCAACACGACGGTCCGGATCGGTCAGCTGTTCAACGCCAACATCACCCTCAACGACACCGGGGCGGCGCCCATCCTCTCGGTGAGCGCCGCGCTGTTCTACAACGCCAGCTCCGACACGGCGCTCGACACGGTGAACCACACGGTCGACCTTACCGCGCTGGGCCAGAAGTACACCTTCAACGTTTCCTGGCTGATCACCGACAACGTCACCGGTCGCCAGGGCGCGACGTTCCTGAACAACTTCTCGGTCCTGGTCATCTGGAACGACCTGCTGCCGCAACAGGGCGGCGGGTCGCTCACGGACGTCGTCGGGGTCAAGATCGCCCCGAGCCAGATCAAGGTCACGTTCACCGCACCGGGGTCGTCGACGCTCATCGCGGACCACCCCTACACGACCCCCATCCACGTGGAGTTCAACGGCACCTACACGGCCACCGTCATCCTGACGGCCACGAACGGCGCGAACTCCATCGTCCTCGCGGAGGCTGAGATCCCGCACGGCACCGGCGCCCTCTACTGGACCGCGTCGGCCCTCACGCCGGGCACGGCGTATACCCTCACCGTCACGGCCACCTACAACGGCAAGACGACCATGGCTAACGCCACGGGCACGTTCGCTCTGCCGTCCCCTCCCCCGCCGTCCGCGACCAGCTTCTTCACGCACAAGTACCTCGGCGTCCCGCTCTGGATCTGGCTCGCCATCATCGCCGCGATCCTCGTCGGAGGGTTCCTGTTCATGCGCCTCGCGCGCCGGACGGCCGCGGGCAAGCTGGTGGAATGCGGCGAATGCGGTGCCCTGATCCCCGAGAACGCCGCAGCCTGCCCCAAGTGCGGCGCCGAGTTCGAATCCGACCTCGTCCGGTGTAGCCGCTGCGCCTCCACGATCCCCGCCAACTCGAAATCCTGCCCCGAGTGTTCGGCCCAGCTGCTGGGGAAGCCCGGTGAGGGGACGGACGACCCGGAGCGCGCGGGCTACGAGGACTTCATCAACCGCTACCGTGCCGACGGCAAGAAAGAGCTCGGCGAGAACTACACCGAGGGAGCGTTCTGGGACTGGTGGAAGCGCCAGGCCACGTACACCCCGTTCAGCCAGTGGAAGCTCCAGCAAGGTCAGGGGACGGCCCGGGCCGGCATGACGGCCCCGCCGGCGGGTCCCGCATCGGCCGAGCCTGCGCCGCGCCCCGCCATCCGGAACCGTGCCGCGCCGCCCTCGGGTGGCGCCGCGCCATCGCGCCCGCCGACTCCACCGCCCGCCGCCAAGGGCACGAGCGCCCCGACCACGCCCGCCGCGCCCGCCCCCGCCGGCGGCTTGAAGCCCTGCCCCACCTGCGGAAAGGAGATCCCGCCCGAGTACCTGGTCTGTCCGTTCTGCGGCTCGGTGACCCAGTAGGGCCGGGAGCGCAGAACCCCACGGGCCGCGGGGCGGAAACGCCCGCGGCCCGCCCCCATCCCGTTCTCTTCCGGAGCAGGAACCGACCGGGCCCCGGCTCCGTCCGAACCCACCGCGGCGGCCCCCTCGGGTAGACCTTATCGTGCCCGGCCGCTCGACGGTCCCGCACCTATGGCAGGCGATCTCGCGCGCGGGCGGTTGAAGGTCGAGTGGGCCCGTACCCACATGCCAATTCTAGAGGGGATACGGGCCCGGTTCGCGACCGAACGTCCGTTCGCCGGCCTGACGATCTCCGCGGTCCTCCACGTGGAGGCCAAGACCTGCGCGCTGGCGTTGGCGCTGCGCGCCGGAGGCGCCGACGTCCGTCTGGCCGCGGGCAACCCGCTCACCACCGACGACGACGCGGTCGCCGCGGTCCGGGAGGAGGGCGTGGAGACCCACGCCGTGCGCGGAGAGTCGCTCGCGGAGTACCGGAACGGACTGACCACGCTCCTCGACGCAGACCCCCACGTGATCGTCGACGACGGGGCCGACCTCGTGGTGCTCGCCCACACGCGGCCGGGCGGCCGCGGACGCATCCGAGGCTCGACCGAGGAGACCACGACGGGCGTCACCCGGCTGCGGGCCCTCGAGCGCTCCGGAAAGCTCCTCTTCCCCGCGATCGACGTCAACGACGCGGACATGAAACACCTGTTCGACAACCGCTACGGCACCGGGCAGTCGACGATCGACGGGTTCCTGTCGGCCACGAACCTTCTGGTCGCGGGCAAGGTCTGCGTGGTCGCGGGCTACGGCTGGTGCGGCAAGGGGGTCGCGGCCCGGTTCCGCGGTCTGGGCGGCGACGTGATCGTCACCGAGATCGACCCCGTGCGCGCGCTCGAGGCACGCCTCGACGGGTTCCGCGTCCGCCGGATGCTGGACGCCGCGCGCGAGGCGGACGTCATCGTGACCGTGACCGGCAGCACCGGCGTGGTCCGGGCCGAGCACCTGAAGGTCCTCAAGGACGGCTGCCTCCTCGCGAACTCGGGCCATTTCGACGTCGAGGTCTCTCGGAAGGACCTCGAGGGCATCGCGGTGAGCCACCGGACCGCCCGACCGAACGTCGAGGAGTACCGACTCGCGGACGGTCGTCGGGTCTACCTCCTGGCCGAGGGCCGTCTCGTGAACCTCGCCGCCGGCCAGGGCCACCCCGTGGAGATCATGGACCTTTCCTTCGCGCTCCAGGCGCTCTCGGCGGAGCACCTGGTGAAGCACGGCGCCTCCATGCCCGCGAAGGTGCACGCCGTCCCTCGCGAACTGGACCGGGAGGTGGCGCGAGCGGCCCTCGCTCCGATGGGAGCCGCGATTGACGATCCCACCCACGAACAGCTAAAGTACGCAGACTCGTGGGAGGGAGGTACCTGATGGAGCCGGGAAAAATCCCCACGGAGCTTCGCTACCGGAAGACCCACGAATGGGTCCGCGTCGAGGGCACTGTCGCGACGGTCGGTATCACCGACCACGCCCAGTCCCAGCTCACCGACATCGTGTTTGTCAACCTCCCGACCGTCGGGAAGGTCGTGGCCAAGGACCAGAGCGTCCTCGTCCTCGAGTCGGTGAAGACGGTCGCGGACGTCTACGCCCCCGGAGCGGGACGCGTGAGCGCAGCGAACAGCGAACTGGCCACCCACCCCGAGCTCGTCAACCGCGACCCCTACGGGAAGGGCTGGCTCTACCGCATCGAGCTCTCCGGTCCGGTCGACGCCGCGGACCTGCTGACCCCGGACGCCTACCGCGCGCTCGTCCAGTCGAGCGCCTGACGGGACGCTACCGACCCTTGAACTCGGGCTTCCTGCGTTCCAGGAACGCCCGCATCCCCTCGGTCCGGTCGTTCGTGGAAAACGTCCGGCCCGCGGAATCGGCCTCGAGGCGAAGGGCGACCTCGAGCGGAGCGTCGATGCCGCGGTCGATCACCTGCTTGGCCCACCGCACGGCGAGGGGGGCGCGGCCCGCGATCGACTCGGCGAGCGATTGCGTTTCGTCCCGCGCCATGGCTGCGGGGACCACCTTCGCGACGAACCCTAAGCGCAGGGCCTCTGCGGCGGAGACGGGCGATCCCGTGTAGACGAGAAGCTTCGCCCTCGCCCGACCGATGAGACGTGTCAGCCGCGTCGCCCCGCCCATCCCCGGATGGATGCCGACCGTCACCTCGGGGAGGCCCAGCTGAGAGCCTTCCGCCGCGACGATGAAATCCGCAGCGAGGGCGATCTCGAGGCCACCCCCGAGCGCGTACCCTTCGACCAGGGCGATGACGGGAGCGGGGAACCGCTCGATCTGGAGCGCGGCGCGCTGCCCGAGGAACCCGAACTCGACCCCTTCGGTCGGGGTCTTCTTCTCCATTTCCGCGATGTCGGCGCCCGCGGCGAACACCGGGCTCGAACCCGCGAGCACCACGGCCCTCAGGTCCGGATCCTTCTCGAGAGTGCGGAACGTCGCCTCGAGCTGTTCGAGAACGTCCGTGCTGAGCGCGTTCAGGACCTCGGGCCGGTCGAGCAGAACCCATGCGACGCGGCCCCGGCGTTCCACTTGGACGCACTTCAAAGGCCAACGACCCTCGTTCCGCCCCGCGCGCTCCTTGAGCTCGTTCGAGACGGGGAACTGGCCGGCGGGCCAGCGCGCCGCGTAGGCTTCGGCCAGGCGGAGCCCCTCCGCCAATCCCACGGCCGAGAGCTGGGCGAACGGTCCGTGCTTACGCCGCAGGCCGACCATCGCGCCCCGGTCCACCGCCTCGGGGGTAGCGACGCCCTCCTCCACCAGGCGCGTCGCGATGCCGATCGTCTGGCCCAGAAAGCGGTCCCGCACGGCCGCCTTCTTCTCGGGTTCGACGGTCGTTTCCCGCCATGACCAAGGGCGGCCGCCCCGGAACTGCTCCTCGAGGAGCCGGGCCGGGGCGTACGCACCATGGAACGACGCGGCCAGCGATGTCTCGGAGTGGAACGCGATCGGTATCCCGGTAACGTTCATCAGCTCGAACGGGCCGAGGGTCGCTCCGTACAGCTCGCGGCCGACCTCCTCGATGGTGGCGAGCGACGCGACGTTCTCCTCGGCGATCCGAGCGGCCTCGTTCAGGTACGGCACGAAGAAGCGGTTCACGCAGAACCCGGCGCGGTCCGCCGCCTCGATCGGGACCTTGCCGAGCTGCCGCGAGAACTGGACGAGCCGGGTCAGGGTCGCGGCGTCGGTCGCCTCGCCCCCGCTGACCTCGACCAGCTTGTTGATCGCCGCGGGGTAGAAGAAGTGCAGGCCGGCGAACCGCCCGGGCCCGGGGAACCCCCGTGCCAGCTGCGTGACGGAGAGGGACGAGGTGTTCGTCGCTACGATCGTCTCGGGCCCGACGAGGGGGGCCAGGGCCTCGAACAGGGTGTGTTTGACCCGTTCCTCCTCGAAGACGGCCTCGACGACGAGAGCGGCGCCGCGGACCGCCTCCGCGAGGTCGGTGGTGAATGCGACGCGGCCGAGCACGGCGTCCCGGGCCGCCGACGTGAGCTTCTTCCGCTCGACCGCGCCGGCGAGCATCTTCTCGATCAGGCCGCGGCCGCGGTCGATCGCGGCCTGGTCGACGTCCCGCACCCGGACCGTGAACCCGGCCTGGGCGCAGGCCTGGGCGATGCCGCTGCCCATGTTGCCCCCGCCCAGGACGGTAACTACCGCCGGAGGGTCGAGGGGTTGGACCGACATCGGAGTTCGCCGGCGAGCGGCCGTTCCCTCGCCGGCGGAAGGGAGTCGGACCGGCTCTTAACCGTAGTCCATCGCGCCTCCCCCGCGACGCCGGGGGCGGGTCTCCTATACGCCGTGCCGCTTGCCCGGCGAGCATGACCCCCGACCCGGAGGACGTCGAGACCGAGGCAGCGTTGGAGGCGGAGCGGCAGCTCGTCCTCACATTGGGGGGTTTCGTCCTCGAGATCGCTGGCGCGGTGCTCGTGATCCACGAGAAGATCCCGGTCCCGAGATTCAATTTCGTCGAGGTCTTCGACGTCGGTCGGGAGCGGCAAGCTGCGTTCTTCGAGCGCGCCCTGGACCACTACTTCCAGCGGGCCCTCCGGCCCACGTTCCGCGTTCTGCTGCCCGCCCCCGAGCACATCGATCGGGGCCTGCGGTCGTTCGGCTTCCGGCCGAGGTCGTCCGCGCTCGTGCTCCTCCTGGGTCACGGCGCTCCGTCGGCCCCGGCCGATTCGAAGGTCGAGGTGAGGGAACCGACCCGGGCCGAGTTCGGCTCGGTAGCCGCGTTCTGGACTGGGGAGAAGGAGAGGCCCGAGCTGCTTTCCGCGCTGGACATCGCAGTGCACCACCCGAACTCCCGCGAGCGGCTCGTGCCGCTGCTAGCCACGCTCGAGGGAGAGCCGGTTTCCGCCGCCATCGTGTATCGGTACCGGTCCGCGGCGGGGATCCAGCTCGTCACGACGCGTCCGTCCGCGCGGGGCCGGGGAGCGGCGTCCGCCCTGGTCGAGCACGTGCTCCGTCACCATCCCGTGGGGGCGGGGGTCCGCTACTCGATCCTCTCCGATGCCTCGACCGCCGGGACTCGGCTTACCGAGCTCGGGTTCGAACCGACTCGATCGTTCGTCGAGTACGAGCTTCCCGCCGATGCCGAACTGGCGTTCCCGTCACCGGGACCCGCCGGGCCCCCCCGATGGAGACCGCCCCGCCGGGGCTAGTCGGCCGTTCCGGGCCGGTTGCGAAGGCCGTCCAGTTTCATCCGCTGCTCGAGCGAAGCGATCGTGCCGATCGTCGAGAGCACGGTGTCCGCGTTCAGGGAGATCGAATCGATCCCCTCGCGCACGAGGAACTCCGCGAACTCCGGGTAGACGCTCGGCCCCTGGCCGCAGATGCCCACGGTCCGGCCTCCCGCGTGTGCGCCCTGGATCAGCTGGTGGATCGCTTCGAGCACCGCGGGGTCGCGCTCGTCGAAGTAGCCCATCCGACCGAGCGTCTCCGAGTCGCGGTCCGCGCCCAGGACGAGCTGCGTGAGGTCGTTCGACCCGATGGAGAATCCGTCGCAATGCTTCGCGAACTCGCGGGCGAGGAAGACGATGGAAGGGACCTCGGCCATCAGGTAGAGCTTGAAGTCGCGGGAGCGCTTCAGGCCCGCCGCGCGGAGCATCTCGGCGATCTCCTCGAGCTCCCAGGTGTTCCGGACGAACGGAAGCATCACCATGGCGTTCTTGAGGCCCATCTCCGTGCGGACCCGGTGGATCGCCTCGAGCTCGCACTCAAAGGCCGGCCGGTAGACCGGGGAGATGTACCGCGAGCAGCCCCGCCAGCCGATCATCGGGTTCTCCTCGACCGGCTCGAACGGTTCCCCGCCGGGCATGCCGCGGTACTCGTTGGTCTTGAAGTCGGACGTCCGGACGATCACCGGCCGTGGGTGGAACGCCTGGCAGACCTTGCCCACGCCCTCGGCCAGGCGACGGACGAGCTCGTCCCGCTTTCCCCGCTTGATCAGGGCGAGCGGGTGGTCGCGGACGTGCGCGGTGAAGATGAACTCGATCCGGAGCAGTCCCACGCCCGACACCGGTAGCCGGGCGTACTCCTCGGCCTTTTCCGGGACCCCGACGTTCACGTAGATCTTGGTCGCGGTGACCGGGGCGTGGTGGTGCGCGGCGGACGCTGCGGCCGCGCGGTCCGCCGCGCCGGCCCCGCCGCCCTTCGACGGGGCGCGGAGCCCGCGGTAGACCGCGCCGGTCTTGCCGTCCACCGTGACCTCGGAGCCCTCGACGATCAGCTTCGTGGCCTCGCGAGTGCCGACCACGCACGGGACGCCGAGCTCCCGCGACACGATCGCCGCGTGGCACGTCATCCCTCCCTCGTCCGTGACGATCCCCGCGGCGCGGGACATCGCCGGGACCATGTCGGGGGTCGTCATCGTGGTGACGAGGATCTCCCCCGCACGGAGCTTCTCCATCTCGGTCGATCCCCGAAGGATCCGCGCAACTCCGCCCGCCACGCCGGGGGCGGCGCCGAACCCTCGGAGGAGAGGCGCCTCGCCCGGCTCGCCGGACGACGCGTCGCCCGCCCGGCCGGGCGACGGCCCGGGCACGGTGGAAGTGGGGATCGTGGTGACCGGCCGGGCCTGGACGATGTAGAGTGCCTCGGCATCGGCGCACCACTCCACGTCCATCGGCCGGCGGTAGCGGGACTCGATGAGCCGCGCCAGAGAGACGAGGCGGAGCAGTCGCGGATCCGGCAGCTTCTGCACGGAGCGCTCGGCGACGGGCACCTCCTCGCGGAGGTTCCCGCCCCCCTGGGCGCGGACGACCCGCACCTTCTGCTCGGAAATCTGCTTGTGGACGATCTTCTGGCTCGCGCCGTCGATGACGTAGTGGTCGGGCGTCACTTCCCCGCCGACGATCGCTTCGCCCAGGCCCCAGCCGGCCTCCACGATCATGTGGTTTTCGCCCGTGTTCGGGTCGCGGGTGAACAGGATCCCGCTCACGGTCGCGTTGACCATCTTCTGGATGAGGACGGCGAGGCGGACGGACGCGTGGTCGAACCCCTTGCGCTGTCGATAGACGAGGACCCGCGGAGTGAACAACGAGCCCCAGCATCTGCGGATCGCGAGCAGGATCTCCTCGACCCCGGTGACGTTGAGGTACGTCTCCTGGAGGCCGGCGAACGACGCGCCCTCAAGGTCCTCGGCCGTGGAGCTCGAGCGGACGGCGGAGAACGTGACGGCGTAGCGGCGGACGAAGTCCTCGTACGCCGCGACGGCCTGCGTCCGCAGTTCCACGGGGAACGGCGTCGATTCGAAGGCGGAACGGATCCGCTGGGCCGCTGCGTCCACCGACTCGGGCCGGTCGACGTCGATCGCGGCCAGCGCGCTGGGGATGATCGTCCTGAGATCGGTAGCCTCCACGAAGACCCGGTAGGCCTCGGTCGTCAGGACCATGCCGGGCGGTATCGGCAGCCCCTGACGGATCAGCTCGCCGAGCTTGCCGGCTTTCCCCCCGACGAGGGGGAGGTCACTCTCGGAGACATCCGAGAGGTTCAGAACGAGCGGCGCTGCGGTCATCGACTCAGACGCTCCGCCGCTCGAACACGAAGGCCGCTAGGTCTGCGGTGGGAGAGTAGGGATGCACGACGTGCGGCGGAACGACCGTCCAGCCGGGTTCCTGGGGAAGGATGCTCGCGATCACGTCCGCTCTCCGTCCGAACTCAGACCGAGGTACGACCTCGTAGTAATAGAGCCACCCGTTCGGCGCTACCGCTCGTGCCACCGGGGAAACGTACTTTATCCCTTCGTGAGGAAGGTTGAGGATCACCCGCTCCACCGGGTCGCGCCCCGGGAGGAACGTTTCGAGTCGGTCGAGGACGGGCGTGACCCGATTTCCGTACGCCGCCCGTGAGAGCGTCCTCCGAAGCAGCTCGATGGCGGACGGGTTGGCGTCGACCGCGACGATGGCCCGGGCCCGGCCGTCGCGGGCGATCGTCACGGAGAACGGGCCGACCCCGCAGCACAGGTCGAGCACGCGGTCTCCCGTGGCCACCTCGCCCGCCACCCGGGCGTGCTCCCGCGCGAGGCGCGGCGAGAAGTAGGCCCGTTCGACGTCCACGTCCAGTTCCACGCCGTTCTCGCGGTGACGCGTGGACCAGTCACCGCTCCCGGCCAGCCGTTCGATCCGGCGGCGGCGTTCGGGGCCGTGGACTCCCCGGTCCCATCCGACGATCCGGGCGTTCGGGACGAATCCGAGAAGGGCTCGGCCGATCTCCTCCCGTCGCGCCTCGAGCTCGGGGGGCAGGCGGACGAGAACGATGTCGCCGACGATGTCGAAGGAGCGGGGCAGCAGCCGACCCTCTTCTGGTGGCCAGGAAAGTAGATCGCGGTAGTCGCTGGGGGGCTCGCCGGGCCGCGGGTCGAACTCGTGCTCCGTGACCTGGCCCCACGAGGCCGGAGGGTCGCCGTCCGCCACGAGCGGGAGCACGATCGTGTCGCCCTCAGCGCGGATCGCGAGGTCCGTTCGGAGGAAGCCGGCATCGAGCAGATCACGGCGAGTCTCCTCACCACGGGTCCTCGGCACGACGAGCGCGCGCGATTTCATCGGTCGGCCTAGGTTCCGGGAGGTCGGAGAAGGAACGGCACGACGTCGGCGCCCCGCCGGCGCCCCAGGGCGCCTTTGGACGCCGCGCTCTCGCCGAACTTCACCGGGGCCGGGCTCCGGGCCCCGACCACTCCGGCGCCCGCCAGGAGGAACGGAACCGGGTCCGCGGAGTGGGCGCGCAGGATGCACGGGGTGGCGTGGTCCGCCGTGACCGCGATTCGTGTCTGGCTGAGGTCGAGGCCCTCGAGGAACGGTCCGAAGAACGAACGGTCGATCGCCTCGACCACACCCTTCTTCGCGAGCGCATCCCCGTCGTGTCCTGGCTCGTCGGGGCCCTTCAGGTGGACGTAGACGAACGGATACTGGGACAGGAGCTCCAGCGCGATCCGCGCCCGCTCTCGGTACCCCGCATCCCTGTCGGGCCCCATCGGGCCGACGAAGCGGTCCGCGAACCCCAGGGTCCGGGCGATGCCGCGTTCGACCGGCATCTCGGTGAGCGCGGCCCCAGCCAGCCCGTACCGTGCCTCGAACGTCGGAAGGGGTTTCGAGGGGAGGGCCCCGGCGTTGCGAGCCAGGATCGCGTTCGCGAGCTTCTTGCCGGCGATCGCGCGGCGAGCGTTCACCGGGTCCCCGGAGAGCACGGCCGGCACGCGTTCCAGGAACCGGTTCATCGCGTCCGCGCTCCGCGCGGCGGCGGCGGACCCGTCCAGCGCCTCCACCCGAAGTACGGTCGCCCGATCCGGGCGACGGGCCATTCCCATTCCCCCGACCTTCTCGTAGAACGGGTCCGCGTTCGAGATCTCCGACGACAACGGCCCGTCCCGTGTGGGATGGAGCCAGAGGACCCCTCGATGGCCGACGGTCGCACGGACCTCGGCGCGGACCCCTTCCGCCGCCAGGAGGTCAGCGGAGGTCAACCGGGCCGCGAGCAGTCGGGACTCCGTCGTGGACAGCGAACGACCCACCCGAGAGTCGACGACCGTCCCGTCGCCGTCCACGGTGGCGAAGTTCATCCGAAGAGCGATGTCGTCCGGCCCGAGCGGCACGTCCGCGCCCAGCGCTTCGAGGATCCCCCGTCCCGGGGAATCATGGATCGGGTCGTAGCCCAGGAGCGCGAACACCCCCGCGTCGGACTCGGGCGCGACCCCCTCGCCCACGACGACCAGGTCCCCGAGCGTCCCTCCCTGGGCGAGCGTGTCGAGGTGAGGGGTCGCCGCCGCCTCGATGGGGGTTGCCCCTCCGGTGTCCGGATGGGGCCGGTCGCCGAGGCCGTCGAGCACGAGAAGGACGAGGGCGGGTCGCATCCGTTCAGAAGAGGCAGAAAGTGCTGGCATCAACTAATAAGGGGAGGGGGAACTGGCACCCCGTTCCGTGGAGCAGAAGCAGCGGGGCGGTCTTAGGCGTTTCCTCCAGACACGGGTCGGGCGCACCCTCCTCATCGCCTTCGCGATCGCCGTGGTGTTCGGGACGTTCGTCTACGTCACACCCCTCCTCGCGATCCCGGCGTTCCTGGTGGTCGGGCTCGCCGCCCCCATTTACGCCGGCATCAAGCGACCCCGCTACCTCGCACTCTCCGGCCTAGTCGTGATCCTGATCGTTGCCCCGCTGTCGAGCGTGGCCTACACCATGGAGATCATGACCCCGACTCCGTTCGTGAACTCGAACTCGACCCTCCCCGACGGGAACGGAGGAGCGGTCCTCCAGGGCGGCCACGTCTCGCCCTTCAACGGCGACACGAGCACGAACTTCACCTGGACCGTCTCGATCTATCCGCAGTATCGACCGCCCGGGGGGTCGACGTTTACCTCTCTCCACCTCTACATCAGCACGTGCCCGGGCGCGACCGCGAACACCTCCGCCACGTGTCCGGGAGGTTACCCGTTCCACGACCTCAACAATAGTTCGATCCCGCCGAACCCGACGCACGTCGTGAACGTCACGTTCCATTTCCAGATCGGGACGAACGGCATCTGGAGCTGGCAGATGGCCCTGCTCGACCGGAACAACACGACGCACAACATCACGACGATCCTCCTCGTCGGGGACCCGACCTACAACGGGGTCGAGGGACCGATTGTCGGCGACTTCGCCACGTTCTTCTCCGAGCTTCTCCCGACGCTCTACCTCGATTGCTTCCTCTTCCTGGGAGGTCCGTTCTACTGCGTCCTCCTCCTCTACATGGTGTTCAAGAACCGCGAGCGGCGGCGACGCGACATGATCCGGAGGATCGTCGGGCCAATCCCTCCTACGGCCCCGCCCGCGACCGGGACGGCCACCGCGCCGGGACCTCCCGAGGCACCCGCGCTTGCGCCGGCGGCGTCGCCGCCCCAGGTCTCGGACGAGCTCCCCTGCCCCAACTGCAGCGCGTTGGTCTACCCGGGCGAGCCACGCTGCTGGAAGTGCGGCGCGGACCTCTCGCAGGGCGGTAAGCAACCTCTCCGTTCGAACGGCTGAATCGACCGGGACGCACTTACCCCAGTCGCCCCGAAGGGCTCAACTGACCGTCAGCGGGAACGTGTCGTAGATGTACCCGATCGTCGGGGTCCCCGAAGCCGAGGATTTGATGGTGAGCCAGATGGACACGGTGTAGGTTCCGGCTGCGGTGACCTGGGTCCAGCGAGTCGTCGCTCCAGCCGGGTCGAGCAACGTGGAGCCACCCTGCGTCACGGAAGTGGAGGCGATGGTAAAGGTAAACGAGTGACCGGTGGCATTCGCGTACTCCACACCGCTGAAGGTCACGGTGGCCGGGCCACCCAAGGCCGTGGTATAATTGTCCCAAACGTCGAGATAGAGGTACGGGCAGGTCGCCGCAGTACAGGTGTGGCTGAAGCCGGTGGCGGGGGACTTGGGCACCACATTGCCGATAGCGCCTGCACTACTGGTAGTGACGTAGACTATGCCGGTGACCAAGTTCTGTGTTACGAAGGAGATCGAACCCGTTCCGGTCCCGACCGACTGACCTAGCGTCGCGGTGGCGGTGATCTTAACGGTGCTGTTCAGAAGCCACGAAATGAAGCCAGAAGCGTTACTGTACACCGTAACGGTCGCCGGTCCAGAAACGGTAATGGACGACTGCCCCCCGATGGTAGTTCCTGGGCCCGAAAGTGATGTGGACCGGCCGCCCGCCAACTGGGTAACTGTGAAATTCACGTAAACGGGCACGTTGCTCTTCGAGCCGGAATAGGCGATCGCAGCCCACAGTGTGTAGGCCAACGTTCCCTGCTGGGGCAGGATCGACTGAGGCAGGGGAGACAGTCCCACGGTCACGGTAAATGGTACTGAACCGCCGGTGGATCCCGAGGTGATCGTGATAGGAATCTCCGCCGTGGCCGTCTGGCCGGCGCCGTTGGTGACGGACAGCCAGGCGTCGTAGGAACCGACGGTCGTGGTCGAACTAGCCGTGACGTTCCAGACGTACTCGCCGCTGTACTTCGCCATCGTCTGGGTACCGGCGAGTCCGGGGATCCCGGCGATGTTCACCGTGGGAGTCCCGCCGGTGAGGTTCCCCGTGAACTGCGCGTAGATCTGGAAGGCCGCGGCGACCGCTGGGTTGGTGGGGGTAATGCCCGCTGCGACCACCGAGGGCGGAAGGTTGGGGACGCTCCCCGGGATGGTCGTCGAGTAGAGCAGCTGCGTCGTGGAAACGAGGAAGACGGTGATGTTGTCGGGGAGCTTCGGTTGATGGGTCGCCCCGAACGTGTAAACCCAGCTCTGTCCGACCGTCCACACGGTCGCGTTGTTGATCCCCCACGCGACGGGGATCGCCGTGTTGAACGCCGGCAGCGCGGGATTGGCTGCCGACTTCATGTAGACGGAGTCGCTCGGAGTGATCACCGGCCCCGCCGTCATGAGGATCGACAGGCTCTGGATGTAGCTGTTGTTCGCGGTGTACTGAAGAGTGGCCTTGAATTCGTTCACGCTCTGGGCAGGCGGCGGCGGGAACGAGTCGACGAAGGCGAACAGGGACGCGAACAGCGTCACGGTGATGGCCAAGATGAGTATGGTCGCTACGACATCGGAGACACCGCGGCGGGGCTTCCGCCAACGGCGAGCCAGGCGACTGGGTCGTGCACCGGTCCGCCGGCGCTGCGCAGAACGCAAGCCACCCTCCATCTGGAGTCCGACCCCCGAAACGGGGCTCAGTGGTTGAAAGGCGGGGTGCGTGTATTTAGCCATTGTTGTGAGGGGATGCCGGCGCGGGGGCGAAACGGACCGCGCGCGCCCGTTTCCGTCACGCAGGGGAATCGTCGGACGTGGACAGGGCTTCCGTTCGAGTAGACAGAGAAAAAAGGGATGGGGAAAAGGTTGGTCGATTGCGCGCCAAGCCCGCTCCCGCGGGGTGGCGCGACCACGCTGGCAGCGATTTCTACAGGGTCACCGAGCCACTGACGGACGAACTGGACGTCCCGTAGGCGGACATCGTATCGCCGATGCCCGAGAAAGGCGTGGTGGACGACGTGACGACCACGAGGGTCATCCCGGCGTTGAGCGAGACCG
>DATGZQ010000060.1:0-24259 GCA_035297125.1 Thermoplasmata archaeon
GGCTGCCCGCATTTCGGGCAGTTGGGGAACTGGGTCACGCAGTTCCGGCAGAGGGGGGCACCGCACGTGTGGACCAGCGACGCGATCCCCGCGCAGCCGACGCAGCGGGGGGAGTCGGACCCACTGGAAGGGGGCTTGCTCGCCCCGGCGGACGCGGAGGCTGCCGACGGAGCCGCTGCCCAGTCCGCCGGTGGCTCCCCGGATTCCCTGGAAGCGTCGAGGGCCAAGGGGGCCCCCGCCGCGAAGAATGTGCCGCCCTCCGCCGCGACCGTATCGGCCCCGCCGTCCGCAGAGCGGAACTCGGGCGAGTAGGCGCCGAGGTCGAGGGAAGGGAGGGGCGCGTGAACGGTCGAGCCGGCTTCCTCAACGACCTTGATGAGCCGGGCCTTGAACACGCCGACGCGAAGGTTCCGCACCAGCTGGAAGAGGGTCCTTTGCTCGGGCGGCAGCCCGATGGCGCGGCGGGCGAGCTCCTCGACGTCCGGGGTCAGGGAGAGGTTCTCCGGCCGAAGGTCCGCCTCGAGAACGGCACGCAGGTAGCCGAACAGCCTCTGGATCTGGTCGAGGGAGTAGTTGGGAGGGCCGAGGACCGCGACGTCGGACATGCTGAGGCCCCGGTGCTCGATCCCGGAGGGGCGGTGCTCGAGCGCCGCGCTCACGAGGTGGTACGATGCGTTCTCGAGGTCCCGGACCTCGTTCGCCCCCAAGCGCTCGAGGTCGAGCTTCTGCGTCTTGCCGATCGCCGCGAGCACGGGGTCGAGGAACTCGAACGGAACGTGCAACGTCACGAACAGGTCGTTCTTCGCGACCGGTCGGTGGAGCTTCGCTTCCAGCAGGAGCGCCTCCCGGCCGTACCGCTGGACCTCTGCGTCCCGCGTCTTCTGGACGGCGAGCTTCTTTCCGTCCTTGGCGGGCGCGAAGTCGGAGTCGAGCGCCAGCGACCGGTCGAAGCTCGCCTGCGCGTCGGCCGGGCGAGCGGTCGCGAGCAGGGCGAGGCCCCGGCTGGTCCACGCCTGCTTGTTACCGGGTTCCGACTCGGTCGCCCGGTCGTAGAGCGCGAGCGCCTCGTTGGGGTGCCCCAACCGTTCCGCGACGAACCCGGCGCGCAGCAGCACCTCGGTCGAGGTGGGCGTGATGGCGAGCGCGTGCGCGTAGGCGTTCGCCGCCTCGGTCCACTCCTGGCGCGCGATCCCGAGCTCCCCGAGCCTCACCCAGAGCGCGAGGCTCTTCGGCAGCGCTTCGATCCCCTTCTTCACCGCCTCGGTCGCCTGGTCGAGATGGCCGAGGCCGCTCTCGGCTTCGGCGAGCAGGAGGTAGAGCTTCTCCTCGGGGGGGAGCTGCGCGATCGATTCCCGCAAGGTCTGTGCGGCGTCCGCGTGCCGCCCTTCGGCAAGCATCGATTGGGCGACGCCCGCGCGACCCAGGGGAGACTTCGGGTCTCGCTTGAGCACGTCCTCGTACGCGGCGCGAGCCTCCGCAGGACGCTCGAGCGCCCCGAGGATCTCGGCGCGGAGCAGGAGCGCGGAGACGCTCGGCGCCGTCCCCGCGGGGATCGATTTCAGCCCCTCGTCCATCACCTCGAGCGCGAGGTCGGGACGACCGGCAGCGAGACGTAGCCGTGCCCGACGGACCGAGATCTCGACCTGGTAGGCTGGGTCAAGGGCGGCGGCCCGCTCGTACGCCACGCTGGCCTCGTCGGGGAGGCCCAGGGCGGCCGCGAGGTCGCCTCGCTCGAGGTGGAGCGTCGGATCCTGGGCCTCCGCGGCGTTCGAGCGAAGGAGGCGCGTCAGCGCCTCGTACGCGTCCTTCGATTCACCCGCGTCGCGCCGCAACCGGTACATCTCGAGGAGCGCAGGGCCGCCGTCGGGTTCTAGCAGCAGGATCGCCTGGAGCGAGTAGAGGACCTCCGACGGGCGGCCCAGCGCCCTCCAGGCGTCGCCACGGGCCTTCCACGCGGCGAGGTCGTTCGGGTCCTCCTTGAGGAGAGGATCGATGATCGAGACAACCTCGGGGTAGTCCCCAGAAAGGAGGAGCGTCTCCGCCAGCGCGAGGCGGCCGTGCCGGTTCTTCGGGTCGATAGCGAGACCGCGCCGGTAGTACGCGATCGCGTCCGGATAGGCACCCTGGGCACGGAGCGCCTCCGCGACCTCGAAGTGCGCGTGCGGGTCTCGTTGAGCACCCTGGACCGCCTGCTGGAGTACGTTCAGCGCTTCGTCGCGCCGTCCTGCCTTGAGGAGCAGCTGTCCCTTCTTCCTCAGGTACATCGGGTTCGCCGGCTCGCGCTTCAGGAGGAGGTTGAGCAGCCGGAGCGCCGGCGCGTCCTGGTTGAGATGGACGTAGACCTCGATCGTTCCCCAGAGCAGGTCGGAGTCCTCGAGGCCACCCTCGATCGCCCGTTCGTACTGTTCCGCGGCTTCGGCGTATCGGCCCGTCTCGCGGAGCGCGTGCGCGAGCTCCTTGCGGACGTCCTCCCGTCCCTGGTTCCCCTCCTGGGAGAGGAACTGGGTGTAGGCATGGAGCGCACGTTCGTGATCGTCGATCAGGCGGGACGCCCGAGCGATCCCGAGGACGCTCACTCCCGCCGCGGCCGGATCCGAGGACGAACGTTCGTACGAGACGAGCGCGGTGCGCGCGGCCTGATCGCGGTCGTGCGACCCTTCCGGAAACTCATAGGCGCTGGCAAGGAAGAGGTTCCCTCGATCGACGGCGACGTCGGTGCGTGTCGGGTCGAGGCGGAACAGCTCGTCCAGCAGCGGGCCGAGACCCGTCCGGTCGTCCGACCTCTCGAGGAGGTCCCGCTTCTCGAGGAGGTACGGGAGCTCGCCCGGGTGGGCCGCGAGAAGCGCGTCGTACTCCTTCAGGGCGTCCGCCAGGTCCCCACTGGCGGTGAGACCGCGGGCGAGGGCGACCCGCGCCCCGGCGTCGGACGGGTCGACCGAGAGGATCGCCTCCGCGAACTCGCGAACGGCCTCCGGCCGCCGTGCGTCTCTCGCCGCCTCGAGCGCCTTGTGCAACTCGCCGACGGCGTGCGGGTGGGCCTTCGCGACCGCCCGGTACGCCTCGATCGCCTCCGAGACCCGGCCGGCGCCGGCCTGCAGCTCTGCGATCCCGCGCATCGCCTCGAGGTTGTCGGGGGATGCTGCGAGGACCGCGGAGCAGGCCGCGAGAGCGGTATCGACCCGCCCGAGCCGGGAGGCGAGAGCCCGCAGGTTCAGGAGGTTTTGGACGTTCCTCGGCTCCACTTCCCGGAGCCGCTCACGGGCCGCGAGGGCGAGCTCGGGATGATCGGCGCCGGCGATCGAGGCTATCTGTTCGAGCGTCGCGCCGTCCGGGGGCTCCGAACGGCTCACGAGCGCGTTCGCGAGAGGCACCGCCTCGTCCGGACGCTTCAGGCGGAACAGTACGCGAACGTGCAGGAGCTCGAGCGCGGCGTCCTCGGGTCGGAGCGAGCGCACGCGTTCGATGTTCTCGAGGGCGTCCTCGAACCGGCCGAGGGCAGCGAGCACTTCGGCGCGGGCGTGGAGCAGTTCGAGGTCGTCCGGGCTCGATTTGAGCAGCTCGTCGCAGGCCGCGAGAGCCTGGAGGTCGCCCCCTAGCGCCCGCGCGAGGTCGAGCTTCACCCTCAGGGCACGGGGATCGTTCGGAGCGAGCTTGAGGGCACGGTCGACGTATTGGGTCGACGCCGCGTCCAGCTCCTGGGCGCGCAGGTACGCCTGCACGGCCTCCTCGTTCCGCTCCAGGAGCCTGAGGGCATCGCCCCGGGTGGCCCAGAGGCCCTTGTCGTGGGGGTTCGCCTCGAGCGCCTGGTCGACCAGCTCGACGACGGTCGGAAGATCCTCGTTGAGGGCGAGCAGGATCAGCGCCTTGTGATGGAGGAGGGTGGACGTCCCTGGACCGAGGCGGAGACCGAGGTCGATCGCCCGCCGTGCCAGCGCGGGGCTCGAGGCGCGGTAGAACGCCATCGCGGCCTCGTCGAGAAGGCCGGCTACCTCGGCGCCCTCCCCGGTGAGTGCGGCCGAATGTTGCTCGGACACCGCGAGGAATGCCTTCAGGGCCTCGACGTAGCGTTCGCGGTTCCCGCCCGGCTCGAGCGCCTCCGCGACGCGGTAATGCTCGCGCACATCCTCAATCGGCGACGTTCGTCGGGTCGAGCGGGACGCGTGAGCCATGAACGACCTTCGACCGCCCTGTCGCGATAAATACGTTCGCGCAGAGGGGCGGTCCGCGCACGGCGGCCCGCTTTAAGGTTCCGGGGCGCTCCGTCGGAACGTGGCGCGAAGGCGATCGGTCGGCTCGGCGAAGAAAACGATCTTCGACCCGATCCACGGCCCGATCTCGCTCGACGGCGTGGCGCTCGCGCTGCTCTCCACGCCTGAGTTCCAGCGACTCTGGGGAATCCGGCAGACAGGGTTCGCCCACCTCGTCTTCCCGGGAGCGAACCACACGCGGCTCGAGCACTCGCTCGGGACCTACTGGGTCGCCGAGCAGATGGCGGCCCGATTGGAGCTCTCCGCCCAGCGTTCCGAGCGAGTCGCGGTCGCCGGCCTTCTCCACGACCTGGGCCACCCACCGTTCTCGCACACCCTGGACGGCCCAATGCAGGAAGTGCTCGGATGCAGCCACGAACAGATCTCCCGGGCGCGCATCGTCGGGGCCGACCCCGGCTGGCCGACGGACCCGCCCGAGATACCGGCGGCCCTGGAACGATTCCACCTGGACCCGCGCGAGGTCGCCGACCTGATCGACCCGCCCACCCGCTCCCGCGCTCCCCCGCTCCTCCGTGCGATCCTGCACGGCCCGATCGACGCGGACCGCATCGACTACCTGCAGCGGGATGCCCACTACACGGGCGTCGGACACGGCGCGATCGACGCCGTCCGCCTACTGGACACGATGCGGCCGCTCCGCGGGCGCCTGGCGTTCGCGGAGAAGGGCCGGAGCGCCGTCGAGGGATTCCTGGTGGGCCGGACGCTGATGTATTCCACGGTTTACTACCACAAGACCGTCCGGGCGGCCGAGATGATGGCCCAGTCGGCGGTCGAACGGATGCCGGGATACCCCGACGGCGCCCGGGCGCTGTTCGGGCTGAACGACGGGGAGCTCCTCGTCCGGTTGAGCGGGGCCGGCGGCGCGAGCGCCGAGCTGACCGAGGGGCTGCTCGCGCGCCGGCTCTTCAAGCGAGCCCACGGATGGAGAACGATCCTGGCGGCCGACCGGGGTCCCTGGCGCCGTCTTGTCCGCTCCCCCGAATCGCGCCGGCACCTCGAGGACGAGGTCGCGGAGCGAGTCGGGGCGCCTAGAGGATCCGTCCTGATCGACCTCGCGGGCCTCGAGGCGCACGCAGAACCCGGCGAGGACTGGGAAGGGATGGGTCTGCTGGTCGGTGGTCGGGTGACGTTCCCGTTCCGAGGCCCGGGTCCGTGGCAGGCGCTCGCGAACAGGGCGCCCGCGGATTGGGCAGTGAACGTCTACGTCGCCCCCCGCTACCGAGAATCCGTGTCGAGGGTGTTCGCACGGGGCCGGGACCCGTTCTCGCTGTCGAACGGGTGAGCCCGACTAGCCGCGGCTGCGGCGAGACCTGGCCTCGGGCCGGCCGGCCGCAGGCTCGGTCCGCTCGTGGACCAGGATATGCATCCACTCGGTCCCCGTAACCGGGACAACCGAGAGCCGCGGAAGCCTCAGGAGGGCGAATCCGTCGAGGGCTGGGTCGACCTTGAGCTCCGCGAGCGTCACCGGGCGAACGAGGGGCCGGGAGGCCCGCACGTCGACGGTCCACGAGCCCCGCGGGTCGTCGGGGTCGGGGCGGGGGGTCGAAGTTACGGTGACGATCCCCACGGCGGCTCGTTCGGTGCCCGTGTGGTAGAAGAGGGCGACGTCGCGCGGCGCCATCCGTCGAAGGTTCTGGAGCGCGAGCGGGTTGTGAACGCCGTTCCAGCTGGTGGTGCCCTCGCGGACCAAGTCGCGCCAGGAGTACCCGGTGGGTTCTTGCTTCAGCAGCCAGCGGTGCACGGCGGCACAGAGGACGAGCAGGTCTTACGGGTTTGGACCCGGGCCTAACCGACCACGAGCCCCTGGGGCGTGATCGCGAACGGCCGGCGCTCCGGGTCGTGGGCTGCGCCACGCATCCGGACGACCTTGATCTGGCGCACGGACCGGTCCCCGATCCACTTGCGGGTCAGCAGGATCTCGCCGCGGGTGAGTATCTCCTCGGGAGAGAGGACCCCCGGGTCTCCCGGGGTGACGGTGATGAGCGTCGTGACGCCGAGCTCGGCCAGGAACCGCAGCAGGGACTGGATCTCCGTCCGTTCCGGCTGGACGTCGCTGGACGCCCTTACGGCGAACCTGCGGATCGAGGTCATCGAGTCGACCACGACCCGGCGGAACGGCGTCCCGGCCATCTGCTGTCGGAGCTTGAGATGGATCGATTGGATCGAGATGTCCTCCACGGACTCCGTCCGCCGCGTATCCTCCGAGATGTCCCTCATCGTCCGCAGGTCGGTCATCGTCCGGATCTCCTGGACGGCGGCCGTCCGCCGGAACGCCTTCATCCCGGGGTTGGCGTCGAGCGTCTTCACGGCGGAAAGGTCCCAGCCGAACGCCCGCACGTTCTCCACGATCTCGGTGGGAGGCTCGTCGGCCGCAACCAGGAGCACTTCCTCTCCCTGGCGCAGTCCCTCGAGCAGGAACGTGAGGCCGAGGAGCGTCTTGCCGCTCCCCGAGCCGCCCGTGATCAGGTAGGGGCGTCCGGCGACGAGACCGCCGCCGAGCATCCGGTCGAGTCCCGGGATCCCCGTCCCGACCCGGGCGGCGTTCGGCGTCCCCTCCGCGGTCATGGGTCCTCCTCAGACGGGGGCGGGGGCGGCGCCGTGGTCGGGAGAGACTCCGGCTCCCCCGGCGGGATCGACTCGGGGATGGCCGTCACGACGGTCGGCGCCTTCCTCTTGCGGACCGTCCTCCGCTTCGGTTTGGGAGGGGCTGCTTCCGTGGGGGCTGTGCCTTCGAGGGCAGGAAGGGGGGGGCCGCCGTCCTTCGGCGCGGGAGCAGCGGCCGCCTTCTTCGAGGGCGCGGCGCGCCTTCGCCGGTGAGGTATCGCGGTGGGGGTCCCGCCGGATCGCGGGGCACCCGTCGCCGGATGAGCAGGCGCCCCGACGGCGGCGCCGCGCGGACGCTCGGGCGCACGGCCCGGCGGGGCCTCCCGTGGAACCGCCTTGAACGGGGTCGGAAGAGGGGGAGGCTCGGGGAGGGGTCTCGCAGGGATCGCTCCACGCCGCGGGGGGCGCGCCGAGGACGTCCAGGGGGATGGAGAGAGAGTGGCCGCCGCTCGATCGACCGCCACTGTGGGCGCGTCCGGTGTGGATGTCCTGGGTGCTGGCAGGGGTCTGGGTTCGCCATCGACGAGGGTCGACGGAGCGAGATTTGGGGGCGGCGGTCGCTGGTCGGTTTCTTCTTCGAGAGAAACAGGAGCAGGGGTGGGGGAAGGGGTGGTTGGGACGGGCTCGTTGGCCTTCGAGGGAACCTCCGCCGGAGCGGGGGCCACGGTCGGCGTCGGCGCCGGAGGGGCGGTCGGCGGCGGAGCGGGCTCGGCCGGCACGGAGGGCGACGGGCCAGAAGGCGCCTCGGCAACCGGAGCGCGAACGGTCGGCGTGGCCCCACCCAAGAGGGAGAGGATCGAGCTCAGCTGTACATCGAGCACATCCGGTGCAGGCAGTCGGGTCGGCGGCAGGCCACCCCGTGCCGCGTCCGCCCTCTGCACGATCCGATCGAACGCCTCGTGGGCGCCCTTCGAGAGGTCGCGCCCCTTGCGCGGGGCGTGGAGCAACGACTGCGCGAGGGAGATGTTGAGCGAGGAGACACGCGCGATGTGGTTCACGGACTCCGCGGGGCGACCCTCGCGCACGGCGGCGAGGGCGGCCTCGACCTCCGCTCGAACGGGTCGGACGTCCACCCCCAGCGAGACCAGGTCGCGGATCTCGTCCGACAGCGACCCGAGGAGGCTCGGCGGGGGGAGCCCGCCGGAAACGAGCGCGGGGGAGACGACGCTCATCGCGGGCTCCACCAACCGGCGCGTGTCGCGTGAGATCGTCAGGTCGAGGTTGATGTCAATCCCGTTCGGACCGATCCGGTACGGATGCAATCGCACGTCGTGCGAGCTCCCCCGGAACTTCTCCACGCCGATGGCCCGGACGGTCACGCCCTCGAGCTCCCAACGAAAAAGACGGACCTCGCCGCGAGCCAGGCTGCGCTCCGGCGATTCGGCGTCCTCGAGCGGAGCCTCGACCGTCAGCAGGCTGGTCGTGCGGAGGCTCGAGAGGAATCGGAGGAACGCCTGGGCGCCGGACATCGGCTCGATCCCCTTCATGCAGAAGTACTGCAGCGCGGTCAGGGAGTCGACCACGAGACGGACGTAGCCGCGCCGCTGCACCTCGGTCCGAAGGAGCTGCTCCAGGGCGGAGACGGTGATCTCGACGCTCGTAAACTCGGGGGTCTTGCGGATCTCGCTCGGGACCTGCTGGAAGGGGACGACGTCCCGGACCGAGGAGATGTCCTTGAAGGGGATGTGCTCGTAGCGCATCACGTCGGGGATCGCATCGAAGACGTCGATGCGATCGATCTCCGGCGGGAGCGCGCGGTGGTCGAACCGGACCTCGTTCGGCGGGTCCTCGATGGTGACGTAGAGACCCGGCTCCCCCCGACGGATCCCCTCGCACAGGAATTGTAGCGCGAGCGTCGTCTTGCCGGTCCCCGACGGACCGACGATGAGGTAGGGCCTATGGGGCACGAGTCCCCCCTCGAGCATCTCGTCGATCTCGGGGATGCCGAACGGCACCCGAGCGTCGACAACAGGGGGGTTCGCCCTCGATTCGGGCACTTTGAGTCTCTTCGCGACGAAACGCCGGAGCGACCGCCGCAAGGAGGGCATGTGTGGGTGAGATTCATCTACTTTCCCCGCGCGAGGCGGCGAGGGCGCAAGGGATATCTTCGCAGGCGGGCCGCGACGCTCGTGCCCAAACCGGATTCTCTCGGCGACCAGCGGATGCGCGCCCTTGCCGCCGAGCTGCCCAGCGCGCTCCAGCAGGGGTTCGCCTGGGGCCGGGAGCTCTCGGTTCCCAACGGCGAGGGGTCTCCCCGCGTCTACGCGGTCGGCATGGGCGGCTCAGGAATCGCAGCCGACCTGGCACGCGGGATCGTCGAATCCGAGACCCGCTGGTCGCTCTCGGTCGTGCGCGGGCCGGAACTTCCGAGGTCCGTCGACGACCGCTCGACCGCGATCTTCGTCAGCTATTCCGGGAACACGTGGGAGACCGTCCGCGCGTACGAGGTCGCCGGGCGGGCCGGGGCCCGCCGGACCGTGATCGCTTCGGGCGGTGCGCTCGCCGAGCAGGCCGAGGCGGACGGCGTACCGATCCTGCGGATCCCTCCCGGACTTCCTCCGCGCTCGGCGGTCGGGCACATGCTCGGCGGGATCCTCGGGCTCCTCGACTCCGCGTTCCCCGAGTCGAACGAGGCGCGCGTCGAGCGCGTCGCCGACCGCGTCCGCACCGTGATCGGCCAGTACGGACGAGCCTCGGGCCCTGCCGCTGCCCTCGCCGAGGGGATCGGCGACCGGCTCCCGTTCGTGTACGCCGAGTCCGGCTTCCTCGCGCTCGCGCGGCGGTGGAAGACCCAGATCGAGGAGAACGCGAAGCGGGTTGCGGCCTTCGACGAGGTGCCCGAGCTGTTCCACAACTCCCTTGTCGGCTGGGATGCGACCGGTCGGACCGAGGCGTCGCGCCTGGCGGTGGTTCTGCTCGAGTGGGTTGGCGAGGACCCGGCCGTCGGCCGAAGTCTCCGCTACCTCGAACGCCTGCTCCGGGTCCGCTCGGTTCGGGTGCTCAAGGCGCCGCTTTCGTCCGAGGACCGACTCGAGGCGTTGGTCGGCGGGATCTCGCTCGGGGATTTCACCAGCCTCTTCCTGGCCGGTCGGCGTCGCGTCGACCCCTATCCCGTGGATGCGATCACGCGGCTGAAGAGCGCCCTCGCTACGTCCGCCGATGCCCGACCTGCGAAGCGAACGGCCCCGACGCGCCGAGCGCGATGAGTACGGGCACGCAACCATCGAGCCGGTTCGAAGTCGTCACGAACGAACGGTCCGGCCGATTCTTGCGGGCCGGACCCGAACTCGGTCCGAAGCGCGTTCGCTGGGCCCCGCTCGCGTCGGGGCGACCCGCGCGAGCCCGGCAAACCGATAAATCGAACCGCCCCTCGCCCCGGGGGGTGCTGAGGTAGCCTAGCTCGGCCAAGGCGCCAGATTCGAGATCTGGTGGTGCGTATGCATCGCGGGAGTTCAAAGGGCGTGCGAGGACGGTCCCCGACGCCAGAAACTCTCCCCCTCAGCGCTCCCCCCGCACCCATCGAGGTCACGATCGACATCGCTCGGGCGGGCCGCTCGGTCCGCCGGACGGTTGCGGTGGCGCCCGGAAGTCTGGTCCGTGACCTGGTCCGGCTCGCGGGGCACGCGCCCGAAGGGTGCGCCGTGCTGATCGGGGGCGTCTCCGTCCCGCTGGACACGCCCGTCGTCCGGCCGGTCGAGCTCACAATCGTGCCGACGTTCTCGGGCGGGTGAGTGCCTACGCCGCCGGCCCCGCCGGCGGGGCGAAAGGGGTTAAGGACGACGAGTCCGTCTCTACAACCGTCAGGGGAAGCTCGTGGGCGCGACGTGTCCGGTCTGCGATCAACGGATCGAAACCGGCGCGAGCCGTTGCGCCACCTGTGGATTTCCCACTGTGCTCGCCGACCTCGGTCTCGGACCGTTCCCCGTCGATGGCGAGGCGGAGGCACCGCCGGACGATGGCCCGACCCATTCTTCTCGCGCGACCCCGGCTGCGCCGGCGCCCCCGACGCACGAGGCGGAGCTGTCCGCGCTCATCGGCAAGGCGATGGTCGCCCGGATGGAACTGCTCCAGCCGCTGGGCAGGGAAGCGCCCGACGTGACGAGCGAGCTCTGCCAAGCCGCCCTGAGCGAAGCGTCCGGGCACGATTCCGAGGCGCTCTCCATTCTTCGGTCCGCGCAGAGCCGACTCGAGCGGGAGACCCGCCGCTCGCTCGAACGAACGCTCGCTCGCCTCGACGAGCGAAGGAACATCCTCGAGCGGTCGGGGATCGTGGTAGACCTCGGCCTCCAGATCCCCACGAGCCCAGGGGGGGGCGACCTCGACCGGCCCGAGGAGCTCGTACCGCGTCTTCGCGAGGCCGAAGAGCATCTCGGGCGGATCGAGTCGGACTGGAAGGGGGTCCAGGGCCTTCTCGAACAGATCGATTCCCTGCGGGCGGAAGCGGATAGCCTCGGGATCGGGCTGGGCGACGTCCCCGAACGGATCACGTCGATCCACGAGACCCTCTCGTCCTCCGGTGTGACGGAAGAGGGGTTGGACGCGGTCGTTCTGGAAGCGGCTCGCGTGCTGATGATGCTTCACGACGCTGTCCCGACCGCGCTCGAGGAAGAGCTCGGGAAGCACTCCGCAACGCTGGGCGCCTACCCGGAGCGCCATCCGGGGCTGGAGGACGCCCAACGGAAGCACGCCGGGGCGAGTCAACACCTTAAAGACGGGCGGCTCACCGACGCCCTGCAGGGAGTGCTCGAGCTGCGCCGGATGATCTCGTCGCTCCAGCCGATCCCGGCGCCGCCTCCGACGCCACCGACTCCCGAAGCACCCCCGACCCCCAACGCGGACGACGTGATGCTCAACAACCTGCTCAAGAAAGCCCGCAGCCTCGCGGCACGGGTGCGCACGCTCCCCGCCGATAGCGAGCGGGCGATCGACGCCGCGGCCCGGATCCGGGAGGCGACCGAGCTGCTGCGAGCCCGCCAGCTGACCGAGGCGGATATCGCGCTCACGCGGCTTATGCGTTCGCTCGCCTACACGGAGTCTCCTCCGTAGGACCCATGGCGCCGACGTCCCCGTTCACCGAGCTCCGCCACCGGCTCGAGCCGGTGGAGGAGCACGGACGCGAGCTCCAGAGCGACGGGATGCCATTCCCGTCGATCCAGATCCGCGACATGTTCGAGGCTGCGGTCCGCAGCGGTTCCGTCGAGGACGCGACCGCGATCGTGAAGCGCGCGGAGATGCTCCTGGCCCGGGCCGCCCGGGACTGGGTCTGGGTTCGGGAGCTCCTCCAACGGGTGGACGAGCTCCGGTCGATCGCGGAGACGATCGGGGTCGACCTTGCGCTCGTCGATTCGCGCGTCGGGAACCCGCGCGAGCAGCTGATGTCCGAGCCGCTGAGCGTTGGGTCGCTCCAGAAGACGGCGGCCGGGGCCACGCTCGCGCTCGCGGTCCTCAGCGACGCGGTGCCGAAGTTCTGCGTGCACGAGGCGGAGGCGCTGGGCGTCTCCATCCGCCGGGCGCGCGACCGGGGAGAGGAGGTCGCGGACGCGGTCGCCTCGTTCTCCCGACTCCTCCGCTCCCTTCAGGAGGACGACCTGCCCCTGGCCGCGGAGCGCCTTTCAGAGACGCGCCGGGTCGTGGCCCGCATCCCCCGCGCTCCCGCCATCCCGACCCTTTCCACCGAGGAGGAGGACGAGATCCTGCTCGAGGCCCGGAACCTGGCCCGCCACCTGCACCGCATCAAGGGCCGCGCGCGGGACGCGACCACGGCGGCCCGGTTGATGACCCAGGTCCGGCACGCCTTGAGCGAAGAGCGCCGGACGGGGTCGCCCGAGGAGGAGATCGAGGCGCTCTGGAGCGAGGTGGACCGGCTGACCCGCGAGAAGAAGCTCGCAGGCGCGGGACCGGCTCTTGCGGGGGCGGCCCGGCCGGGCGAGGAGGAACCCGGAGCCGAGGGGGAGGCGTACGACGACCTCGGGGAGGAGGCGGGCGAGGCCGGCGCGGTCCCGGAACCCAGACCCACCCTCACCGTCGAGGAGGAGCCCGCACCACTTCCCCCCGAACCCGAGGTCCCTCCGGTCGTCGAACCCGCACCCGCGGAAGCGGGTCCACCCGCTCCGAGGACCCCCGAGGAGATCGCGGAGGCGCGGTCCTCGGCCCGGGTCGCGTTCTACGCCGCCTACGTTCCCCCCGACCCGGCGCCGCACCGGGAGGAGAGGGAGGAGCGGGAGGAATCGACCACCCCCGGGGGGGCGCCCGTCCGCCGTGGCCGCTCCCGTCACCGTCAGGACGCCCGTTAGTAGACCGCCGACGAAACTGCTTTATACGTTCCGCAAGTGGCTTATACCACTTGCCGCGGGAACCGGCCCGATCGACATCGAGAACGGTTGGTACTGTGGTCGCGTTCACACCGTCCGGTTTTATCACGGCCCGTGCCAGTGGCCCCGATGTCGTGACCGAAGGGACCCGGGTCTCCGACGTGAAGGGGGTTCTCCGCGGGAGGATAGTCCGTGTCTTTGGCCCGGTCGCCCGGCCCTACTACAGCATTCGCCCGCTCCGGGTCCCTCCTCCGGCGGAAGGCGCGGCCCTCCTGGGTGCTGGGCTCGTCCTCGAGTAAGCCGATGAAGGAAGCACCGAAACCCCCGCCCGAAGCCCCACCGACCGCGGAGGCCGCCGCCAAGCCCTCGGGCGACCTCGTCGTGTCGACCCGGTGCACGAGCTGCGGCTCCTCCCACCTCACGCGCGACTACGAGCGCGGAGAGGTCGTCTGTGACGAATGCGGCCTCGTGCTCGAGGAGTCGATGATCGACCAGGGCCCGGACTGGAGGGCGTTCGACGCGGAACAGGGGGAGAAGCGCGCCCGGACCGGCGCCCCTTCCACTCTTACGATCCACGACAAGGGTCTGTCCACCGAGATCGGATGGAAGAACCGCGACCCGTACGGAAAGTCGATCCCCACCCGCAACCGGGCCCAGCTCTATCGACTGCGGAAATGGCAGCGCCGGATCCGCGTCTCCAACGCCACCGAGCGCAACCTCGCGTTCGCCCTCGCCGAGCTCGACCGGGTCGCCTCCGGGATGGCCCTTCCGAGGAACGTCCGCGAGACCGCGGCGATGATCTACCGAAAGGCCGTCGGCCGCAACCTGATCCGGGGCCGTTCGATCGAGGGCGTCGTCGCGGCGTCGCTTTACGGAAGCTGCCGCCAGTGCAACGTTCCCCGCACGCTCGACGAGATCGCCTCGAAGTCCCGCATCGGGCGTAAGGAGATCGGCCGGACGTACCGGTTCATGACCCGCGAACTCCACCTCAGGCTCATGCCGACGCGGCCGCAGGACTACATCCAGCGGTTCTGCTCCGAGCTCAAGCTGAAGGGCGAGATCCAGTCGCGCGCCAACGAGATCCTCAAGGAGGCAACCGACCGGGAGCTCACGAGCGGCCGCGGCCCGACCGGTGTCGCGGCGGCCGCGATCTACATCTCGAGCGTCCAGTGCGGGGAGCGGCGCACGCAGCGCGAGGTCGCCGAAGTGGCGGGCGTCACCGAGGTCACGATCCGGAACCGCTACAAGGAGCTCACCGAGAAGCTCAACCTGCGCGTCATCCTCTGAACGTGTCGCGCCCACTTCCCATCGCCGTCCTCGTTTCCGGAGAGGGGACGACCCTCGAGGGGATCGCCGAACAGGTCAGCGGGGGTCACTTGCCGGCCCGCATCGCGCTCGTGGTCTCCGACCGGGCCCACGTCCCTGCGATCGAGCGCGCCCGGCGCCGCGGGCTCCCGACCCTCGTCCTCCCCTCGAAGGGCGTGGACCCGGGCGTCTGGTCCCGGCGTCTGACCGAGGAGCTGGACGCGCAAGGGGTCGAGCTCGTCGTCCTTGCCGGTTTCCTGACGATCCTGCCCCCCGCCTGGGTCGATCGGTGGCAGGGTCGGGCGATCAACCTCCACCCGTCCCTCCTTCCCCTCCACGGCGGCACCGGCCTCTACGGCACCCGGGTCCACCGCGCCGTGCTCGCGGCCGGCGACCGGGAGACCGGGGCTACGGTCCACCTCGTCACGAGCGATGTCGACCGCGGGCCGACCATCGCCCAGGAACGTCTCCCGGTGCTCCCCGGAGAGACCCCGGACTCGTTGCGGGCCCGGCTCCACCCGATCGAGGTCGCCCTGCTCGCGTCCACGATCCATCGGTTCTCCGACGGCTCGCTCCCGCTCCCCTACCCCACGCACGACGCCACCGCCCCCGGACGCCGCGAGGGCCCGGACGCGGGCGGCTGAGCCGCCCGGGGGCAGACGCCCCGTCAGCCTAGGAGCTCGGCGAGGGGAACCAGCTTCTTTGGCAGGTCCACCGTGACACGGTGGCGCGTCGACTTCGGGGGGAACGGCCGGCCCTCCGTGGATCGGCGGATCACCTCGGCCTTAGCCATCGGGCTCCCGCCGCGCCAGTGCTCGACGTGGATGACGTCGCTTTCGTAGTCGAACACCCAGGCGGGGATCCACTTCGCGCCCAGACGCCGGAGCGCCTCGACGCGGTGGTGGCCGTTCAGGATCACCCACGAGTCCCGCGAGACCCAGATCGGGTCGGCGAAGACCCCGGCCCTGCGGATCTCGGCCTCGAGGAGGTCGACCTTGTGCGAGTTGAACCGCTCGTGCCGGCGGAGCCGGTCGATCGGTACCAGCGCGTACTCGAACGGGGTCACGCGGCGGTCCCCTCCTTCGCCTCCGCGATCGCCCGACGAACGTAGACCGCGACCATCCTCCGGCGGTAGTCGGGCAGGAGGAACGTGTTGTGGACCGGCCGGACGCTCCGTCCGATCTCCTCCGCGAGCGAGCGGATGCGGGCGTCGTCGAGACGCTGGCCGACCAGCGGCTCCGTCAGTTCGTCGAACCGCCTCGGACGCGGCTCCGCTCCTCCGACCGCCACGCGCAGCTCCTCGACGCGCTCGTCGCTCCATCGTCCGGCGACGGCGACCCCCAGCTCGGGGAAGTCGTAGGCGGGCCGCACCCTCAGCTTCTTGTAGCGTCCTTTACGGCCCCGGGCCGAGGGCGGGAGATGGACCGCGACCAGGAGCTCGCCCGGTCCGAGCGTGAGCCGACGGATACCGTCCCCCTTCGCGTCGTAGAGGTCGGCCAGCGGCACCCGGCGCCGACCCGAAGGCCCGGCGATCTCGACCGCCGCGTCCACGACCATGAGCGCGGGGGCGAGGTCGCCCGAGTGCGTCGCGTAGCAGACCTCCTTCTGCGGAACGACGTGGCACCGGTCGCCGTCCGCCTTCAGGCAGAAGCCGAGGCTCGCCCTCCAGAAGTAGCTCTGGTTGAAGAAGAAGCACCGCGTCTCGAGGAGCAGGTTGCCGCCGACCGTCCCGCTCGCGCGCACGAGAGGGGTCGCGACCTCCCGGACCGCGTCCGCGACCGACGGCCACGCGGCGAGCCACGCCGGGTCCCGCTCGAGGTCGGAGAGGCGCGCCATCGCTCCGAGGCGGTCCGCGGAGAACCCGCGAAGCTCCGCGACGTCCTCGAGGGCGACGACGTGCGGCTTGAGGTTGATGTGCATCTTGTAGTTCGGCAGCAGGTCCGTCCCGCCCGCGAGATAGTCGAACCGCCCGGCCAGCGAGCCAGCCAGGCGGACGGTCTCCTCGACGGAGGTCGGCCGGTGCAGTTCGAACGGGTCGAGATGCACGGTCTACGACCCCTTCCAGTGGCGCCCTTCCTTGGCCCGGAGGTCGAGCGCCCGCAGTACACGGTCCGGGGTGATCGGGAGCTCGGTGAAGCGGCACCCGATCGCGTCGTAGAGCGCGTTGCCCACAGCGGGGAGTGTCGCGATCAGCGGCCCCTCACCGGCCTCCTTCGCCCCGAACGGCCCCTCGGGGTCGTCGTCCCCGACGAGGAGGACCTCCACCTCGGGCATCTGCTGCGGGGCGGGCACCTTGTACTCCAGCAGCGACGGGTTGAACAGGCGCGAACCGCGGTAGTTCATCGACTCGCCCATCACCTGGCCGAGCCCCATGTGGATCGACCCTTCGATCTGGCCCTCGACCGCGAGCCGGTTGAGCGCACGACCGCAGTCGAACGCCGCCCAGACTTTCTCCACGGCGAACGCTCCGGTCTCGACATCGACGTCCACCTCGGCCACGTACGCCGAGAACGAGTACGCCGGGGCCGTACCGGCGCGAGCTCCCTTGAACGAACCGCCCATCGCCGGGGACCGATACGACCCCGACGCCGTGAGGGCCCCGGTCGACTCCATGGCCTTGTGCAGAGCTTCCAGGAACGGGACGCCGACGTCCGGCGCACCCCGGCACTGGATCCGCTCGTGCGCCACCTCGAGCTCCTCGGGCGCCAGACCGAGCAGGGTGGAGGCGCCCGTGACCACCTTGCCACGGAGCTCCTCGGCCGCGGCCCGGGCGGCGTTGCCCATCATGAACGTGACCCGGCTCGAGTACGACCCGAGGTCGATCGGGCTGACGTCCGAGTCGACCCGTTGCACGTGGACCCGCTCGAGGTCGACCCCGAGGACCTCGGCCACGATCACGGCGAGCAGCGTGTTGGACCCTTGGCCGATATCCGCCTGCATCGAGTGGACCGCGATCCCGCCGTCCATGTCGACCTTGAGGTGCACGGTCGACTGCGGCATCTTCGGCGAGAAGTGGATCGGGCTGTTCGACCCGGAGATGTAGAACCCGCAGCCGAGCCCGACCCCGTGGCCGAACGGGAGCTTGCGGAACTTCGAGTCCCAGCCGCTCCGCTCGCGGGCCGCGGCCAGGCACTTCAGGAACGAGGTCGACGTGATGCGGAACTCGTTGATCGTCCGCGAGTTCGGGGGGATGGCGTTGCGCGCGCGCAGGTCGAACGGGTCGATCCCCGTCTCCTCCGCGATCCGGTCGAGAGCGACCTCGATCGAATACCGGATGTTCGTCCCGCCGTGCGCCCGCATCGCGCCGGACGGGGGTTTCGTCGTGTACACACGCCGCCCACGGTACCGGAAGTTCGGGACGCGGTACGGGCCCATGGCCAGGACGCCGTTGTAGTAGGTCGTTACCGTCCCGAACGAGCTCCAGGCCCCGCCGTCGATGACCGCCTCGATGTCGTAGGCGGTGATGTGGCCTTCCGCGTCCACCGCGACCCGCACGTCGTTCTGGGTCGGGTGGCGCCCGTGGTTCGTGAAGAACACGTCCTCCCGGTCGAGCAGCATTCGGACCGGGCGACCGGTCTCGAGCGAAAGGGCCGCGCAGACGATCTCGTGGGGCAACGGGTCGGACTTCCCGCCGAACCCGCCGCCGACCTCGGGTTTGATCACGCGGATGCGGTGCATCGGGATCCCCAGGACCTCCGAGAGCGAGCGGTGCAGGTAGTGAGGGACCTGCGTCGCGCTCCAGACCGCGAGCCGTCCGTCGGGGCTGGACTCCGCTACCGTGACGAGGGGCTCCGTGAAGGCGTGAGTGACCCCGGCGAACGTCCCGCGCACGCGGGCTGTGTGCGCGGCGTGCGCGAACGCCGCGTCCACGTCGCCGAAATGCTGGACGACCTCCTTCTGGATGTTCGTTCCGTTGAGACCGCGAGCGTGGATCGGCTCGGCCACGTTCGCGAGGCCGGAGTTCGGGTCCGAGTACTCGGGCAGCGGCTCCGCATCGAACCGGATCAGGGAAAGCGCCTCCTCGGCCGTCCTCTCGTCGCGCGCGGCGACCGCCGCGATGATGTCGCCGATGTACCGGGCCTTGTCCACCGCGATTGCGGTCTCGTCGTGCGTGATCGGCAGGACCCCGAACGGGATCGGGTATCGCTCCCCCGTCAGCACCGCGTAGACCCCGGGCAACGCCCGCGCCGCCGTTACATCGATCGAGCGCAGCCGGGCGTGCGGCCAGGGGCTTCGCAGGAGGCGGCCGATAAGCTCGCCCGGCCGATGGATGTCGTCGGTGTACTCGGCCCGGCCCGTGACCTTCAGGGGACCCTCGACGTATGGGATCCGCGTGCCGATGAGGCGGTACGGCCCGGACGGGGAGGACGCCATCAGCCCCCGCCCCGCGACGCCGCCTCGATCGCCTCGACGATCTTGATGTAGCCCGTGCACCGGCAGAGATTCCCCGAGATGGCCTGCTCGATCTCGTCCCGCGTGGGACGCGGTCTCTCCTCGAGAAGAGCGGTCGCCGTCATGATGAACCCGGGCGTGCAGAATCCGCACTGCGTCGCTCCGTGGTCAACGAACGCCTTCTGCACCCGCGAGAGGCCTTGAGGGGGGGTCAGCCCCTCGATCGTCGTGACCGCCCGCCCGTCCGCCAACCGCGCGAGCGTGAGGCAGCTCAACGTCGGTCGTCCGTCCACGAGGACCGTGCAGCACCCGCACGTTCCGAGGTCGCAGCCGCGCTTCGTGCCGGTGAGGTGGAGATCGTCCCGGAGAAGGTCCAACAGGATTCGAGTGTCCTCGCAGGGGACCTCTTCCGGGTGTCCGTTGAGGCGGAACCTAAGCTGCCTGTCGGCCGGCATCACCCTCCACGGGCGCTCTTCGTGCGGCACGCGAGGGAGTACGTAAGCTCGGGGGGTGGAGGTCGCGGATCACTTCCCCGACCACACTGACGGCGATCTCGGCGGGGCTCTCGGCCCCGATCTTGACCCCGACCGGCGATCGCACCCGGCGGAGGGCTTCTCGGGAGACGCCCGCCTCCCGCAGGCGCCCGAACATGTGCTCGCGCTTCGCTGCGCTCGCGATCAGACCGATCACGTTCGGGAACCGGTCCAGCGCTTCCCTGAGGACCGCGAGGTCCTTCAGCGCGTCGTAGCCGAGGAGGTAGAGGTGGGTGAACTCGGTAGGCTCGAATGTCTCGAAGAGGTGGCCGGGAGCCACGACCTCAAGGCGGTCCGCCTCGGGAAACCTGTCGCGGCCAACATAATCCGGCCGGTCGTCGGCCACGGAGTAGTCGTACTCGAGGGACGGCAGGAGACGGGCGACGGCCTCCGAAACGTGGCCGCCCCCCCACAGGAGCAGGTTCGGACGGGCGGCGACGTACTCGAGCGCGATGTCGACCGAGCCTCCGCAGAGGCTGGGGAGTCCGCCCTTCTTCCAGGACGCCAGGTCGAAGTGGACCAGGTCGCCCGCGTGGCGCTCGAGCGCGACCCCCGCGAGACGCTTCACCTCCTCTTCCAGCGCGGCCCCTCCCACGGTCCCGAGCGTGGTGCCGTCCGAGCGGACGATCATCGAAGCGCCCAGCTTGCCGGGAACCGAGCCCGTGGCCCGGACCACCGTCGCCCGAACGAACGGCTGGTGATGCTCGAGGAGTCGGACGGCCTCCCTCGCCGTCCGTCGATTCATCGGACCTCTCCGCGCTCCCGAAAGGCATCCAGCGAGGCGCGGTAGCTCTCGGGAGTGTCGACGTTGGCGACCACCCCGGGATCGTCGACCGGCACGCGGCGCACCTGGGGGCCGTACTCGGGCAGCAGGGCGCGGATCGGGGCATCCGAGCGAAGCTCGAACAGGTTGCTCCTCATCGACGATCGCCATAGGACGGGGTGGCCCCCGCGGCCCTCGAACGTCGGAATGAACCAGACGCCGAGCAGGTCCGTGTCCCGAACGGAGAGCAGGGCATCGACCGTCCTCGGAGCGACGAACGAGTGATCGACCGGCCAGAACAGCACGTCCCGGTCCTCCGGGATCGCCTCGAGGCCAGCCTGTACCGACGCGGTCCTGCCCTCGCGCCAGCGCTCGGCCACGACCACCGAAACGTCGAGCCCCCGGAGCTCGTGGGCAATCGGAACGTGGTGGGCTCCCGCGACCACGACGACCGGATCGAACCCATCCACGAGACAGATCTCGGCAAGCCGGCGGACCGCGCTCCGATCGCCCGTCGACAGTAGCGCCTTCGGGTATCCGCCGAGCCGGCTGGATTCCCCGCCGCTCAGGATCAGCGCAGCGGTGCTCATCGTCCGCGCCCCACTCGCACTCGGCACCGAGCCGGCAGGGCACCCCGGCTCAAGCGTCCGGCCCGCACCCCTCCCGTCGACCCGCGCGGGCCGCCAGACGACCGTTCGAATGTCCGTGAGCGAGGGCGCCGCCGCACCGTTCCTTGAACACCGTCGCGGGCTTTAGCCCTTCCAGCGCCCGCCGGGGACTCGCCTCGCCGACGCCCGAAACCCCTTCCCCGGCACCTACGGCAGCCGACCCCACCCACACTGACCCGGCCCGTTCGGGGGGGCCGAACTCGGGGGAGCCCTGGCCCCATGGGCACCCGTCGAACGGCTCCGCCGAGAGAGCTTCCGCTCTCATGTTAAATACCTCGGCCGGGTGGGCGCGCCGCCCGATGACCCACCCGAACGACGTTCCAACTTCCGCCCTCCTGCCGAAGCTGGCGGCCGAGCTGAAGAGCCGTAGCGCGGTGGCCCCGCCCCCCTGGGCGGACTTCGTCAAGACGGGAGTCCACAAGGAGCGGTCGCCGGAGCACGAGGACTGGTGGTACCTCCGCAGCGCCTCCGTCCTCCGGAAGATCTACCTCAAGGGAAGCATCGGAGTCGCGCGCCTCAGCAACGAATACGGGGGCAAGCGGGACCGGGGCAGCGCCCCCTACCACGCTCGCTCCGGATCCCGCTCCATCGCCCGTGAGATCGTTCAGCAACTCGAGAAATCCGGACTGGTTCAGCGGTACAAGACCCAGGGTCGCCGGCTGAGCCCCGAAGGCCAGAAGCTCTTGGACACCGTCAGCCGGGACATCCTGAAAGCGCTCGTGGTGGAGCGGCCCGCACTCGCCAAGTACTTGTAGGGCTCCTTGTGGAAAAAGGGGTGTCGAACGGATGGCCTACTCCGAGGACGCCGAGCTCGCGGAGCTCCGTCGGCGTCGGACCCGTCAGATCCAGGAGATGCAGGTCTCCGAGAACATGAACGCCCAGGCCGCGTACGCGCAGCAGGAGTCCGAGGCACAGCGGCGGGAGGCGGAACGGGCCGAGATCCTGCGCCGCATCCTCACGCCCGACGCTCGGGAACGGCTCGGGCGGATCCGGCTGGCGAAGCCCGAGGTGGCCTCGGCGGTCGAGCAGCAGCTGGTGGCGCTCGCCGCGAGCGGTCGTATCCAGCGGCCGATAGACGATCCTACCCTGCGGGCGCTCCTCGAGCGGATCGCCCCGGAACGACGCGAGATCAAGATCACGAGGCGGTAGGTAGGTAGGTTGTCGAATGGCGAATCGTAGAAAGAGCCACGCGCGGAAAGTGCGCCTCTTCCGCATGGTGAAACGGAACCGCCGGGTCCCGGCGTGGGTGATCCAACGGACCAGCCGCCGTGTCGTCCGCCACCCGAAGCGCCGCTCTTGGCACCGCGGGCACCTGCACAAGTAGGAGGAACGGACGATGGCGAAGAAGGAGACCGAGCGCAACATCGAGGAGCTCGAGCGCGAGTACACCATTCCGCTCCGCGCTAGCCGCCATCAGCCCTCGCGTCGCCGGCGCGCCGGGCACGCCCTCCTCACCGTCCGACGGTTCGTCGTGCGCCACATGAAGGGCAAGTCGGAGAATGTCTGGATCGACCCCCGCCTCAACGAGCTGATCTGGGAGCGAGGGATCCAGAGCATTCCCAGCAAGGTCCGGGTCAAGGCAATCCGGTTCGAGGACGGCCTGATCGAGGTCGACCTCCTCGAGACCGAATAGACCTGAATCGGGGGCCCTCTCGCGTGCCGGTAGGTCGCACGCTCTTCGGCGGAAGCCCCTATCTCGGCGTCTTCGTGCGGGTGGGGGAAAGCGCCGCGGTCGCCCCGCCCTCCGTCTCGCCGGTTCTGGAGCGCGAGATCGAGCGCGTCCTGGGGATCCCGACGGTCCGCACCACCGTGGACGACAGCGAGGTCGTCGGCGCCCTGATCGCGGGGAACTCGAACGGCTGGGTCGTGGGCGATGCCCTCGATTCCCTGGAGCGAAAGGCCTTGGAGAGAGTGGCCCGAGTCACGATTGTGCGCCACCGATTGAACGCGATGGGGAACAACGTCCTCGCGAACGACTCGGGGGCGATCGTCCACCCCGAGTTCTCGAACGAGGTCGTCGCGGCGATCGGCCGGGCGCTGGGCGTTCCCGTGGACCGGGGGACCGTCGCCGGGCTCGCCACCGTGGGCAAGGCGGGGATCGCCACGAACAAGGGCGTCGTCCTCCACCCGAAGGCGACCGAGGGCGAAGCGGCGAAGATCCACGAGTTCCTGAAGGTCCCGGTGCACCGCTCGAGCGCGAACTTCGGCGTCCCGATCGTGGGCGCCTGCCTGATCGCGAACTCACGCGGCGTGCTGGTGGGCCGCCCCACCACACCCGTCGAGGTCGTCCACATCCAGGACGGGCTCGGGATCCTCGACTGACCCGACCAGGGTCTCTGCCAAAGGACCGCAGGACCCCGTCAGGGACGGGACCCTGCCGGTCCGCGTTCGAGCGCGGACCGGCTCAGGTGCCGCGCTTTCGCCTGAAGTATCGGACGGAATACCCTGCGATACGGTTTGCAAGCTTCTTGTGGGTCACGGTCATCTTGCCGTCGACCACGACGCCGAGGTCCGTGAGCTCGAGGACCTTTTGCTTGTTGTGGGCGAAATCTGCGCCAAACTCGGCCGGGTAGTGCCGGATAAGTTCGATCGCGACACGCTTGATGTACGTTTGGCGGATGTTGCCCATGCGGGCGAGCGCGACCCGGGCGTGGGTTATAACCGTTGCCGCGCCCACGAGGTCGAACGGGGTTGCCGGCGTCCGTGCCGGGAGGGCGGAGGGTCGCTGCCCGAACGCCCCCTTCCGGGAACGTAGGACCGTCAGTACGCCGGGTGGAGCGCGTCGTTCCGGGGAAGCGGCGGGGGCCAGGGGAGCGGGTCGATGAACGCCGGTTCCTGAGGAACGGTCTCGATGCGGTAGAGGACACCGGTTCCCTTGAGCGCGGTGTGGATCTTCGTGATGCGGGAGTGGAACTCCTCTTCCGTCTTCCACTCGAACGCCAGGTCGTGGGGTCCGATGATTCACGAGAGCCCCGCCAGGTCCGAGAGCCGCTTCGAGATCTCGAGAGGCGGGAGGGTTTCGGGCGTGAAGTAGAGGTCAACGTAGCCGTGCATGGGAAAGGGGAGCGGGAAAGCGCGCGGCGACGGGACGGCTTTCTTGAACCGGCTGTTCCGGCAGACCGGAGCTGAGGACGTTGGCTGAGCCCGTCGGATGCGAGGCCGAGATGGGCCGAACCGTGGACGGGAGCGCGGTTCGGGCGCCCCAGGTCCCTGCCCTGAAAAAAACGGCGCAGGTCCCGTGACGCCAACCCCCCGAGCGGGCGTCGGCCCGGCTATACGACCGTCCGATTGGACGGAAGTCACAAATACCCTCTCGGGGGTAAAATACCCCGTGGACCGCTGGAGGCCCGGCCGGGGTTACGCCCGGAACTGACCACGGGGCGCTAGCCCCCGGGACGCGGACCGATACTTGATG
>DATGZQ010000061.1:0-4571 GCA_035297125.1 Thermoplasmata archaeon
GTGTTCCCGGCGTACCGGGAGCTCGCCGTGGCCCTCGTTCGAGGGGCCTCCCTGCAGACGATAGTCGATCAGCTGTTCGGGAACTCTCGGGACCCTTCGAAGGGTCGCCAGATGCCGAATCACTTCGCGTTCCGTGACTTCCATTTCGTCTCGGCTTCCAGCCCGATCGGAACGCAGATCCCTCAGGCCGTCGGGGCCGCGATGGCCGCGCAACGACGTAAGGCACCCGTCGTCACCATCGCGTACTTCGGAGACGGCGCGACGAGCTCCAACGACTTCCACGCCGGGCTCAACTTCGCCGGCGTCTTCCGCACCCCATCCATCTTCTTCTGCCAGAACAACGAGTGGGCGATCTCACTGCCCCGGGAACGTCAGACCCGGAGCGCGACGCTCGCGATGAAGGCGGAGGCCTATGGATTCCCCGGAGTGGTGGTCGACGGCAACGACTTGGGGGCGGTCTACGGTGCCGTGCGCGCAGCCCGCCGCCGGGCGCTGGCGGGTCAGGGCCCGACGATGATCGAGGCTCAAGTGTACCGCTTCGGGCCGCATACGACTTCGGACGACCCGCACCGCTACCGCCCGGACGCCGAGGTCGAGGCCGCGCGGCATCGGGACCCTCTACTTCGCCTGAAGGCCGCCCTGCTGTCGGCCGGCGTCCTCGACGAGGCCGCCGACGCTCGCCTCTGGGAGGAGGCCCGTTCCAAGATCTCGGAGGCGGTCAAGTCCGCCGAAGCCGCACCGGCGGTCGACCCGCTCTCGGGGTTTGACGATGTGTTCGCCACACTGACGCCTCGCCTGGAGGAGGAGCGAGCCGGGGCCGCCGCATCTCTCGCCGGGCCGGGGAGGCAGCCGTGACGGAGCTGACCCTCGTCCAGGCGGTCAACCGCGCTCTGTCCGACGCGATGCGTGCGGACGCGGACGTGCTCCTGCTCGGAGAGGACGTCGGCCTGAACGGGGGTGTCTTCCGTGCGACCGACGGCCTGATCAAGGAGTTCGGGCCCGAGCGTGTGATCGACACGCCCCTCTCGGAGACCGGGATCGTCGGCGCCGCCATCGGCATGGCACTCTACGGCCTCAAGCCGATCGCGGAGATCCAGTTCCTCGATTTCATCTACCCCGCGTTCGACCAGATCGTGAGCGAGCTCGCGAAGATGCGGTATCGCTCCGGGGGGCAGTTCCCATGCCACGTGGTCATCCGAACCCCCTACGGTGGGGGCATCAAGGGTGGCCTCTACCACTCCCAGAGCACCGAGGCGTACTTCTGCCACACCGCGGGGCTGAAAGTGGTGGTACCTTCGACGCCGTCGGACGCCAAGGGGCTCCTCCTGAGCGCGATCCACGACGAGGACCCGGTGATCTTCCTCGAGCCGAAGCGGCTCTACCGGTCCGTGACCGGCGAGGTGCCGGACGGCGACCCGATGGTACCGCTGGGAAAGGCACGGGTCGTGCGTGAGGGGACCGACGTGAGCCTGATCGCGTACGGAGCGATGATCCCGGCCGCTTCCGAGGCGGCCGAGCTGCTGGACAAAGAGGGGATATCCGCGGAAGTTCTCGACCTCAGGACTCTCGTGCCGCTGGATGAGCCCGCCGTCATCGCCTCCGTGGAGAAGACCGGCCGCGCGGTCGCCGTCCACGAGGCGGCGCGGGTCTGCGGGTTCGGGGCCGAGATCGCGGCGCTCCTCGCGGAGAAGGCATTCTACTCGCTGAAGGCGCCGGTGGCCCGGGTCACGGGGTACGACACGCCGTTCCCGTACTCGCTCGAGCACGTCTACCTGCCGGACGCCCAGCGGATCGTCTCCGCGGCCCGAGCGGCCGTGCGGGGCTCGTAGAGGGATCTGTGACGTTCGATTTCCGGCTGCCTGACATCGGTGAAGGAGTCGCGGAAGGCGAGGTCGTCCAGTGGTTCGTGAAGGAAGGCGACACGATCCGTGAGGACGCCCCGCTCGTCAGTGTCCTGACGGACAAGGCGAACGTGGAGATCCCGTCGCCGAAAGGCGGCCGGGTCACGAAGATCCACGCTTCGGTTGGCCAGAAGGTCAAGGTCGGCGGACTTCTCGTCACGATCGACACGGGCGGGGAGAGCCCGCCGTCCCCCGACCCGTCCGGGGCTGGCCCGATTCGCCCCGATTCGCGTTCCGTGCAACCACCGGTTCCGCCGGCACAGGCGGGAACGCCCGCCCCGGCCCTTCGCAGCACGCCAGGCTCTTCTACGCCTCCCCCGGCCCCGAGCTCGAGCCCCGGTAGGCTACTGGCCTCTCCCTACCTGAGGCGCCTGGCCGCGGAGCGGGGGATTGACCTCTCGCAGGTACGAGGGACCGGGCCCGAAGGCAGGATCACGGAGGCAGACCTCGGCACGCCCGTCGAGGGCCGGACCACCGCGGTCCCCCTGTCCCCGGCCGGCCGATCCGCCTCTCCGTCAGCGGTTCCCACCGTGAGCTCCCCCGAGTCGGAGGTCCGCGAGCGGGTTCCGATCCGAGGGATCCGCCGGGTCATCGCGGAGCATATGTCCGAGGCGGTCCACCGAGCGGCCCACTTCACCTACGTTGAGGAGATCGACGCGAGCGAGCTGGTCCGCCTCCGAGACCACATGTCGAAGCACGTCGAGAAGCAGGGCGCCCGGCTCAGCTACCTTCCGTTCATCGTGAAGGGCGTGGTGGCCGGGCTCAAGGCGCACCCGCGGCTGAACGCGTTGATGGACGACGCGCGGGGAGAGCTGGTCGTTCAGTCGGGGTACCACATCGGGATCGCCACCGCGACCCCCGACGGACTGATCGTCCCGGTCATTCGCAGCGCGGACACGAAGAGCCTCACGGCGATCGCCCGCGAGATCCAGGACCTTGCGGAGCGGGGACGCGCAGGGACCTTGCGCCGCGAAGAGCTCGTCGGGAGCACGTTCACGATCACCAGCCTGGGCGCTCTCGGCGGCGTGCTCGCGACGCCGATCCTGAACTATCCGCAGGTCGCGATCCTCGGAGTCCACAAGATCACGCGACGCCCGATGTACCGGCCGGACGGGACGATCGGGCCCTCGGACCTGATGAACCTCTCGATCTCCATCGACCACCGGGCCCTGGACGGGTTCGACGCCGCCCAGTTCATCGCGACCGTGAAGTCGTACCTCGAGGACCCGCACCAGCTGTTCGCCGAACTCGTGTAACCTCGAACGCCGGCCGCTAACTCGCATCCTACGCTCTCCGCGCTGCGATGGCTGCTCGCATGGATTCCGCGTGTGCGCGGAGCCCGGTTGCCATCTGTGTTAGATCGAGACCGATGTAGTACGAGGTCATCTCGACCGATTCGTGCCCGTAGAGGTGTTGGAGGCCAACTAGGTCCTTCGTGTCCTCGAAGTATAGCCGTCCGAACGTTCGCCGCAGGTCGTGCGCCGAGACCGAGGGGATGCCGACTCGCCGTCCCACGTTTCGTATGTCCATATCCGCCGTGCGATACGCGAACGGGTACACACGGTCCGACGGGCGGCGCCCCTGAGTCGCCGGGAGCAGGACGTCCCACACTAGCGGACTCATCCCGATAGTGCGCCACTTGCCCCCACGACGGCCCTTGCCTAGGACCGTCAGCGCAGGGCTCGCAAGGTCCATCCGACAATCGCCTACCTTCAATCGGACAATCTCGCCGATTCGGAGACCGTTTTCTCCAGCCAAGAGGACGGGCAACCGTTCCCGTTCCTTGGGCGAACCGAGCGCCTCCTCCTCTACGGCGGCAAGCTGCTCCCGCCGGAGCCATCGTCGGTTGACGGCCACCACGTTGGGCACTTGCCACAAGTCGGTCTCTCCCGCGAGCGGGTCCCTGTCCCATTTCAGATAGCCCCGCAGCACCCCGAGCAGCTCCGCGAGCGAGCCCGGCGTGTACCGGCCCTCGGACTTCACCGCCTCGACCATAGGCCGCGTCACTCGTCCGCCAAAGTCGAACCCTACCCGAGCGAAGATCGTAGGGAGGCGCCGGCCGACTACGCGGCGGTTGCCTCGCGTCACCGGAGATATGCCTCGGTTCGACTCGGCCCATTTGGTCCATTTCTCTTCCCACCACCGCTGCCAGGTTGGCACGGTAGTTTTCCCTGTCGCGGAATCTGTTAGCGTAAGGCGGTGGGATTGGCTCTGCCTTCCATCGACACCTCCCCTCCCAACCGGGGTTGGCTCGTTTCATCGGCCGTTATGCCCGAACCTCTAAGGTCGGGCCATAACCTCGGCCGGCTCCCCGATAATGTGGGAGAAACTTCAGAGCGCCCCGAAAGACCGGGACAGAGAGGATGGCGGCCGGCCCTGACGGCGGCTAGAGCGCCGCCAGGGACCGGGTCGTACGACCGTGAGGAGTCAGGGTCGTTCCGCACGGTCTCTAACACCGGGCATGGCCTTTGTCGGGTGGGTAGGCGGGGCGCAGATCGGCGCGGAGTAACCCCAAGACAAGTTGCCCGTCCCGGGAAGGAAACTCTCGGAATCGACTCCCGGCGGAAGCACGAAGTCGGACTTCGCACCGCTCCCGAAGGTCGCTCTCATACGCTCCGATACGCCCCATAGTCCGCAGGACCGGCGGGTATTAATGTGTTGTCTAATCTG
>DATGZQ010000062.1:0-13948 GCA_035297125.1 Thermoplasmata archaeon
TTCGCGATCGACAACATCGACGTCGTTCGCGGCGTGAACTTCCAGCCGGTCGCCCTCACGGCGCGGATCCCCGACAAGGACCGGTTCCAGATGCGGTTCACCCAGTCGGACCTCGTCCGGATCCTCTGCACGGAGGGCCCGTTCGAGCGCTCGGACTTCTTCCCCGTCCCGTCGGTCGCCCCCATCTCGGAGCTCGTCTCGATCATCCACGGTGAAGAGAAGATGACCCTCACGACCCACCCCGGCTGCGGCTGCGCGACGTTCGCCTTCATCTCGAAGGACGGACAGAAGATCACGCCGCTCCCGCGGTTCATGGACGTCGACGGCTTCTTCGAGAACGTCGAGTCGATGATCGAGAAGTACCGGGACGCCCGGTTCGCCCGGGTCCGCACCGCGGTCGCGGGGGCCCGCCTGCTGCACGACGTCGCGAAGTACTTCGACTTCTCGAAGGCCCCGGAGGGCCTGAACGAGAAGAACTGCGTCAAGGTCATCGCGGGGATCTTCACGGAAGGGAACAAGGAAGCCCTCGCGAAGTTCACCTGGCGCACGCTCTACATCGGGAACATGCACTTCCAGGACGCCTACGACTACGACATCCAGCGCCTCATGCGCTGCGATATCCACTACGCGGTCCCGGACGGACGTGTCATCCCGTTCTGCTCGTATAACTCGGGCCCGATCTACCGTACCGAGGTGGAGCGGAAGTTCTCGATCCCGATCCCCGACTGGCAGCGCGCGAAGTCCCAGGGCGGGATCCAGCTGAAGACGATCGAGACGATGGGAGTCAACGGCGAGGTCATCGTCGACCCTGAGTACTACAAAGTCCGGGCGCTCAAGGGCGCCCCGGGCATGGCGTCGACCTAGGTCGAGGGCCCGGCCCCCGAACCAACCCTTTCCTCCTTCCCTCTTCTGCGCACCACGCCGGGCGTTCGGGCTCCCGGTGACCTATTCGTAGAGCGAAGCGCCCGGGCGCGCCAGTTTCCGCACGTCGGCGTCGTGTCCCGGCCCGAGATCGACCAGCTTCTGGTCAACCTCGCTCCAGACCTCCGAGGGCCTGCGCTCGGGTACCGGGTCGTCCCCCGTCGGCAGCGCGTCAGGGTTCGCGCGGAGCCATCGGTCGGCCGCCACGATGTGCTTGCATGTCCCGAGGCCGCGACGGGCGAAGTCGGTGCACGTGCACATCGCCGACGCTTCCGACGGGAACTCGGGGAACATCACGAGGTAGCTCGTGCGGTGGACCGGGTTGCGGACCTCGAGGAGAGGGTAGACCCGGCGTGACAGCAGGCGCGCCTCGAGCGGCTCCTCGAGCGCGCGCGACCGCCGGTCGGTGAGCCCTTCCGAGTCGGCGCGCTCTCCCGGAGACGCTTCCGGCGCCCGCTTCTGCCGGACCATCGCGACCGGGACCCTGCCACCGCCCATACGTGCTTCGGCCGGCACGGTTATGTTGGTGGCCGCGTCGGCGACCCCATGACCCAGGGCCCCGCCGCCGTGAGCGCACCCCGACCCTCCTCCCGGAGGCCCCGCCTCTCCAAACAGGCGAGGATCGGGCTGGGTCTGCTGCTCACGCTCGTCGGGCTGTTCCTGCTCGCCGACCTCCTTCCGTCCGCCCCCGCTGCCCTGGCCCGGATGCTGCCGGTCGCGACGGCGGGGATCGCGGCCCTCTGGGTCGGTGGGATCCTCATGGGGATCGGCAGCCGGTCGTGAACCGCCCGCTCCTCCCACCCGAACGGTGCGCCCCTCTGCACCCCTTCCCAGTACCGCCAATCCCGCGCCTCCCGACTGAACAGCGGGGGTCCGCGCAGACAGGTTTCTTATAGCGCGGCCGGGGTTCAAGGGGTCGATGGAGTACGTGATCGTCCGGGCGATGCACCCGACCTGGCTCACGATGCAGCTGCCCACGGAGGTGGCGCAGATGATCCAGTTCGCGCCCGGCGCCGGCGACCCGACCCCGGCCAGCCGGTCGATCTCGTTCCTTTCACGGGGCGCCGGGGTCGCCCGGGTCATCGCCACCCACCCCGCCCGGGAGGCGCTCGCGGTCGAGACCGTCCGAGGGCGGCTCCTGTCCAGCGCTCGGCCGGGCGAGCGCCTCCTCTTCACCCTCCCCGCCCCCGTCGTCCAGCACCTCGGCTTGCACGTCTATTCTCGGGGTCCTCGGGTCCGAGGCACCGACGATTCCCTCGTATGGTTCCTGCCGGCGCCCGAGTACTACGAGTACCGCTCGGTCGTGGAGCGGGGCAAGGCCTGGACGGGACCCTCCGGGGCGCCGTTCGCCCACGTATATCTCGCCAAATCCCTCCTCCCGCCGCCCTACAAGCCGCGGGAGCTGGCAGAGCTCGAGTTCCGCATAGAGGACGAGGAATGGAGGCCTGGAGTGGAGGCCCTCCAGCGGGTCGGAAGGGGGCGCCGGGTGGTCCTCTGAGCCTGTGGGAGGGGGGCCGCTTGAAGGGCGTTTTCCCAATTTATATATACCGCCCGAAAGGATAGATTTGACCATGCGCGGGAATTCGAGTCGGACACCGGCGCAGCCGATGTCCAAGAGTTACACGCTCCGCAATCCGGTGCCCCTTCGGACCCCCGGCGACATCGCGACGACCCGCGCGGGTATCCCGTCGGACTCGACCCTGGCGCTGGGCAGCGGCCCGGTCGATTTCGACTCTCTCGCGAAGGCGATCCGGCGGTCGGTCGGCCATGACGGCATGCGGGCGGAGGACGCCCGGACGATCGCGGCCCATGTCCTCAATTTCTTCGGGTTCAACGAGAGGATCATCGACAACGTCCTCGAGCCGGACGACCGCGACACGTTCTACATGCTCGAGGACACGGGTATCCTCGAGACCGAGCGCGACGAGACGACCCTCTACGACGGCCGGGAATGGCGTATCCACTACTGGATGTTCCGAAAGGACAGGATCTTCGAGCTGGCCCGCGAGGAGTCCGCGGCGATGATCGCGGCCGGCGAGCAGGAGGTCGTCTACTCCCGGATCGCCAACCGCTCCGGCGGGTTCCTGCTCCCCCACGGCGAGACAGGCACGGGCCTTCCGGCCCACGCGGTCTACCACGAGCTCGGGGACGAAATCTGGCTCGAGCGGCGGCAGAACCCGCTGCCCAGCGCGCCCGCGGGTCCCCGCGGGCGGCGCCCTGCGCCCCATCTGTAACCCCGGGGCCGCTCCGAGCGGTTATCCGCACCGCCCGGGTCCCCGACGGCGATGCGACGGTTCCTGGTCCTGGCCCACCGGGTCCCTCCTCGCGGCGAGTTCACGCTCAACGACCTCGCAGGCGGCGCAGGCCGGATGGACGAGGTCGCCCGGGCGGTGTCCACGGCGTTCACCCTCTCGAACGACCTCCGTCGCGATACGGAGGTCTCCGTAGCGTTCGTCGCCGAACCCCCACCCGCCGCCCGCCGGATCGACATGAGCGGGGCCCGGCTGCGCTACATGAACCCGGACGAGCGCTCGACCGCGGCGCTCCTCAAGAACGCCCTTGTCCGGGCAGCGACCTTCCCGACCGCCTTCGAGTCCTCCCCCGGGCTCAGAGTCGGACCGGCCGACCCCGAGGCCGTCCTACGCGACTTCCTTGCTCTTCCTGGTGCGATCTGGCTCACCGAGGGCGGCATGCCGATATCGACCTGGTCGGCCGGTTCGGGCGACGTGGCGGCGGTCGTGTCCGACCCGTACGACCCCACGCCCGGCGAGCGGCTCCTGCTCGAGCAGAGCGGGGTCCCCCGCATCTCGGTCGGACCCCGGTCACTCCGCACGAGCCAGGTGATCGACGCGGTCCACCGGGAGCTCGACCTGCGGGAAGCAGAGGCGGCGACCCACGCGCCCGCCTAGCGGGCGACGAGCTCGGGCCGGGGCGCCGGGCGCAGGGCGATCGCGTCCCGAACGGTGCGGGGCTTGAGGCCTCCCAGGACCGCCGTGAGGCGGACGACCTCGCGGGGCTCGGGTCGAAGACGGGTGCCGAGGACGAGCTGGTCCGGCTCGTTGAGGCGTGTGCGAATCGAATTCAGCACCTGGTCCAGCGTGCGGAGCGTGAAGTTGCTCCCCGCCTCGAGGTGAACGAGGACGGAGGGGCGATCGGGCAGGCGGAAGTCGAGCAGGGAATCGTGAAGGGCCTGGTGGACGAGCCGCTCGGGCTCGGAGACGTGGTGCTCGGCGACCACGACCGTGGAGAGCCCCGACTGCCTCAGGTGGTTCTTGAGGCTCGAAAGGTCGACGTTGAGCTGGGACGGGTTCTCGACCATGTCTACGAGGTTCGCGACCAGCGAGTGGAGGTAGGCGTTCCGGACCTGGAACGCGCGGTGGATCGGGAGCGACTCGAACCGCCGTAGCTTCTCGTTGGCCAGGGCGAGTAGCAGGCCGCCCATCTCCTCGAGGTCCTGGACGGTCGCATCCACGTTGTCCCGTCGGCCCGGGTTCGTTTCGAGCTCGACCCGGAACGGAAGGAACACCACCGGCACCGGCAGGGTCTCCGTCTCCCGGAGCGCCTTCGAGAGGTAGGGGAGGAGCGCGCTCCCGGTCCCGCCCCCGAGCCCGGCGAGCAGGAACACGAGCTCGAACCGCTCGAGCCGGCGAAGAAGCTCTTCCCGGCTCTCCTCCGCGGCCTTGAGCACGAGCGCCCGGTCCCCGCCGCTTCCGCGGCCGCGCAGAACCCGATGCCCGAGGAGGATCCGCTCCTCGACCTTCACGCGGGAAAGGTGGGCGGCGTCCGTGTTGATCGCGATCGCCACCGCGCCCGGGATGCCGAGCGACACGAGGTCCTCGACCGCCTCGCTCCCCGCGCCCCCGAGGCCGACGACGGCGACCGACGGCGTCACGGCGAGGGCGCCGAACGCTTCGGGCGTGAGCAGCTGGTCGGACAACGGCCCTCCGGGCCCGTCAGGGTGGAGGGGAGCCCTCGGCCGCGACCGCGTCTCCCTCCCTTCGGTGGGCGCGCGTCGGCGGGACCAGCTGGTCGATCCGGGCCCGGATGTACTCCCGGACCGCGGACCGGACCGCGTCGTCGACGCTTACAGAGTTGCCGTCGCGGACGAACTCCTCGAGACGGTTGTTGTCCTGCCTCGAGAGCTCCACCACGACCTTTCGGATGTGCTGCGGCGGAAGGCTGAGCTCGATGAACTGCTCGAGCCCCTCTCGGATCGTGTCGGAGATGGTCGGCGTGCTCTTCAGCTCCTGGACGCGCTTCAGCTTCTCGAGGAGCTCTTGCGGGATCCGTACCGTGACCCGCTCGGAGGTGTCGACCATGCTTGTCAGACAATAGTGTGTTTTTTGTCTGACGATTGACATATCCCACTTTGACTATATGAATCCACGGACGCCAACCGCCAGCTTATCCCGCCCTCCGGGTCCGAGCGCCGTGTCGGCGGCGTTGAAACCGTTCCGGGTCAACCCGGCAGCCGCGCTCGCGCTCGTGAAGGCGGCGATCCTCTGCCGAGAGGGTCCGGGCGACGAGGCGATCCGGGTCCTCGCGAAGCTCGAAGGGGAGCTGAAGACCGACCTCTTGCCGGGCAGCCTCGTCGTCCTCGGGGAGTTCCCCCTCGGGATCGCCGTCTGGCAAGAGCCGTGCTCGCTCGGCGCGACGGTCGAGCTCCTCTACCTCGTGCCGGACGCCGCGTCCGCCGAACGGTACCACTGGTTCCTCTCCTCGGTCGAGTCGCTTGTGGGTCCGATCGCGTTCGTCGGCGGGCCGCTCGGGGGTCTCGCCTCCGCTGAGGAACGGAGCCTGATGGCCGGGCTGGGGTACGTCCCGTTCGGTCGGAGCGAGATGCGGCTGAAGGAGGATGCCGAGCTGCCGGACACTCCACCGGTGGGACCCGTCCGGCTCCGACCGGTAAAGCCCGGCGACGAGGAAGGTATCGCGCGGCTCCACGCCCGGGCGTACCGGGGCCAGCTCGACCGCTACCTCTTCTGGAACGCGGCGGACGAAGAGCTCGACGCGAAGAAGCACACCGCGGAGCTCTTCGGCGGCCGCTGGGGACCGTTGGTCGAGGGCGGTTCCTGGGTGGCGGAGGAGCCGACCGGTCCGGTCGGTGCCGTCCTCGCGGTCCGGACGACCGCGGGAGCGCTGATCGCCGACGTGATGGTCGACCCCGACCGGCAGGGTCGTGGCATCGGCCGGGCCACGCTCCTCGCGAGCCTTCGAGCACTGCGAGCCGCCGGGGACCGTGCGGTCTACCTGAACGTGACCGAGGGAAACCGCTCCGCCGTGCGTCTCTACGAACGGGTCGGGTTCGTCCGGTCGCTCGGTCCGACGCACGACTGGTACAACGGCCATCGGGTGCCGGTTCCGGCTCCCAAGACTTAGGCGATGACGGTCTCGCCCGGTACGGCTTCGCGGGGCTGGTACCCGAGCCGACGGAGCGCCACGAACCCGACGAGCATCACCGCGCCGAGGACGATGATCGCCCCCCCGGCGACCAGATACGTGCCACGCACGCCGAGGGCGAGCGTGACCAGCCCGCCCGCCAGCTGACCGAACGGGACGAGCGCCAGGCTTCCGACCTCGTCCGCGGCGAACACCCGTCCCATCTTCTCGTCGGGCACCGTCGCCTGGACGACCGATAGGAAGATCGTCGTGATCATCCCCGGGGCGAATCCGTAGACGAAGATGATCGGGAGCGCGAAATAGATCGACCGGACGAGAGCGAGGGAGAGGATCGCCAGGCCCGTCACGACCACCAGGGCGATGATGATCCGACCCGCGCGGGCCTCGAACCTCAGGTGGGATGCGACGAGGAGGCCGCACGCCGAACCCGCGATCGCGGTGGCGACCAGCGCACCGTACCATATGCCCTGGGAGACGCCCAGCCAGTTGGCCAGGTAGAGGGCGAGCTCGACCAGGGCGACGGCCGTGAGGAAATTGATCACGAGAGACGAGATCGTCAGCTGAAAGAGGGCGCGGCGGCGAACGATGTAGCGGAATCCCTCCACCATCTCGGAACCCACGGATCTCGTTGGCTCGCGTCGTTTCACGGAGAGGTCCGCGCGCACGCGGAGCAGCGCGACCTGGGCACCCACGAACAGCGCGAACGGGATCGCGAAGGCGTACGACCCGGCTCCGAGGCTCATGGCAAGTCCGGCGGCGACCGTGCCCGCGCCGCTCGTGATGGCCGCGGTCGCGTAGATCGTCCCGTTGGCGTGGCCGAGCTCGCTCGTGTCGACCAGCCGCGGGACCGAGGTGTTGAACGCTGGCCGAAAGAGGGTCGAGCTCGCCGCCAGGAGCGCCCACGCGGGGTACGCGAGCAGCACCCAGAGTGGAAGGTAGAACCCGGCGGGCCCGGGCAAGCTGACGTGGCGCATGGAGGAGACGAGGAGGTCCGCGCCCAACCCCGCGGTGGCGATGATCGACAGGAGGTTCGCGGTTCGCATCAGCCGGCCCCGGTCGTGGCGGTCGGCCAGAGGGCCCGAGAACAGGGCCCCCGCGAGGGTCGGGATCGCGGACGAAAGGCCCAGCAACGCGAGCGCCAGGGCACCGAACGTCGCCCGCTCGTCGGACGGGTACGCGAACGCCACCCGGAAGAGGAGGATCACCAGCGCGGTCGAGGGCGCCGCGAACTGGAGGGCTCCCGCCAGGAGGAACGACACGAAAGAGGGGCGGCGGAACAGTTCGGCGTACCGGCTGCGGAACGTCTCCGTCAAACCAGGTCCGGGACCCCCCGCCTGCTCGATAAGCGTATCGTCGAAGGCGGTCGCGGGGGCCGGGGATCGGGCCGAAACCCGCATGTACGCCTCCTCCGTCCGCAGGACCCGGGAGCCTTGCGTGCGTCTCCTTTCGCGCGATCCGGTCACGGGGCTGCACCGGCTCCGGCTCGAGACCCCCAGTGACCTCTGGCGGATCTCCCGCCTCGTCCGACCGGGGGACATCGTCGGAGCGTCGACGACCCGTCGTGACCCCGAAGCGCCCGCGGACGTTCCTGGCGCGGAGCGGACCCGCCGGCGGGTCCACCTGGTCATCCGCACCGAACAGGTCGAGTTCCACGGCTTCTCGGGACACGTTCGGCTCACGGGTCCGATCGTCGAGGGACCCTTCGACATCGGCCGCCACCATACCCTCGACCTCGCCGAGGGCGACGACGTCACGATCCTCAAGCCCACGCTCGGAGCCGGGGACCGCGCGCTCCTGGACGAGGGACTTTCGGGCAAGGGCGAGCCGACGATCGTCATCGCCGCGGTCGACTGGGGGGACTCCTCGGTCGTCCGGATCCGGGGACGCGCGATCGAGCCTCTCGCCGACGTGCGGAGGACGATCGCCGGAAAGCAGTACGGGACGGGGCCCGTGGAGCGTGACCGTGAGGCGTACCTCGACGACCTCCTCGCGGTCGTCGTCCGAGAAGGGGAGGCCGCGAACGCCCTCGTGGTGTGCGGGCCCGGGTTCCTCAAGGAGCATCTCAGCCGCCGGCTCGCGGAAAAGGCTCCCGCCCTCTCGAAGCGGACCCGGGTCTATCCGACCTCCGAATCCGGGCGCGCCGGCGTGGACGAGCTGCTCCGCTCGGGCCGCGCGAGCGAGGTCCTGGTGGCCAGCGTGGCCGCCGAAGAGGCGGAGGTGGTCGAGCAGCTCGTCCGGGCGCTGGCCACGGGGACCCGCGCGGCGGTGGGCCGCCGGGAGGTCACCGAAGCGATCGAGGGGGATGCGGTCGAGACCGTGCTCGTATCGGACGAGCTTCTCGCGGACCCGGAGATCGCGCGCCTCCTCGACCGCGTCCGTTCGGGACGCGGCCGGATCTTCCTGGTGCGAGCCGACGAGGCCGCGGGAAAGAAGCTCACGGCGCTGGGCGGCATCGCCGCGGTGCTGCGCTACGATTGGACCAGCTTGGGCCGCACTACGGGATCGCCTGGATCCCCTCGCGCAGCTCCTCGAACCGGCGCTTCAGGTCCTTGAGGGCGTAGCGGAGCGCTTCCCTCGCCGAGAGCGAGCCGTCCGTCTCGAACCGCAGGAAGAACTTCTCCGTGTCCGGCTCGATCCGGATCGAACCGTGCTCGCACGTCTTCTCGCACGCGCCGCAGTCGATGCACTTCGTCTCCTCGGTGACGGAGAGCTTCCCTCCGCCGAACTCGAGGATGTTGACCGGGCACGAGGCCGCGGTCCGCTTGAGGCACGCTTCCGTGCACCCTTCCTTCTTCGCGATCCGGACGTGCGGGTGCGGGAACGACGCGACCCCGTGGGCCACCTGCCACTTCCCGTGGTCGCGCGCGGAGCCGACGATCGCGGTCGCGTACGCCAGCAGGGCCTGACGGGCGCCCAGACGGACGATCGGGACGTCGGGCTCGAGGATCGCCAGCGAGGGGTCCGCGAGCGGGACGATGTCCTTCGCGTAGACCGTGCAGGGACCCTTCCGGTCCACCGAGAACATCACCTGGCAGTGAGGACACCCCGCCCCGGCGCAGGTGCACTCCGACTTGCGCCGGAACTGCGAGAGGTCGGTGGGGATCGGAAGCAGGCCCATCCGGAGTGCGACGCCCTCGTCGAACATGCTGGTCGAGGAGTCGTAGTCCTTTCCCGTGGCCTCGTCCCGGATAGGGCCGAGGTGGAACTCGACCTCGTCGATGGCCAACCGTGGCAGGTCGGCGAGGAGCGTCCGCCGGATCGCGTTGACCTGGGAGGCGGTGACGCCTTCGAGCTCGAGCGAGGCCGAGCGGGGCTTGAGGGACTCGATCGTGGTCGGCACGATCACACCCGCCGCCCGCGGCGCCCGCCCTTCGGCTTGGTGCCGTCGTGCGGAACCGGGGTCACATCCTCGATGCGTTGGATCTTGACGCCCGCTCGGGCGAGCGCGCGGATCGCCGCCTGAGCGCCGGGGCCAGGCGAGCGGGAACGGTTCCCTCCGGGCGCGCGGACCCGGACGTGGAGCGTGTCGTAGCCCTTCTCCTTGATGAGCGCGGCGACCTGGTCGGCCGCCTTCATCGCTGCGTAGGGGCTGGATTCGTCGCGGGCGGCCTTGACGACCATGCCGCCGGTCGCCTTCGCGAGCGTCTCTGCTCCGGTGATGTCCGTGACGGTGATGTGGATGTTGTTGTAGCTCGCGAAGATGTGCGCGATCCCGATCTTCGCCATCGCCTAGACCCCCTCAGGCGGGGGGGTCGGCACTACCGGTGCAGAGCCCCTCTCGGCCCGCTCGCGCATGATGACCCGCACGGCATGGTCCTCGCTTGCGAGAGGGCTCGTGGGCGTGAACGCGAGCTGCCCCTCCTCGGCGAACGGCACGAGGTAGCCGGGGCGGGTGACGCGGTGGTCGCCGATGGAGAAATGGCCGTGGACGATCCACTTCCGGGCGCCCTTGACCGTGGGGGCCAACCCGCGGGTGAACGCGATCCACTGGAATCGACGCTTGAGGAGGTCCTCGGTCGTGAGGGCGAGAACGTCGTCCAGCGTGGGTGAGCCCACGGGAAGGACCCCGAGGCGGGCGAGGCGGCCGAGCAACTGGTCGGTCTCCCGGCGCGCCTGTTCTGCCCCCGTCCTGAGCTTGGCCTGGAGCTCGCGCGCCTGCTGGCGGAACCCACGGAGGACCGACTGGGCCTTCCAGAGCTCCCGCTTGTTCTTGAGGCCGTAGCGGTCGAGGAGCTTGCGCTCCTCTTCCATGCGGCTCGCCTCCCACGGGTGCTTCGGGGTATCGTAGAGACGCCGGAGGAATTTCGGATCGCCCATCGCCCCTACTCCTTCTTCGCGGCGGGGGCCGCCGCGGCCTTGGCGGGCGCAGCGGCGCCCTTGGCGGCCGCGGCGGGTGCCGCTGCCGGGGCGGCCGCGGGCTTGCCGGCACCACCGCCGCCCGACTCTTCCTTGGCTGCCGCTGCCGCGGCTTCCTTCGCGGTCTTCTTCAGGACGCCGGCCGCCATGCCGGTACGACCGTTCGAACGGGTCCGCTGGCCTCGGACCTTCTGGCCCCGTTCGTGACGGACGCCCCGGTAGCTCCGGATCATTCGCATCTGGTTGACGTCGTCCCGCCGCCGGGTGTCGAGGTCGACACCGACGTAGTGCAGGGTCGTGCCCATGATCGGTTCGGTCCGGTGGTTGACCATCCAGGCCGGGACCTTGGAGGAGAACGCGATCAGGGTCGCTTCGATCCCCTCGACAGTCGGCTCGGCGAGCTCCCCGATCCTCTCGCCCGGGTCGACGTGGGCGAGGTGGCAGGCGGTCTCGGCGACGCGGAGACCGACGCCCGGGACGGCCGTGAGCGCGAGTCCGGTCGGGCGCGTGCCGTCGATATCCGAGTTCGCAACGCGGACGATGTAACGGAAGTTGGGGTTGGTGGAAACGAACTTGGGGGCCTTCGACGGGGCGCCGGCCTTGGCCTTCCCCTTGCCTTCCTTCGGCTCCTTCGTCTCCTTGCCCTTGGCGCCGGGAGTGGACTTCTCCTTCTTGGCGCCTTTTTCGGGGACGGGTTCCGCCCGGCTGGCCTCTGCCGCGGCGTCCTTGGGAGCTTCCTTCGGCTCCTTCGACTCTTTGGGCGCGACCCTCACTCCCCTGTTCTGTACCCCTCGTCCGAGCAAAGCGAACGGGAGGCCGAGCCTACCGTCCGTCCCCTCGAATGGCGGAGCGGCCGCCGAGAATCCTTCCGCTCTTAACGGCTTCGGGGGAAACGTGTGGCTCCATCGGCGGAGCCGGGCCTCCGGGCGCATCCGTGGCCCCGGCGGGAAGCATGCGGGCCTCCAGGACCCGATAGCCGGAGCCCCGGGCCAGGACCTCGACCGTTCCGGGCCAACTCGATTCGAGCTGCTCCTGGTAGTATCGTATCCCATGGCTCCCCTTCCCCACGAGGACGAGCCGGCCGCCTGGGTTCAAGTGCGAGGGCGCGCCCGCAAGGATCTCGAGGACGAGCTCCCGCCCCGCCCGGTACGGTGGATTGGTCGCGATCACGTCGAACGATTCTCCCGCCACGGGCCCGAACAGCCGTCCGACCCGGACCTCGGCGTTGCGCACCCCGTTCCGGGCAAGGTTGTCGCGGGCAAGGCGCGCGGCGCGCCGGTTGACTTCCGTAAGCGTGACGTGGCCGTCCCGGGCCGCCTTGGCGGCGGCGACGCCGACGGGCCCCCAGCCGCAGCCAAGGTCGAGCACGCGGTCGGTCGGTCGGAGCGCGAGGTTCTCGATCAGTAACGCGGTCCCGGGGTCCAGGCCGTGCGATGCGAAGACGCCCGCGTCCACACGGAAGGCGATGAGCTCGCCGCGGTAGAGGAACTTGAGCTCCCGCTTGACCGACGCCGACCTCGGGCGCTCCGCGAAGTACTGCTCGGCGACGGGTTCCCCGTCGTCCTCGCTCACGACGACCTCCGCCGGAAGATCGACTCTCGGCGCCCTGTGGGGGCCTCGGTCGACTGCCCGAACGCTTCCCGGACAAGGTCGCGTTCCCGCGAGCTGAGCGAGCGCGGGATCTCGACATGGAGCGTTACGATCAGGTCGCCTCGTCCTCCGCCCGAGAGTCGGGGGAATCCCTTGCCCCGGAGGCGGAACTGGGTCTCCGGCTGGGTGCCGGCGGGAACCTTGAGGGCGGTGTGGGCCTCGATGGTCGGGATCGTGATCTCCCCCCCGAGGAGGGCGGTGGCGAGCGGCACGGTCGCGTCGGAATACGCGTCGAGGCCCTCCCTGCGGACGTTCGGGGACGATTCGAGGCTCACTTGGACGTAGAGGTCGCCCGACCGAGCGCCCGGGCGGCCGCCCATGCCGTGGCCCGGAACCCGTAGGATGGCCCCGTCCTCGATCCCCGGGGGCACGTTGAGCTCGATCCGGACGTTCGAGCGGAGCTCGCCCCTTCCTCCGCAGGCCGGGCAAGGCTCCAGGATCCGCCGACCCGTTCCGTGGCAGCGAGGGCATTCCCCGATCGAGATCAGCTGTGTGAAACCCCGGTTCTGCACACGGCGCACCTGCCCCTGCCCGCCGCATTCCGAGCACGTTTCGATCGCCGTCCCGTACTTCGCTCCCGTGCCCCGGCAGTCGGTGCAGGGGGTAGATCGGGGAACGTCAACCGTGGGGTGCGCCCCGGTGACGGCGGCGGTTATCGGAAGACGGACCGTGAGCTCGACATCGCGCCCTCGGGACTCCACCCTTCGCGAGCCGGTGCCGAACTGGCCGCCGAGGTCCCCGAAGAACTGGCGGAATATCGGGGAGGCCCCGAGGAGGTCCTCGAGGTCGCCCACGTGAGTGAAGTTCTGCCAGGTGAAGCCGCCGGGACCGAAGTCGGATTCGACGCCGGAGAACCCCATCTGGTCGTACCGCCGACGCTTTTCGGCATCCGCCAGGACCTCGTAGGCCTCCGAGATCTCCTTGAACTTCTCCTCGGCGATCTTCTTGCTCTCCTTCGAAACGTCGGGGTGATGCTGTCGGGCGAGGCGGCGATACGCGGACTTCACCTCGTCCGCGCTGGCGGCCTTCGGGATCCCGAGGACCTCGTAGTAGTCGCGCTTCGCCATAGATCGCGAGGGAATCGCTCCCTCAGGCTGACCTAGGTCGGACGCTATTTACCATCTCAGTGGCGCGACGAGCACCCGCCGTCCAGACGACCGAGACCGGAGTTCCTGTCCGGGCTGCGAGCCGGACCGAGGCGCTTCCTTCGCGGACCGCGACCTCGACTGTTCCGAAGCTGGACCCAAGGGCTCCGATTCGTCGGGGCCCCAGTGCCTCGTAGCTCGGGGTCCAGGGCACGACCCGGGTGCGGCGTCCGACCGTAATCCGGAGCAGCCCTGCTTGTGGTCGGACCCACCGGCTGGGTACGTTCGTGATCAGGTTTCCGAATCGGTCGACGTGGACGACCTCGCCACGAGCCCCGCCGGAGATCCGGACCGCGTCCGGGACCCGGAAGCCGACGGGGTCGATCGGGCGACCCAGCCGGGACGCCGGGGCCCCACGGGCGAGCAGCGCGGCGGCCGGCGCGAAGACGTCGCGCCCGTCGAACGTCGTCCCCACCCGACGGGTCGTCCCTCGCCGGTCGGGGGTGATCCGGAATGACCCAGCGACACCGCCGAGG
>DATGZQ010000063.1:0-14413 GCA_035297125.1 Thermoplasmata archaeon
CTGCCGAGAGGACCGGCCGCCTTCCATGGCGCGAGTCACCGCCGAGTTACTGAGAGTTCGCGGGCCAACTCCTCGCACAAAGATTGTCGGCACGCGCCTCGGTGCTGCAGCCTCTTAGTTGTCTCTCCGCTCTCAGAGAGCCTCAGTTCCGTCCGGGATTCGCCTCGGAAGAACGAGATGGTCGAGCCCGGACCAGTCGCCGGCGGACCTCGGCAAGGCGGTGTTGCTGAACCTGGTCCAGCGCGAAGCGCACGCTCGACGCCTGGGCATAGGTCAGATAGTCGAGGTAACGGGTCAAGGTCGCCTCGTTTTCCGGGCCACCGTCATCTCGTTCCAAGTCCTGGTCAATTCTCGCTTCGAACTGCTGGACAAGGTCGCGGAGTTGAGCCTCCTGCTCGTTCTCGCTCATCGAGGTCGATTGAGAGCTTTTCGATTTCAACAAATCGGTCGACATGTATGGTGCGGCCCACTTACGTCTGGCCCGTCGACAGGCGGCCGCCGCCTGGGGGCGGCCCTTCAATCGCCCCCTTTCTGCATTTCTGATCTCTCTACGCGCGCGCGCATGCGCAGCGCCCGCGCTCGTGCGCGCGCGCGTCCGCAGGCGCCTACGTACGCGCACCCACGCGGGGGGGAACCGCCGTGGGCGACCCCACGGCCACGGGCGAGATCCAGCCGTGCGCGGTGGGGGGCGAGCTGGGCTGGGTGCCGGGTACCAGACCGCCCGTACCTGTCACCGTACATGGGGTCTAGAATGGGCCTGATTCCCGGGCCCGAGATCGGGCCCCGGGTTCCGGGGCTGGGATCCCGCCCCGGGAATGGGTTCCGGGAATCCGCCCCGGAACATTCCGCGGGTCGAGACAGCCATACATAAGAGCCATTATGTCTGGTTCCTGAGGGATTCTCCTCCTCGGTCGCGCCTGTGGCGGTGATTCGCAGCGGTGGAGGCGACTACTTCGACGAGTGTTTCCGGAGGACTCCGCTGAGAAACCGGACTACTTCTGGCCGGGTCAGCAGGTCCTTCAGCTGGCGAGCATCGCTCGTAGCGGTTTCAAGGGTCCGGGTTGCCGCAAGGGTCAGTGGTCCACCGCAGCTGCGGCAGTAACTGGCGTCAGGGGGGTTGGCGAGCTTACAGCGACCGCATTGAGTCGCCGGCGATGGCTTCTCCGTTGGCCCTTTGGGGGCCACCCCGTAGAGCTCACCAAGTGACCGTTCGACGTCCGAATTCGCGAGCGCCACGTATGTCCCGACTCGGTCCGAACCTGGGACCCAACCCGCCGTCGCTGCGAATATAGCTGGCGAAATTCCCGGCTGCTTTGCAAGCCAGGTGAGTCCAGCGTGGCGAAACGCGTACGGGTGAACCGGTTTCTGGATCTTGGCCCGGCGTGCAGCGTCCTCTACGACCTTGCACATCTCCCGGTAAGTAACTGGTTCTCCGGGGCCCTTGCCATGGCCGGTGAAAGAAACCCACAACGGTGCTGAAGGCTCTTTCTTGGTCGGATGTTCGGCAATCCAAGCAAGCAAGGCTGGCACGGCCTCGGCGTAAACAGGTGCAGGTCGGGGTTCGCTGCTCTTCTCCCTGCGGACGTGCAAGACCGCGTAGCCGTCGCGGGGTTCAACATCTCCGACCCGAAGAGAGAAGACCTCGCCTGGTCGGCACCGGGACTCAAACAGAGCCCACACCCACGCACGATCCCGGGTCGTGTAAGCATTCTCCGCAATCTGTCTCACATCATCCCGCGTCAGGATGTCCCTCGCAGGGATGGTGGGTTCGTTTCCGTTCGTCGGGAATTTGACTTTGAGGTAGCTCGGGGGTTCTTTGTCCGTTCGAGAGTACCACCAGCGCCAGAACGTCATCAGAACGTACCATGAACTTTCCCGCGACGCTCGGGCGTACCGATCCGTCGGAAACGCGTCCTTGAACCGGTTGGGCGCCTCGCGAGAAGGGGATAGGAATTCCGCGCCTATCCGGGCCGCCGCCTGGGGTAGACGCACCGAATATGTGCGAAACCGTGATGTCGAGACTTCGTCCCGGCGCGCCCTCAGAAACTCTAGGACAGCGTTCCGCTCGGCGTCGCCAAGAGGTGGTTCCCCGTTTTGCGCTGTCCCGCTCCGGAGGTGTTCGATGTTGCGGTCCGCCGCGCCCCGGTTCCCGTGAATGTCGGGGGACAGATCTGCTCTTCGCGCTCGCCGCAAGGGACATCCCTTGTAGACGATAAGCGTTCTCAGGACTTGAACATTGGGTTAAGTGCCGGGGCCAGGATTCGAACCTGGGAACTCCTGCGAGAGCAGATCTTGAGTCTGCCGCCTTTGGCCGCTCGGCCACCCCGGCGCGCGTACGACAGAGGAGAGGGGAGGGTTATTCCTCTTCGCCTTCCCCGTCTCCAGCCTCGTCGTCCGTAGCCTCGGGGACGACCTCGAGCGGAGGTCCCTCGTGACGGGTGGCGGCCCCGAGGCCTTCCAAGGGTGCTCTCGCAGACCGTTCGTGCGAAGGTCGCACCGGGGTTCGCCGTTCCCGACCGCACGCCAGGCAGGTCCTGACCCGACGACCCGAGCGCAGGCGGGTCCGCACCGTGCGGCCCTCGACCCAGAATACCGAGCACGTCCGGCAGTACAGTTCCCGATACTCGCGGAGCAAGCGGACGTTGTAGCGCATCCCGACCTTCCGGGCGAGAACGACATACCGATGCGCAAGGTCACCGTGCGAGGCGACTGCCTCACGCTCTGCGAGAGCGAAGAGGTCGGCGATCCGCTCTCCCGCGATCCGGACCATCGAGCCGGTCCGACGACCGCGGCGGCCGCCCCGTCTCACGGTTGAGGCTGCTGGCATACCGGGCAGTAGACGGCGGGGCGCGCGATGAGCGTCCCACATCGGACGCAGAACTTCCCCAGCGGTGGGGGCGGGATCGGTCCTACCGCGCCGGGCACGGCGGCCAGAGGCGCTGCGTAAGCGCCCGGAGGCGCCACCGGCACGTACCGGAGCGGCGGGGGGACGAATCCGGGGGGTGGGGAAACCGCCCCTGGAGCGGGACCCGCGGTGGGAGGCGGCGGATTGCGGACCGGTGCAGGGAACCCCGCCTGAGGGAGGGTGAACCCGCACTTGGGGCAGAACAACGCCCCGTCCGGGCCGTCCTGGCCGCAATGGAGACACGTGGGCACGGGAAAGGGCAAGGTTAATTCGGTATAACACCGTGAGGTACCTCGGTGAGAAACCGGTCGGTCGCGCTCATCACTAGCGACCCGAGCTTGTACCACGAGCTCGCGGGATTCCTTCGAGAGCGACGTCTTCCATCGGTGAGCCTGCTCCCCGGCGACCGCATTCCCGATCGCGTCGCGGTCGTCCTCACGTCTGCTGAGGAACGGGATCTCATCGACCACCCCAACGTCCTGACGGTGGCCGAAGATGTGGACCGGCGGGCGCTCGGAGCGGCTATCGCGCAAGGCCTGGGCGCGGCCGACCCGGTCGACCCGATGGTGGTGGGCATCGACCCGGGCCCGCGACCCGGGTACGCCATCCTGGCCGGGAGCGCGTGCATCGGAGAGGGGAACCTCGAGGGCCCCGAATCCGCCGGCGTGCTGGCGGCCCAACTAAGGCACTGGTTCCCCGCCCGGCACGTACTGTTCCGGGTCGGTTCGGGCGACCCGCCTGCACGGAACCGGATCGTGAACGCGCTCCTCGCCCGACAGCGTTCCGTGGAGCTCGTGAACGAGACCGGGACCACCCCGAGGGGGCGCCGTCGCCCGCGTGACTCCATCGCGGCCCGGTCGATAGCCCGGACTCGCGGGAAACCGGTTCGTGACGTCCTTACCTCCTGCTTCACCGCCGGCGAGATCTCGAACCTCCAACGGCTGAGCCGGGAGGGGAGCGGCGGGCGCCTGACGATATCCCGCAGCTCGGCCCACCGCGTGCTTCGGGGAGAGCTCACGCTCGCCGAGGCCGTCGGCCAGGCGATGTCCGGCGGAACCGACCTGCCGGCGCCCCGGCCCCGCGAACGCCTATAACCCGCCCCCGGGTCGAGCGTTCGTGGTCCTTCCTCCCGAGGTCGAGCTGCGCGCCCAGCGCGCCGTGCTCGAGAACGCCGTGGCGCACGGCGGCGCGGCGAAGACGACCGCGGTCGTGGCCCGGCTCCTCGCGACCGACGCGACCCTCCGCCCCCGGGCCGATGAGGTGCGGGAGTTCGTCTCCCAGTTCGTGGCTACGATCGAAGGGGTCCCCACGCCGGAGCTTTCCGATCGGTTGGACCGGCTGGGGGGGCCCGAAGCCAGCCGCGCCGTCACGGAAAAGACGGAAGGCGGCGTCTTCCCCGACCTGCCGGGGGCGATCGACGGCAAGGTGGTGCTCCGCATGGCGCCGTTCCCGAACGGCGTTCTGCACATCGGGCACGGGCGGCTGCTCTTCGTGCACGACTACTACCGGACCCGGTACCACGGAAAGATCCTGCTCGTCTTCGACGACACGATCGGCTCGGTGGAGAAACGTGTCGAATCCGAGTTCTTCGACCTGATCCAGGGCGACTGCGAGCTTGCCGGCGTCCGTCCGGACTCGGTCCTCTACAAGTCGGACCGGATCGAGGCCCAGTATCCGTGGGCTCGTCGGGTGATCGAGAAGGGAGGGGCGTACGTCTGCCGCTGCCCAGCCGAAACCCTTCGCGAGAACCGCGTCAAGGGGGCTGCCTGCCCCGAGCGGGCCCAGACCCCCTCGGAGACGATGGACGAATGGGAGCGGATGCTGGGCAATGCCTACGGCCCGGGAGAGGCCGTGCTCCGGCTCCGTACGGACCTTGCCGACCCCGACCCCGCGTTCCGGGATCGCGTCCTGTTCCGCATCAGCGACCTCGACCACCCCCGAGTGGGCCGGAAGTACAGCGTCTGGCCAATGCTCGAGTTCTCCTGGGCCGTGGACGACGTCGAGCTGGGCGTCACCCACGTCCTCCGGGGCAAGGAGCTCGTCATCGAGGACCGGATGCAACAGTACATCTGGGACCTCCTCGGGGTGAACGGACCCCCGTTCCTCCACTGGGGGCTCCTCCGGGTCCGGGAAGCCAAGGTCGCGAAGAGCAAGGCGAACCGGGAGGTTCGCAGCGGACTCTACGACGGCTGGGCCGACCCGAGGACCTGGTCCCTCCGTTCCCTCGACCGTCGCGGGATCTCGATGGAAGCGCTGCGGACGTTCATCCTGTCGTTCGGACTCTCGCTCGCGGACATCGAGGTCGCGGCGGAAACGCTCTACTCGGAGAACCGAAAGCGGATCGATGTCTCGACCGTCCGGCGCGCGTACGTAGAGGATCCGGTCCCCGTGGACGTCGAAGGCTACCCGTTCGAGCTTTCCACGATACCGCTCCCCAACCACCCCGACCGCCCGGAGCTCGGGGAGCGCCCCGTTCGGGCCGGACCCTCGTTCTACTTGGCGCGCAAGGACCTCTTGGCGCACTTGGGGGAGGAGGTCCGCCTGAAGGACCTCGTGAACATCCGGCTTCCCGCGGCCGCGCCCGCCCTTTCGGCGCCAGTTCGGGCGGAGTTCACGAGCCGCGAGAACCGCCGGCTCACCCGGCTGCAGTGGGTTGGCCGCGACGGCGCGGTCCCGGTGGACATCCTGAGCCCCGATGGCGAGCACAGCCAGGGCCTCGCCGAGCGGGCCGTCGGAGAGGCCCAGCCGCGGGACATCCTGCAGTTCGAGCGGGTCGGGTTCGTCCGCATCGACGGCAGCTGGCCTCCGGGGACCTCCCCCGTGAGGGCAGTCTACGGGCATCCGTGACGGCCGAGGGCTTTGTATCCCGGCGCCGTTCCGGCGCGGGGGTCCGATGAAGTTCCTGCACACCTCGATCACCGTCCGGCGCATGGACGAGAGCCTTGCGTTCTACACCGAGGTGCTGGGACTCGAGTTCGAGCGCCGCCGCACGATCCCCGAGAACAAGGCGGAGGTCGCGTTCGTCCGCGACCCGGTGAGCGGTGCGCGGATCGAGCTCACGCACTGGGACGGGAAGGAACAGTTCGAGACCGGCGAGCAGCTCGACCACCTGGCGTTCGAGGTTCCGGACCTCGACCGATTCCTGCTGAAGATCCGTGCGAAGGGAGTCCCCGTGGCGAAAGAACCCTACCGCATTTCCGGCGGCTCTGGGCGCATCGCCTTCGTGCTCGACCCCAACGAGGTATGGATCGAGCTGATCGAACGCCCTCCGGCCGAGGGCTGACGGCGGCGACGTGGCCGAGGCCAGCCCCCCGACGCCCTCCGGCCTCTCCCGGCCGCTCCTCGCGGTGTTCACCGCGACGTTCTTCGTCCGGTTCGGGTTCGGCATCACGCTCGCGGTGTTCTACTTCTACCTGACCGGACACACCCAGGCCGCGACTCCCAGCGAGCTGGGAACGGCGGGGATCGTCAGCGCTCTCGCGCCCATTGGCGAGTTCTCAACGGTGCTCTTCTCTGGGGCGGCCGCGGACCGGTGGGGACGGTTCCCGGTCCTCTTCGCCGGTATGGCCGGCGCGGCGATACTGCTCTTTGTCGTGTCGACCACCCGTTCGGTCGTGACGATCGGGGCCGCCAACCTCGTGTTCGGAATGGCCAGCGGGGCGATCCTGGCCGCCAGCCTGGCGGTCGTCGGCGACGAGGCGGCCACCGACGAACGCGGCTACGAGATGGGCCGGTTCGACGCGATGAACCTGTTCGGGTGGATCGCGGGTTACGCGTTCGGGATCGGTGTCGAGGCGGCGCTGCCCGGAAGCGAACTAGGACTGGTCTTCGTGGGCGGTGCGGCCGTCCTCGCCGTCGGGTTGGCGGTCGCGAGCCGCTTGGTCGGGAAGATCCGGCTCGAACGTCGCCCACGCTCGTTCACTCTCGGACGCGTGGTGCGAGCCGCGTTCCGAGCTAACGTGCTCGTGGTCACCCTGCCGTGGATGGCCATCTATGCGTTCATCGGGACGGCACTCATCTTCCTCCTTCCCGCCGCGAACGGGGTCGGGGTGGGGGCGGGCTACCTGGCGCTCGCCATCGCCGGCGGGGGTGGCATTCTGGTCATCACGCAGCCATACTTCGGCAAGCTCGCCGACAGACAGGGGCGAACTCGCATGATGACGGTCGGAGCGATCGGATTCGGCCTCGTCATGCTCTTTGCAGCCCTCCTGACGGCGTACCCGGGGGCAGGCACGCGGGTCCCGCTCCTAGCCGGGATCGGTGCGAGCGTCCTGCTTGCCCTGACCTACGGACCCGCCGCGTTGGCGGCGCTCGCGGACCTCGCCGTCTCGATAAGTCGCGCGACCACGATGGCGATCTATTCCCTGACCATCTCCCTCGGGATGTTCGTGGGGCTGATCGCCTCCACGAGCTTGGACGCACGCTACGGGAACGCGGGCCTCTACGTGTTCTTCGGCGCCATCACTGCCGTCCTTGCGGCCCTTACGGTGGTGCGCTGGATCGAGGCGAGAAGCGCTACGATTCCGGTTCGATGATCACGTGTCGTAGGATCGGGTAGGCCGCCTTGAGCGTGAGCGTCACCTGGTCAATGGCGGATTCCAGCTGATCGGTCGTCAGCCCGTCCTGGAAGTTTATGCGGAGCGCGAGGAGCGCGTCGTCCGGGCCGAGCTGCATCGACTGGAGGGAGCGCACGCGGGTGACGCGCGCGTCCCGCTCCACGAGGCCGAGCATCTCTCGCGCCACCTCGGGGGCCAGGGCCCGCCCGATCAGGTACTCCCGGCTCTCCGCGGTCAGGACGAGTCCGGTAACGACGAGGAGGAGCCCTTCGAACGCTGCGACCGCCCCGTCGACCCAGTAGTCGGAGGTCCGGTAGACGATCAGGAGGCCCGCGAACGCGATCACGGAACCGTAGATCGTGACCAGGTCCTGGTAGAAGATCGACTTCAGCCCCTGGTTCGACGATTCCAGAAGGGTCTGGAGCGTTTGCCGCGCGATGCGGAGCTCCCTCAGCGTCACCCATATCCCCACGACGCTCGCGGCGAGGGTGGCCCCGACTACGAACACGCCCTCTCCAAGGTGGGTCACGGGAATGGGGGCGACGAGCTGGTCTATCCCCTCCACGAGGGCAACGATCCCCGCGGCCGTGAACGTGACAACGGTCGAAACGAACGCCCAGAAGAACCGTTCCTTTCCGAACCCGAACGGGTGCTCGTGGTCGGGGGGCCGGCGCGAGACGTAGAGACCCCACAGGAGGAACAGGCCGCCCACGAGGTCCGTGAGCGTGTAGATAGCCTGCGAGAGGACCGTCCGGCTACCCGAGAGGAGAGCGACCGAGAGGTTGGCCACGAACAGCGCGGCGTTGAGGGCGATCGTTGCGAGGATGATGAACCGCGGACGCATCTTTCCTAACGGGACACCGGGACCACCACTCAGCGCGGTCGTGGGCGATAAAGCGTTCTGAGGCGGCGGAAACGGCCCGCCCTCATCCCTTCGGCACCAACCGTTAAATCGCGAGGCCCGGTGCACGTGGGGGACGCACGATGAGCGAAACTCCCTCGCCCGCGTCCGGGGCGGAGCGGCACCCCAGGCCCGCCTTCTCCTCGCTCGGACTCTCGCCGGGCAAGCGGACCCGGCTGAAGCGCCTTCTCTACGGGCACGGCCCCGGCGGGGGAACCCTCCTGGTCCTGCCGATCGACCAGGGACTCGAGCACGGCCCCGTCGACTTCTTCGCCAACCCGGGGGCGCTCGACCCGCGCTACCAGTACGAGCTGGCGCGGGAGGGCCGGTTCAGCGCGATTGCCCTGCACATCGGCCTGGCCGAGAAGTACTTTCACGAGTTCGCGGGAGACGTCCCCCTCATCCTCAAACTGAACGGCAAGACGTCCATACCCCCCGACACGCAGGCGTTCAGCGCCCTGACGGGGACGGTCGAGGACGCCGTACGGCTGGGAGCGGACGCGGTAGGGTACACCGTGTATGTCGGGTCCCCCTCGCAGGACCGCGACTTTCGCCAGTTCCTGGATGTGCGCCGGGACGCCGAGCGGCTGGGGATGCCGGTCGTCGTCTGGGCCTACCCTCGGGGGGAAGGGGTCGCGAAGCGGGGCGGACGCGACAGCCTGTACGCCATCGACTACGCGGCGCGCGTCGCGCTCGAGCTGGGCGCCGACGTGGTGAAGGTGAACTACCCGGCCGCCTCCGAGAAGGACACGGAGAGTCCGCCACCGTACAACTCGCTGCGGCTCTCTCCCGATGCGTCGTTCCGGAAGGTCGTCGAGAGCGCCGGCCGCGCCCTCGTCCTCGTCTCGGGCGGGGAAAAGGTCGGAGACGCCGAGCTCCTCGAGAAGGTCCGGTCCTCGATGAACGCGGGCGCGACGGGGATCATCTTCGGCCGCAACCTCTGGCAGCGGCCCAGGGCCGAGGCGCTTCGGCTGACCCGGGAGCTCCATGCGATCTTTCGGGAGTACGCGCAGCCCCCGGCCTAGCGGGCCGATCCGGCTCTGGCTCGTCTTCGCCGGGGAGGACCACCCCCGGGCCTGCACGGGTCGACGGCTGGTCTCCCGCGGCTTCGCGCGTGCGATCCGCTCCGCGGCGGAGATGCAATCCCGAGCCATCGTGCTCGACCCGCATTCCCCCGTGCCCCTCTCCGGCGCGGACCGCTCCGTGGCCCGGAAGGGAGGGGTCGTGGCGATCGACTGTTCCTGGAACCGCCTCGCCGGACGGGGCGACCTTCCCCCTACGAGTGTAGGGCAGGACGGCAAGGGTCACCGACGGCTGCCGTTCCTCCTGGCGACCAACCCCCAGCATTTCGGACGCCTCGCCGAGCTCAACACGGCCGAGGCGCTCGGGGCCGCGCTCTACGTCCTAGGGGCCACGCAGCAGGCACGCCGCCTACTGGAGGGGTTCGCGGGAGGCGAGGCATTCTTCGAGATCAACCGCGAGCGGCTCGACCGGTACGCGGACGCCGCACTCCCCGCGGCGATCGTCGAGGCGGAAGGAGCGTTGTTCGGGCCTCCCGCCGAGGGCAGTCCCACGTAACGCTCGGAGTGACTGGGCACAGCTGCCGCGCCGTCTCATCGAGAGGCGTTGTCGGCAGAACCCCCTGGCCACGGGAAGGTCCGCCCTTCGGTGGAAAGATGCTCGATTGATAGGTCCGAGACGGAGGGGAGGGGACTCGCGAGCGGAAGCACGCCCACCAGGACCCCGCCGTATCGCTGGTAGGTTCGTGTTGTGTGCAGCGTCACGACGCGATCGCCGTACAACTTCTTGCCGGCCAGATCCGGGTCGTGGCCCCGGAGGACGATCGACAGTCCGCTCGCCGCCAGAAACTGGTCGAGGGCGTCGGGTCCCCACGGTTCCGCGGCCCCGCGGCGGTGGCGGGACTCGGCGCATTCGGCCCAGACGATCTCGAAGAGAAGTTCGTCATCGACCCGGTCGAAGACTTGGCTCCACGTCCCAGGACCGAGGTGTCGGGGGAAGCCGGCGTGAGCAAGGTACGCCCCGCTGGCGGTCGCCACGGCGATCGGGCCTCGCTCGAGGAGACCCATGAGCCGGGAGTACCGCTCCGGCCGAGGTCCCCACAGCCGTTCTATCTCGTCGGGGAGGTCGTGCGGGGAGACGCCCACGCGACGCGCGGTCTCGTGGTTCCCTTGGATCAGGAAGACCCTGTCGGGATGACGGGCCGCGGTGGAGAGAAGGAAGATCGCGTTGGCGACCGAGCCCTCTCCGCAATCCCGGGGGGGCCGGTCGACGTAGTCCCCGAGCCCGACGAGCACGGCGCCCGGTCCTCCGGCCTCGAATCGCTGGACCACCTCCCCACTGGAGCGCCAGTCGCCGTGGGAGTCGCCGAAGACGAACGCCCGGTCCCAGCGGCTCTCCGCCAACGTCACGAACGCCGGCCGGCGCGGGACGGTCTGTTCGAGCTCCGAGAGGAGCGCGTCGGCCTCGGCCGGCCCGAGGGAGAGGACCTGCTCTGCCGAGTCCGGAAGCAGCGAGGCCGGCACAACGCTCCGAGGTCAGGCGCGATCGGGAAGTGCGGGGGGCCGGAGTTCCCGGCGGCCGGCCTGTGCGGCCGACCGACCCTTTGAACCGGCGAATGCCTAGGCAACAGGGTCCTAAGCCCTGCCTCGCTGACCCCGCCGACGGTAGCCGACGGTTTGGCCGAGCTGGAGCACCCCCGCACCGGAAGCGCGACGTCGTAGGAAGAGTAGCCCCGGCAGGAGTTCCGGCCGGCGGGGACTTCGAGGCCCGCGGCGTTCGAACCTGCGTCGCGAGATCCAGAGTCTCGCATGATTGTCCACTACACTACGGGGCTACGGACGCTCCCAGCGTCGGGCCGTTGATAAACGTTGTCCGACAGTAGCCGAGCGTCGCGGTTCGCTCCCGTGGGACCGAGAGTTTCACCGTCCGGGCCAAATAGTCGGACGAGGTCGGCCGACGGTCCCGGCCTGGGAGGTCGCATGACAGAGCAGGCGACGGACCCGCCCATCGGTGCGCTCGGAGCGGCTCCTGGCGCGACCACGCCCGGGGCGTCGACGCACCGTCCCCGCTCAGGACCGGAGCCGAACCCGTTCCGCGGGTCCGCGTACCGTTCGGCGGCGATCTACGTGGGCCTTCCCCTCGCCGTCGTCCTGACCGCGACGATCTCTCCGGGACTCTCCCTGGGACAGGTCGCGTCGTACTTTCCGACCGCGAGCGTGGACGTCACCTACTCGTTCTTTCGGATGGTCGCCGCGTACACGCTTTCCCTCGGCTTCGCGCTCGGGTACGGGTACTACGCGGCCACACGTCGGTCGAGCGAACGGGTGATGATCCCCGTGCTCGACATCCTCCAATCGGTCCCGATCCTGGGGTTCTTCCCGGTCGTGATCGTCCTGTTCGTCAGCATCACGGGACCCGGCACGTTCCTCGGCCCGAACCTTGCCTCGGTCTTCCTGATCTTTACGTCGATGTCCTGGAACATGGTCTTCGGCGTTTACGAATCGCTGAAGACGCTCCCTACGGAGCTCCGAGAGGCGTCCGACACGTTCGGTCTCCGAGGGTTCCTCAAGTTCCGCCGGGTCCTCTTTCCCGCCACGGTGAACCGCCTCGTCTACAACTCCGTCCTCTCCTGGACCGGCGGATGGTTCTTCCTCGTGGAGGCCGAGATCTTCACCACGAACGGGCCCGGCCTCCCGGGGATCGGCAGCTTCCTCTCGTACGCCGCCGCGGACGGGAACGGCGCCAAGTTCCTCGCCGGTCTGCTCATGCTGGTCCTGGTCATCGTCATCCTGGACTTCGCCGTCTGGCGACCGCTCGGCCGCCGCGCCCAGAGGTACCGGTACGACCAGTCCCCCTCGGGCGAGGGCGACCTGGTGGGCACCAGCGACGCCCGGGGCCGGTTCCGACGTGCGGCGTCGTACGTCACCCGCGGCGTCCGATCCGGGGTCACGCGGATCAGCACGCCTCTCGTCCAGCTCGCGGCGATCCGGATCTGGCCGAGCCACAAACCCAGCCCCCTACGACGGTCGGCGGTCTCCTACCTCGCGATCGGCTCGATACTGATCGTCGTATGGCTGATGCTGATCGCGATCGTGGTGGCCGTGTTCCACGTCTACTCGGGACCGATCCCGTCCTCGGTCCAGCATCAGATACTGGAGCTGCCCGCCGCGACCGGGGCGTCGACGCTCCGGCTGGTGTCGGCGTACGCCATCTGCCTCCTGATCGCGCTCCCCCTCGCGATCCTCATCGCTCGGAGCCGCCGGGCGGCCCGGTACGGGCTGCCGGCCGTGGAGGTCATCGCTTCGTTCCCCGCGACGGCGCTCTTCCCGGCGATCATCTTCGTCCTGGTCCCGTACCTGCGGCCCGACGGCGTCGCGGTCCTGATGCTGATGACGGGCATGATCTGGTACCTGTTCTTCAACCTCCTCTCCGGCGTGCGGTCGATCCCTCCGGACCTCGAGGAGGCGGCCCGGGCGTTCGGGGTCAAGGGCCGACGGTTCTTCCAGAGGGTGCTGTTCCCCGGGATCTTCGGCGCGCTCGTGACCGGGTCGATCACCGCCTTCGGAGGCGGGTGGAACACGCTCATCGTCGCCGAGTACCTCAACGTGAACTCGACCCATTCGCTGAGCGTCTTGGGCCTGGGCCAGATGATCGACGTCGGGTACACGGAGCCGAACGGCCTCCCGTTGATGGTCACTGCCTTGCTCACGCTGGTCGCGACGGTCATCGCCATCAACGAGCTATTATGGAAGCCGCTTTACCACCGTGCGGTCGAGCGGTTCCGCTTCGACTGACGGGACCGGGGTTCGGCGATGTCGCTCATCCAGGTAGAGCACGTCGACAAGTCGTTCGCCACCGCGCACGGCTCGATCTCGATCATGAAGGACGTCTCCTTCGAAGTGAAGGATGCGGATTTCCTGGCGATCGTCGGACCGTCCGGCTGTGGCAAGTCCACGCTGCTCCGGCTCATCCAAGGACTCGACCACCCGACCGGGGGCCGGATCTCGTTCCACGACAAAGGCGTGGACACCGTTTGCGGGCACATGGCCATGGTGTTCCAGAATTTCGCCCTCTTTCCGTGGCTCACGGTAGCGCAGAACGTCGCGTTCGGGCTGGAGGCCCTCAACTGGGACAAGGCCCGCATCGCGTCCCAGGTCGAGCGCTACATCTCGGTCACCGGTCTCGACGGCTTTCAGGAGGCGTACCCCCGCGAGCTGTCGGGCGGGATGCGCCAGCGGGTCGGGCTCGCCCGCGCGCTCGCGGTCGAGCCCGAGGTCCTGTTGATGGACGAGCCGTTCAGCGCTCTCGACGCGCTCACGGCGGAGAGCCTCCGGGAAGAGATCCTCCAGCTGTGGCGGGACCCCCAGCTTCCTCCGGACGCCGTCCTGCTCGTGACGCACAACATCGAGGAGGCGATCCAGCTCGCCGACCGCATCGTGGTCCTCTCCCGCCGGCCGGGACGCGTTCTCGCGGAGGTGATCGTCGACCTTCCCCGGCCGCGGGACCGGAAGTCCCCCGCGTTCTACGACCTCACCGACAAGGTCTACTCGCTGATCACCCAACCGGGCCCGCTCTCGACCGCAGGCGGGGCTCCGGAGGGGTCGGCCGCCGTTTGACAAACCTTATAGTAGGTCGGCCTTCAGAATAGTGATTCCCCCGTAGGGACCCCCGTGGCAACCAGTTACCCGAAGTGCAGTCCGACCGAGATGTTCGGTCTCCTCGTCCTCCTCGATTCTCACAAGGGCTCCGAGGACGTCGCCCTGCTGGCGCGCGACCTCGACCTCGAGATCGACGAGATCTTCCCCGCCCTCGAGTACTCCGAGGTTCTCGGGCTCGTCCAGGTGGTCGACGGGCGGGCCACGTTCACCGACATGGGAAAGAAGTTCGTCGCGGCCTCGATCCGGGAGCGGAAGGCCCTCCTCCGCGAGCAGCTCAAGCGGACCACGCTGTTCAAGACGCTGCTGCGGGCGCTGGAGAACAACCCTGATCACCGGCTCTCCGACGAGGAGCTCATCCAGATCTTCTCCTTTA
>DATGZQ010000064.1:0-3812 GCA_035297125.1 Thermoplasmata archaeon
TTTGGAACTTGACTTCGCCTTGGTCGCTCCCGCGAAGCGTCCGAACCCTCGAAACGACCTGGACGCGGACGCTCGCATAGGATTGATACCCCCTGTTCGCGACGCGACCTGAGCCCCGTCTCGGTGGGATACGACCCCGTCCGTTCCTTCGCGAAGGGACTACGAAGGAAACCAAGCTTTCTGCTGGGATGCCGACCGCAGGGGGCCGCTTTGGGGCGGGCCCGAAAAGACCTCCAATAGGAGGTTGACGAGGGGGCTTAATCTATCCCAACGGGTGTCTGGGCGTGGCCTCGGTGCGTCGCCTCGCCGCGATCATGTTCACCGATACCGTGGGGTTCACGGCGTCGGCCCAGACGAACGAGGCGGACGCCCTCCAACTTCTGCACGAGCAAGAGGAACTGATTCGTCCGGTCTTCACCGAGCATCACGGACGCGAGATCAAGTCGACCGGCGATGGGTTCCTGGTCGAATTCGGGAGCGCGCTGCGCGCGGTCGAGTGCGCGATCGATATTCAGCAACGGCTGCACCGGCGGAACTCCCGACCCGGCGCTCGGCCTCTCCAGATCCGAGTCGGTGTGCATCTGGGCGATGTCGAGGAACGGGGAAGTGACATCCTCGGGGACGCCGTGAACATCGCGGCCCGAATCGAGCCTCTCGCGGTGGCCGGGGGCATCTGCATCTCCGGCCCGGTCTTCGACCAAGTGCGAAACAAGATACCTAACGACCTGGAGAAGTTGGAACCGAAGTCGCTCAAGAATGTTCGATTTCCCATTGACGTCTACCGAGTGATGCTCCCCTGGTCGGACGGCCGGATCACACGACCCGCCGGAGCTCCCGCTCGTCTCGCGGTCCTGCCCCTCGTCAATATCAGCCCTGACCCAAACGACGAGTATTTTGCCGATGGCCTGACGGAGGAGCTCATCTCGGTTCTTTCCCAAATTCGCGGCATTCGGGTCATCGCTCGAACTTCCGTAAGTCAGTACAAGGGAACCGCCAAGCCGATCGCGCAGATCGGGTCGGAGCTCGGGGTGGGTTCGGTGCTGGAGGGAAGCGTGCGAAAGGCGGACCACCAGTTGCGAATCAGCATGCAGTTGATCGATGTCCGCACGGAGGAACATCGATGGGCCATGACGTACGACCGCAAGCTCGAGAACATCTTCGCGATCCAGGCGGACGTCGCCGAGCGGACCGCCGACGCACTGCAGATCGAGCTCCTGAACTCGGAGCGGGAGGCCATTCAGGAGCACCCCACTTCCAGTCTGGCGGCCTACGAATCGTACTTGCGGGGTATCCAGGCCTTCCAGAGGCTCGCGGGAATCGGGGGCGTCGACCTGGACCGGGAAGCGGTCTCTCACTTCGAGAAGGCCATCCGTGAGGACCCGAAGTTTTCGGCGGCCTACTCGTATCTCGCGAATCACCTTATCGCGACAATGGGGATCACTCGATCGGGGAAAGAGGTCTTTCCGAGGGCGCGTGAGTTGGTCGAGAAGGCCCTCGAACTCAACCCGAACTCCTCCGATGCCCACACCGCGCAGGGGAACCTTGCCATGCAGATGGACCTGGACTGGGCCCGCGCGGAATCGGAGTACCAGAGAGCGATCTCCCTCAACCCCAGCGCCTCCTCCCCGCACTTCTGGTACGGATTGCTCCTGGTGGTCCTCCAGCGTTTTAACGAGGCGGAGGAGCAGTCCCGCCTCGCGGTCGAATTGGACCCACTCTGGCTCCTTCCCCGCCTCAACTTGGCGTCGACGCTGGAGGCGCTCGGACGGTTGGACGAAGCCGTAGCCCTGGTTGAGGGACTCCAGGAGGGCTTCGCGGGGGTTCCGGCCGTACGGACCGCGCTCGCGGGAATGTATGTCGAGGCCGGGCGAGCCAACGACGCGCTCGCGCTGTTGGAGCCCCTGAAAGGCTCATCGGAATTCACCTCTCGAGCCTCCCGGGCAGGACTTCTGGCCTTGCTCGGGAAGACGGAAGAGGCACGCGCCCTCATGGCGGACATCGACGCGGGCAAGCTTGGCGAATACGTCCCGGTCGTCGCTCGCGTCTTTTTCTGCACGATGACCGGGGAGACGGAGAGGGCCCTGGATGTCCTCGAGCAGGACTATCGAGAAGGGGACAAGATCCTGTGGAACTTCTACCGGACCGAGTTCCTCGACCCCCTGCGAGACAATCCCCGGTTCGTAGCGCTGCTCCACGCGATGAATCTCCCCACTTCCGTGCCCAAGCGCCGGGTGAGTGTTTCCGGGGGCACGACCCCTTTGGATCGTCCGAATGATCCGTTGTCCTAGGCGAGGCCGGTGGGGTAGCGTTGAGCGTGTATTGGTGTTCCTCGACCGCGAGCGGCGGCGGACCACGGGCAAAGTGGGGAACTTCACCATAGGCGTGGGTGCAAGCATCATTGCACCCATCCCAACGTTCTTGACCCGGGAGGAAATCGCGAATAGGATGCCGCTGTACATGGACACCCACCGAAAATTGAAAGGCGTGACGGCTGCCGCCGTGGCCGAAGCCCACGCGAAGGACTTGAAGGTCCAGGGGAAGCACGGGGTCAACTATCGCAGCTACTGGGTCGACGAAAAGACCGAGACGGTATTTTGCCTGGTGGAAGCCCCGAATCCCGAGGCCGCCGCTCGAGTCCACAAGGAAGCTCACGGTCTCGTTGCCGACGAGATACACGAAGTCCATCAAGGCTGACCACGAGCTCTCGCCCGAGGTTCAGGGGGCCGGCTAGCCTCGCGGTTCGGTGCCCCCGGGCAGGAACTCCAGGATGGACATACCGAAGCCCCCCATCACGGAACCGCGGTAGGCGACCCGAGGCCGGATTTCCGGGATCGCTCCCAGGAGGGTGAAAAGCGGCGCGAGGTTTCCCTCGGGTTTCACCATGTTCCACTTTCTTGGGTCGAAGCTGAGGAGCGCTTGATCCTCCCTCGCCGTGACGAGGTCCAGGATCTCAGACTCGATGCTCTCTCCTTCCGGCCATCGAGCGTCCGGTCGCGGGTCGAACCGGTCGAAGTCGTGGGTTATCGATCCAGTGGCGACGAAGGCGATCCGTTTTGGCCAAGATTCAAGAACCGGCCGAATCGCCTTCCCGAACTCCATGTGGTCTCTGGGGGAGCGCGTGGTGATCGAGACCGGCACTACCGTGGATCTCGTCTCCGGGATCAGGTGCATAAGAGGAGCCCAGGCTCCGTGGTCGAGGCCCCACTCCTCGGTCCCACGAGCGTCGACTCCGGCAGCCTGGGCTGACGCGACGAGGGCCCGGGCCAGTCCCGGGTCCCCGTGAGGTTCATACTTCACGGACGAAAGACTCGGGGGGAACCCTGAGAAGTCATAGATCTGGCGAGGGCGCACGCTTTCGTTCACTCGAAATCCTGGCTGGGTGACCCAATGCGGGGACGAGACGACCACCGTGCTGGGCTCGAAACGCTCGAACACTCGGAGGTCACGGATCGCCCGAACCGCGTCGGCCCCCGCGCCATCGAACGCGGGGGGCGAAATCAAGAACGGCGCATTCGGCAAATAGATCGCGTAAGCTAGCGGCACAAGTCGCGATAGGCAAAGCGTTCCGGCTACATTAGCGCGGACGGTAAGGCGTGTCGAGGAAGAGAACTCGAGAGCTGCGTGGGTGTTCGGATCGGTGCAACGATCCCAGGCCCGTTCCGCACGCTTCAATACCCTCCCCGGGGTAGGGTCGCGAGTTCGGGAAGCCCGTGAAGGTCCTAGGAGCGAAGTCCCCCGAACCGGGGAAAGCATTACGCGTGACAGTGGACGGCGGTCCCGTCGCAGTGTTCAACGTGGGCGGGACCTTGTTC
>DATGZQ010000065.1:0-6554 GCA_035297125.1 Thermoplasmata archaeon
TCGAGCCGAGGGAAGGAATCGTCGAAAAGTTCGTGTCCTAACCTTGCCGCCCACCGACCACGGGGTGGGCCCGACGCCAGGCTCTCGGGGGGATCCTCCCTTCAGAGAACCCCCCAGTGAGAGAAAGGCGGACGCGGTAAACCATGAGACCCCCCTTTAGAGAACGGGCGCGTTTCGGACCTGTTAGCACGGGTGCTTCCGACGGGGGCCTTAAACTAACGGAAACCGTTCGACGACCGTGGCCTCCACTCGACGGCTCGCCGCGATCATGTTCACCGACATGGTCGGGTCTACCGCGTTGGCCCAAACCGACGAGACAGGGGCCCTTCGCCTGAGGGACGAACAGGAGGCGCTCGTTCGGCCCCTGTTCGCGACCCACCAGGGACGCGCGATTAAGTCGATGGGCGACGGGTTCCTCGCCGAGTTCGATAGTGCCCTACGCGCGGTAGAGTGCGCGATCGATATTCAGCAGCGTCTGCAGGAGCGCAACTCGCGGGCGGGCCTCTCCCCCATCACGTTACGAATCGGGATCCACCTCGGGGATGTCGAGGTGCGTGGGGCAGACATCTTCGGAGACTCCGTGAACGTCGCTTCTCGGATCGAGCCCCTCGCCGAGGCCGGGGGGATATGCGTCACCGAGGCCGTGTTCGCTCAGGTTCGAAACAAGATTCCCAACCGACTCGAAAAGCTGGCGCCCCAGATACTCAAAAACGTCCGATTCCCCGTAGAGGTCTATCGCGTCATCCTGTCCCGGGAGGCGGGAGAATCTCCATCCGCGAACTCCGGGCCGACGGGACTCGCAGTCCTCCCCTTCACCAACATCAGCCCGGATGCGAAGGACGAGTATTTTGCGGACGGTCTCACGGAGGAGCTCATCACCGTGCTATCTCAGCTGAGGAATCTTCGCGTCATCGCGCGAACCTCGGTGATGCCGTACAAGGCCACCTCCAAAGGGGTCTCTCAGATCGGGGCGGAGCTGGGGGTTTCGTCGGTTCTCGAGGGGAGCGTACGCAAGGCCGGGAATCGGCTTCGGATCACCGCCCAGCTCATCGACGTTGCGTCCCAAGGGCATGTTTGGGCGAACTCCTACGACCGCGAGCTGGACGACGTCTTCGCCCTGCAGTCCGAGATGGCGAAGCAGGTGGCCGAAGCGCTGAAGCTCAAGCTGCTCTCTCGAGACGAAGCTCGCCTTGACCAGCGAACCCCTCCTCGCCCGGAATCGTACCTCGAGTACCTCCAAGGGCGAACGAGCCTACGTGGGTTCACTGAGACGGAGATGCGTGCGGCCCAGGAGCACTTCGAGCGCGCCATCGCTCTTGACGACCGGAATGCCGCGGCCCACGCCGGACTTTCGGACCTCCACCGGCTCCTGGGGGGCACGTATCATCATCTTCCGCAGGCCGAGTGGGAGGCCCTGAGCCGCCAGCATGCCTCGCGGGGGATTGAGCTCGACCCGAACCTTGCCGAAGCGCACGCATCGTTGGGACTGATTCTGTGGGACGACTACGACTTTGCATCGGCTGAGAAGGAGCTCCAGCTCGCCATCGCCCTGAACCCGAGCTTCGCCTGGGCGCGAATGTGGTATGCGAACCTTCTTTCGGACCAGTTACGCACGGAGGAGGCCCTACGGGAACAGGCTCTCGCGGAGCAGCTCGACCCTCTCTCCTCCCTCCTCCTTTCCTCGAGAGTCCATCTCCTGATCTACCTTCGGCGGCTGGACGAAGCGGAGGACCGACTGGAGAAGCTTGGGCGTGTCGAGAATTTCGGCATCCTGTACCATGATTGTCGGTTCTCCCTTGCTATGGCACGCGGTGATATGGAGGAGACCCGTAAGGAAATCGATCGTCTGGGCGAACTACTTCCGGGACGGCCGGAAATCGTAACGGCCAACGCGGTGTACTACGCCACCATCGGTGAAGGGGGCCGGGCGAGAGAGTTGCTGCAGTCGATCGAGGGACTACCCGAGCCTGTTCGACCCGACACCCAGATAGCTGGCGTGTACGCGCGTCTAGGCGACCTGGACGCAACCTTCCGCTGGCTGGAGCTCGCGGTCAGGGCCCGGAAAATGGGGATCCAGTTCTGGCGCCTGGAGCCATTCTTCGCTCGCGTACGGAACGATCCGAGATTCCAAGTCCTGCTGAAGAAAATGAACCTCGCGTAATCGCCTCCTGGCTGGCCCCACCCGCGTTAGACAGCCCGCCCGTTTTGGGGGCTCGATTATCAACCGCGCGCCCGGTGCAAGGTTGTGGAACCGAACGATACGGCGAGAACCGTAAGCCGAGGGAGGGAATCGAACCCCCAGGAAGCGGATCTGCAGTCCGCCGCATTAACCATTCTGCCACCTCGGCGCGGCAGGGCCGAGGAGGGTCGGGCATAAAGCTCTCAGGTCCCGCTGGGAATGCCCTCGTCCGCCCTCCGAACACCCTGACGGGCTCGGTCCAACTCCCCCGGGCTCGGGCCCGCCTCGGCACCCGCTATACCGTACGAAAACCCCGTCGGATGCGGAGGGCGGTCGATCGAGCCACCACACGGACTCGTAGAGCAAAGGGAGCCGAACCCCCGCCCGCGAGGCTCCGACCCCGACGGATCGCCTCCAGGAGATCGTCGACCGATGCGGTGCCGTCCGGAACTTCCGTGAAGGCACGTCCGAGGTCGGGGACGACGTGGGCGTCGCCCCCGCCAGTAGCCCCGAGCTTACGCAGGGTCGCGAGTCGCGACGCCCGGAGGTTCGCCCGCCGAGAGTTGTGCCCGTTCATGGTCTCGAGTGCGGGAACGGGCGCCGACCGGGCGGCGCGGCCTCCTACGCCGTGGGTCCATCGGAACGGATGGGCCGGCACGGCCTCCCCTCCGTGCGCCTGTACCCACGAGACCGTTTCGGCCATCTCCCGACGGGGAGGGGGCGCCTCGCTTACCCCGTAGACCAGGAGGTGCCCTTCGATGGTCGAGACCTCCACGCCAGGAACCAGGAGAATGTCCGGGTGACGCTGCGCGAGGGCACGGAGCTCTGCATGGCCGCCCACGGTATTGTGGTCCGTGAGCGCGAGGCCGTCCAACCCGACGACACCAAGGCGGCCCACGTACGCCTCGACGGGGACCTGGGAGTCGGGGGAGTACCGGGAGTGGACGTGCAGGTCGAGCCGGAGCGGCACGTCATCGAACCTTGGCGCCCAGAGGAACGGCCTCGGACGGGTGGATGGGCTTGCCGGGTCCGAACGAGAGGAAGACCCCCTCCGAGGATGCCTCGGACGGGCGGCGGACGATCCCCACCGTTCCGGCGGGCCACTCTCCGAGCACGCTCACGGTACGTCCCCCGAGGTCAACCGGGGTCCTGCCACCGGCGGCGTTGGCGCCGGCTCTACCGACGGAGAGCGCGACGCTTGAGAACTCTTCGTGCGTGACCATCCGGTCTTCGGGACCGGACCCGGGCACGTACGCGCCTGCCGTGATCCCTTCGGGAGGGGAGAGCAGGACGGCGCGTTCCCCGGATTCGGCGGCGAGCACCATCCCCTGGGACGTGACGCGACGAATGGTGCGGGGCGCGAGATTGGCTACGAACACGACCGGGCGGCCTCGCAGCGCCTCCTCGGGATACGACGAGCGAAGGCCGGCGACGATCGTCCTTGGCTTCGAGCCGCCGTCGTCGACCTCGAGGACGTAGAGCCTGTCGGCGGAAGGGTGAACCGTCGCCGACCGGATCACCCCGACCCTGAGCGCGAGCGGCACATCACCGCTAGGTCCGGCGGCGGGGGCGACCCCGGCAGCTCCCTCCTTGGGTGCCGGCTCAGGTCGCGGAAACAAGGGCCGGATCTCGCCGAGCGGTTGTCCTGCCGGGACGGGCTCCAGGGCGGTCTCCCAGTCGCCCGGAGAGGGGGGGTTCGCGAAGCCGAGCATCCGGTACACCTCTGCGCTCGAGAACGGAAGCGTCGGGGAGAGCCAGAGCGCGATCGCCCGCAATCGCCAGGCGGTTTCGTAGATCGTCCGAGCCCGGTCGGAGTCCGAGCCCTGCCACGGTTTCGCCTCGTGGAAGCGGCGGTTGGCCTCCCGAACCTCTTCCAGAGCGAGATCGAGGGCCTCCTTCAGCCGGACGGCTTCCAGGGCGTCGGTGATCTTCCGGTGCGCGTCGCGTATCCGGGCGCCGGTCCCCGACAAGAGATCCGGGGTCCATCCCTCGGGGGGAGAGGGGATCCGCCCGGCGAAGCGCTCCCGGGCGAGGACGAGCGTACGCTGGACCAGGTTACCGTACTGGTTCGCGAGGATCTCGTATCGCAGGTTGTGAAACTCGTCCCAGTCCAGCTCGGTGTCGTGGTGTTCCGGGGCGAGGATCGCGCCGTAGAAGCGGATCACGTCAGGCGGATAGTTCTGGAGCAGGCTCGGGATGAACGCATCCTGTTCCTGCGTTCGGGACTTCGAGACCTTCTTCCCCCCGACCAGAAGCCATTCGTTGGCGGGAACGTCGAACGGGAGTCGGAACCCTCCCACCCCGATCAGCACCGAGGGCCAGACGATCGTGTGGTGGAACTTGTTGTCCTTGCCGACGAAATAGTACTGTCGAACGGATTCGCGAACGTCCCAGAAGCGGTGCCACGCGTCGGGTCGGCCCGCGCGGATCGCCCATTCCTTGGACGCAGAGAGATAGCCGATAAGCGCCTCGAACCAGACGTAGAACCGTTTGGTCGCGTACCCATCCAACGGTAGCGGCACCCCCCAGTCGAGGTCGCGCGTGATGGGCGTGGGGTGGAGCCCTTCGGCGAGGAAGTTCTCGGCGACGCGCAGTGTACCCGGGCGCCAGTGCCCTTGCTCTGCCAGGTATTCGGCGAGCCTCGGCTGAAGTCGGTCGAGCTCGAGATAGAAGTGCTCAGTGGGCCGGAGCTCCGCCGGGGTTCCGCAAAGCGAGCATCGGGGTTGGAGAAGGGTGCGAGCCTCGAGGGGGCGACCGCATCGGTCGCACTCGTCCCCTCGCGCCGACTCGAACCCGCAGTGCGGGCACGTGCCGACGAGGTAGCGGTCGGGGAGGAACCGCCGGTGCTGCGGGCAGTAGGGCGATTCCTCCGTACGGCGCCGGACGAACCCGTGCTCCAGAAGCGCGAGAAACACCTCCTGCACCGTTCGCTCGTGCACGATCGTCCGTGTCGTCGTGAACAGATCGAAGGAGAACCCGAGCTTCTCGAACGCCGAACGGTTGATCGCGTCGAACCGTTCCGCAACCTCCGCGGGGGGGCGCCCTTCCTTCTCTGCCGCGACGAGGATCGGTGTCCCGTGCATGTCCGACCCTGACACCATCAGCACCTCGTCACCCCTCAAGCGATGGAAGCGGGCGAAGATGTCGCCGGGAAGATAGGCGCCGGCGAGGTGACCTAGATGAAAAGGCCCGTTCGCGTAAGGCCAGGCGACGGCCACAAGTATCCTTGCCATCGTACCTCGCCCCGGCCGAATCGAGGAGGCTAGATTGGCTTAGGGTTTGCCGGGCGTTTCACGACCTGGCCCAAGCGCCCTTTATCTCTCGCTCACGCTCCCCGAACCATGGCTGACGGGTCCGCCCCGATGCACCGAGTCACGGTGCCCTCTGCGGACAAGGAGATCGGGGTTCGGCATCCCATCCTTTCCCATGGGTTCGTGGCCTTGGTTGACTACATGGGGGACGACTCCGCGATCGTCCAGGCGGCGCGTGTCTCCTACGGGAAGGGTACGAAGACCGCACGAGACGATCGGGGACTGATTCGATACTTGATGCGCCACCGGCACACGACGCCGTTCGAGATGGTCGAGTACAAGTTCCTCGTTCGGCTCCCGATGTACATCGCTCGCCAATGGATCCGTCATCGGACGGCGTGTCTGGCAGAGGGCACGCGAATCTTCTTCGACCTGCCCGGGCGGAAGCCAGACGGTGGCGCCCGGGTCTATCCGATGCGGGTAGAGGAGGTGTGGAGAAAATTCCAGCCGACCCGAAATCGAAGATGGGGCCGGCAGAAGAATCCGCATTATCGACAAGACCGGCTCCGGGCGATGAAGGTCCGCCAGTTGGACGAAGAGGATCGAACCTTCCGCCACTCGCGGCTTGTCGACGTTGTCCGAAACGGCCCCAAACCCATCTTCCGGATGACGCTGGACGATGGAAAGTGGATCGACTGCACCGCCGACCACCGGTTCCTGTTCGAGGAGGGGTGGAGCACGCTTGCCGAGCGGACCGGTTTGCACGAAGCGAACGGGAAGGCCGTCTGGATTGACGGAAGCTACCGGCTAAACGTCAATGGCGCAGAAATCGCCCGCCCAGCGCTCTATCAAGAACGCGTCTGGCTCGAGCGCGAGTACGTGGAACGCAACCGACCGCTGAAGGACATCGCCGAGGCGTGCGGGGTCTTGCCGGCGACCGTTCTCGCCTGGGTTCATCGGTTTGGGCTCCCCAGCCCCGGTCGGTCCCGCACGTTCACGATCGGCAACGAGTATTCCTCGCTTCGGAAGGGCCGGAGTGGGATCGCTGTCAACCGCGCGGTCCGTGGTACCGGCAGCGAACCGTACCGGTCGAAGTCCTGGCTCGAAGAGAAATGGGCAGTGCA
>DATGZQ010000066.1:0-12257 GCA_035297125.1 Thermoplasmata archaeon
ATGATGGCCCTGGACGCGCGGGCGACCCGCCAGAAGCCCTACACCCACCGCGACGTCGGTCGGCTCGTCTCCTTCTACTACAAGGAGCCCGAGAAGGCGCTCGCCGAGGCACAGGCCGAGCTCGCCAAGATGCGGGCCTCCGCCCCGCCGGCCACGCGGTAGCGCCGCGGCCGGGCGAGGGCGGGCCGATGGTGCGTCCGGCCGCGCGGCCGTTCGCGCGCCTCCCCCTCGGGCACGGGCGTTCGATCGTCCTGTGGAACGCGGACGCCATCGCGGAGCTCCCCCGACGGGTCCGTCGGGCGGACGTGGTCGTCACGAGCCCTCCCTACAACCGGCGGGTCCGCTACTCCCGCTACGCCGACGACCGGCCCCGGGACGAGTACCTCGCCTGGACCGGGGAGCTCGGGGGCGCGGTCGACCGCGTCCTGGCCCCGGCCGGCTCGTTCTTCCTGAACGTGGGCGCCTCCCCGAGCGACCCTTGGCTCCCGTGGGACGTCGCAAGGGCGGCCGGCCGCCCCTTCGTCCTCCAGAACGTCATCCATTGGGTCAAATCGATCGCCATCGACCGCCGGGCCGCGGGCCGCTCGGCGGGCCTCGAGCGCGACCTCGCGCTCGGGCACTACAAGCCGCTCGTCTCCGAGCGGTACCTGCACGGGGCGCACGAGTACATCTTCCACTTCACGAGGACCGGGGCAGTTCCTATCGACCGGCTCTCGATCGGCGTCCCGTACCAGGACAAGTCGAACGTGAAGCGCTGGGGCCGGACCGGGCGCGACCGCCGGTGCCGGGGCAACACCTGGTTCCTGCCCTACGCGACCATCCGGTCCCGGAGCCGGGACCGGCCGCATCCGGCCTCGTTCCCGCCCGAGCTCCCCGAGTGGTGCATCCGCCTCCACGGGGTCGGCCGCACCAAGGTCGTGGTCGACCCGTTCGCAGGGATCGGGTCGAGCGCGGTCGCGGCCGCCCGGCTCGGTGTCGGCTTCGTGGGGTTCGACGTCGACCCGGAATACCTGGCGACTGCTGTCCGTCTCGTCCGGGCCGAGATCGCCGCCGGCAGGGCCGACGGGGCCGTTCGACCGGCCTAGGCCGACTCGTCCTTGGACGGGGATTCCTCGTCCGAGGCGCCCGGCGGGGACCAGGTCTTCATCGGGGTCCGCTTCACGCCCGCGGCGCTGGCCAGGGCGTTCTTCGTGCCGGTCTTAGCCCGCTTCCCGGCCGAGACCATCGCGTCCCGGGCCGCGCCGGCCGCCCGCGCGGTGCCCGCCCCGATGGCGGTGGCGCCGGCGCCGATCCGGTGCGGGAGCTGCCGTAGCTCCGAGTCGACCGTCCGGCCGAGGTTGGAGAGGTCGTGCTCGATGTCGACCGCCAGGTACTTGGCGTCCTGGGCGGTCGTGTGGCCCAGCCGCTCGATCTTGTTGTCGAGGTCGGAGAATTCCCGAGCGAAATCCTTGCCGAGTCCCGCGGTCGCCCGGCGCATCTCGGCCAGGTGCTGCCGGAACTGGGCCTGCTCGCGACTCTCGGTCATCGTTTCCTCGGGCCCCGGTACGTCCGGCTCGTCAGATAAAGATTGACGGCCACAGGCGGCGCGATCAGCCGCCCATCCGGCGGTCCTTCCGTCGCCCCTTGGACCGGGCGCCGCGCTCGGCGCCCGCGGGGGCCGTAGGGTGGGCGGGCGCAGCCGGAACCTCGACCTTCCGCTCGGTCTCCACGCCGTGGGCCCACCGCACTAGGAGCTCCACGCCGAGGTGGGCGGGGTCGGTCACGACGAGCTCCCCGAGCAGCGTCCGGGCGAGCGAGCGCGCGGCGACCTCGTACTCGGGGTGGTCCGACTTGAGGAGGATCACTGTCCGCCGCATCGGCTGGACGGTCGCGAGCTCGCGCGCACGCTCGAGGGCGTGCTCCATCGCGACGTCCAGCTGGCCCGATCGGACCCGGCCCTCGTCGTCGGTGTACGCCTCGGGGAGGCCGTCCGTGATCAGGTAGACCTCCCGACGGCTGGCCCGCGAGGAGCGGAGGAGGAGATGGGCGGCCCGGAGGGCCTCCGCGGTGTTCGTGAACGCCCCGGCCTTGCATTCCCAGAGCTCCACCAGGTCGAGGACCGAGACGGTGTTGTCGAACGCAAGGACGTCGATCGTGGCATCGGGGTGCCGGCGGCGGATGGCCACGTAGAGCGCGAGGAGGGCCTTCTTCGCCGCGTCGAGCTTCCCACCCTCCGACATGCTCCCCGACCGGTCGAACGCCAGCACCACGTGGACCCGCTCCGACGTCACCTCGCGGTAGACGTAGCTGGTCGACTCGTCGATGTGACGTCGGCCGGCGAGCCGCGTCTCGAGGAGCGAGGACGGGACGTCGAGGCGAGCGACCTCCTCGAGCCGCCGGAGCTTCGCCTTCTCGTAGACCCCCGTCGACCCGCCGCCCTTCAGCGAGAGGCGGATGTCCCCGGGCAGCTGCCGGGTCTCTTCCTCGAGAAGGATGCGCGCGAACCGCTCCACCAGCCCGTAGGTGACGACCAGCTCGCCACCCTGCTCGGCGACGAACCCCCGTTCCTTGAGCTCGCGCTCGAACCGGCCCTCCTCCGCCGCCTTGACCTTCTGGTCGGTATCCGCCTCGGCCCGCCGCTTCGCCTCTTCCCGCTCCTGTTCGAGCCGCCGGCGCTGCGACTCCGCGGCCCGACGCTTCTCCTCGGCCTCGCGCTCGATGATGCGCTCGCGGTTCTTGATCGTCCCCTCGACCCGGTCGGACAGCTCCTCCCGCTGGGAGGTCGTCAGGCTCGCGAGTGCGTTCCCGAGCTCGGTCGGACCCAGGGTGCGCCCGTTGGCCGCGAGGAACGCCAGCGAGACCGTACGGTCCTTCGACCGGGGAGTGGGGGCCCCGCGGCGCCGGCCAAAGAGGCGTCCGAGCCAGGCGCCGAACCGACGGAACGCGGCTCGGATCCGGGCCAGGATCCCCGGGCGGGCCGGCGGCCGGTTCCAAGAGGCGTCGGGAACGAGCAGCGCGCTCTGGATGTCGTCGAAGAGCATCGTGGGCGGTCCCCGCGTCCAGTCCGCCGAGCGGGCGGCGCGCAGCCGCTCCTCGAGCTCGGCGATGCGGCGGGCGACCTCCTCGTCCGAGCGGCGCTCGAGGAGGGCGAGCTCGCCCACCCGCCGGTCGTACTCCGCGAGGCGGTGTCGGACCTGGCGGTTCGCCTGGGCCCGGAGCCGCTCACGCAACCGGTCGAGCCGCGCCTTGAGCTCCGCGTCCTCCCGCGCACGTTCCTTGAGGAGGGACCGGGCTCCGTCGACCCCCCGCTCGGCGAGCGTCCGCACGAGGAGGGCGCGGTCGAGGGCGTCGATCAGGTCGTCCGAGGTGACGTCGTCCGTGTACAGGGCGCAGTCCGGGAGCTCGATCTCCGGACTAGAGGGGGGCGTCGTCTCCGTCCTCGCCCTTGCAGGAGAACAGGGAGAACTCCTCGAGGAGACGGAAGACGCTGACCGCCGCCTCGACCCGCGGGATCGTCCGGGCCGGGTGCTCGCGCTCCGCAACGTACCCCGAGAAGAGGCGGAACTTGGGGAACGTGGTGGTGTCGGTCTCGAACCCCGCCGCGAGCGACCGGTCGTCCTTCAGACGCCGTCCCTCGCCCACCAACGCCTCGGCTTCGCCCGAGTTCTTCTTGAGCGGTCCCTCGAAGTAGCGGCACCAGTAGACCCCCGAGCTCCGCTTGAGCGCCGCGGGCAGGTACTGGTCCACGAACTCGATGACCCGCTTCTGGTTCTGGCGGAACGAGTCGCCGCTGCGGGCCCGGATGCGGCCGCGCATGGCGTGTAGGAGGCCGGCCTTGAGGTCCGCGCTGGAAGGGAGCGCGCGGCCGTCCAGCACCGCGATCGCGCTCGTCCTTTCCGCGACATCGAGGAGCGTCCGGTTCGACCCGACCTCGCCGATGTCCGGGTTCTCCTCGCTCATCCGAAGGCGCCAAGCCTCGATCACGCGCACGGCGGCGTCGACCAGGATCTCGGGGACGTAGATGTCCGGGTCCGCGGACCGCCCGAGCTCGACGATGCGGCGGTTGTCGGCGTGGCGCTCGTTGAACCCCACGTGGAGGCTCGTGAGCCGGTCGGAGAGCGGGTCGTTGATGTTGTCGAGGTCGGCGAGGTTCGAAGTGGCCACGGCCACGAACAGTCCGGGGAACGTCTCCCGGGACTTCGACGGCGTCACCGTCCCCTCCTGGAGCGACTGGAGGAGCACGTTCTGCGTCCCGAGCGGAAGCTTGCCGATCTCGTCGACGAGCAGGAACCCGCGGTTCGCCTGCAGGAGTTTCCCGGGTTCCAGGACCAGTGGGCTCATCGGGTCGCCGATCTCCTCGAGCTTTCGGAGGTTGATGTTCCCCGTCAGGTGATCGGGGAACACCTCGGAGCTTCCCTGGACACGGGCGAACCCGTACCCCTCACGGAGGATGATGAACTCGGCCGGAACGCGGGCAGGGTCGACCGTGGTCGGGTCGAACTTCGCGATGTCGCCCCCCGGGGCGAACCGCCGGCGGCAGATCGGGCACGCAGGGTACTTCGTGGCCACGGCGCGGTCGACCAGGCTCAACGGATGGTCGAGCACCGGGCACCCGTCCACGACCCAGACCCCCTTCGGGAACAGCTCCCACAGGTCCTTCGCGAGGCTCGTCTTGCCTGCCCCGGAAGGTCCGAAGAACAGCACATGGGCCCCTGCCACGATCCCCGCGACAAGGTCCTCGTACGTCTGGTCGGGGAGGATGGTGCGCGGGAAGAGGGCGCGGAACGTCTGGGCCCGGTCGAGGCCGCGGGCCTTGAGCGTGTCGATCGAGGTCAGGACCTCGTGGCGGAACCGTTCCGCCGGCGCCTCGACCACGGCGTGCGCGGCGCGAAGGTCGGCCGCGGTCGCGCGGGTTCCCGGCGCGGGTCCGTCGCCCGGAGGAGCGGTCACGGCGCGCGGAGCTAGGTTCGAGATATGTAGTTTGCCGCGGCCGGCCGGGCCGTCCGGCGCTCCTTTTCGGGGCGCTGGCCGCCCGAATCCGCCCCCTGGGGACGGGGCGCCCGCCCTCGGCGAGAACCGGTCAAGCTAGGGTTAAGTAGCCCGCCCGGGTCGGCGGGCGCGCGAGCGATGGCAGAGAAGGAGTCCGGCGCGAAAAAGCCGGCCTTGGCCCGCACGGTCAAGGACAAGTGGCGCTCGAAGCGCTGGTACAAGGTCCGAGCCCCGGGCCTCTTCCAGCACGTCGACCTCGGCGAGACGGTCGCGAGCGAACCGGAGCAGCTGACCGGCCGGACGCTCGAGACCACCCTCCCCGAGCTGTCCAGCGCGGCCGACTCGGGCAAGGCCCACGTCAAGCTGCGCTTCCGGATCGAGCGGATCTCCGGGGACGGCGTGGCCGAGGCCCGGTTCATCGGGCACGACCTCACCTCCGACTACGTCCGCCGGCTGGCCCGCCGCAAGCGCTCGAAGATCGACCTCGCACTCACCGTGACAACCAAGGACGGTGTCCAGATCATCTTGAAGCCCGTCGCCGTCGGCGAGCAGCGGCTGCAGACGCGCCTTAGGGCCGAGCTGCGCCACCGGATCATCAAGATCCTTACCGAGGAGGCCCAGCTGAAGCCCGCGGCCGAGTTCGTCCACGAAATGCTGCAGGGGGAGCTGTCGAAGCTCCTCGCCCACGGCGTGAAGTCCCTGTACCCTCTCAAGAAGATAGAGATCCGGCGGTCGATCGTGCTCGGGATCATCAGCGACGAAGTGCCGGTTCCGGTCCCCGAAGCCGCCCCCGAGGGACCCGCCACCCCGGTCGAGGTCGCCGAGGCCGGCGAGGGCTCCGCGACCTAGGTCATGCCGAGAATGCGGATCGACCGTCCGCTCACTGTCGGAGTGGCTCAGCCTGGTAGAGTACGGGACTCATAGCGGGGCGCGGTCCGCGTCCCGGGGGACATCCTGGGGCCGGGGGTTCAAATCCCCCCTCCGACACATTTAGCGGATTTCTCGCCGAGAAAGGGGATCGACTTCCCGTTCACCTGTTTCGGATATGAACCAGTTTGCCCCTCCGGAAACGGGTCCGATGTCTAAGCGACCGGGTGCGCCTGGCACCGGGTCGTCCGCCGCCTACGCTCGGATCGATGCAGGTCGATCGATTTACTCGCTTCGACACCGTCGTCCCGTTGAAACGAGAGGCGCATGCGTGTCATGCCTTTACTTGGTCGAGGAGGCTGTCCAAGTAGCTTGAAAGACCCGGCTGATCGTGGATGGGTGAAGCGAAAGCAAGGGTCAGTCTGAGTTCGTCGATGAGCCAGGCAAAGAGCTCCCGATTCGCTCGCAACGCTAGGGCGATCGAGAGAGCATCGTATTGCGCTACGGTCTGAGGGAAATCGCGAATCTCCCGGGGGTCTGCCCACTTCTCGAAGAACCTCGCACTGTTCCAAAGGTCCCGGCCCTTCGGCCCGCGCGCGACCGCGTGCAACCGGATGGCGCGTATGAGGATTGCTCGCAAGCATCCGTTGGTTGCCTCCAATGCTGTCAGCAGCTCCCCTCGGCGAAGCTTCTTGGCCGTCCAAACCAAGTGAAACCAGTAATCGCTTACGAGATTCGAAAAATCGGAGAGACTCGGCGTAACCGGAGCTGGCTCGTCCCGAGGCAAGATGAGTTCCACGGAGTCTTTGTTGACTAAGGGGCGAAATCCCCTCCTCAATATCGTAACAGCGCGGGGATCGGCAGTCAGTGCGCCCAGAGATTCCATCGGGAACACTGCGAAGTCGACATCCTGCCCATCATCGAAGAGGACGCGACGTTCTTCTCCCGACTCAAGCGCATTTCCTTCGAGGTGGGAGGTCCAGTAGGTTCCGAGTCCTGAGATCCAGCTTTCGTCTCGGAGGATGCGGTTGGGATCGCGTGCGAACAAGGCGAGGTCGATATCGGAAAACGAATCCGCTGGCATATCCGTCCGCGCTTGGGAGCCCACTAGCAGCGCGAGTCTGACGTTGGGTTCTCCCTCAGCCCATCGTTGGAGCCGAAGGTTCCAAGTTGCCGGTGATGATTCGGTCATACCCTGTCCTGGTCTTCCTGCTCAGCGAGTTCCACTGCCTGCGTTACTCGCCCGGGCAGCTCGGACTTTGCGGGAAATGCCGAGAGATCGCCCCATCAACAGTCCTACGCTCACGGAGAAGAGCGCATCGATGGTTCCCAGCACTACCTGTTGTTGAATCGGGGGATACCCCCCGGGTGGACTGCCAAACTCGAGCGCGCTTGGGAACAGGGCGATAGCGATGCCGATGCGCAGGACGAATGCCCCTACGAAGAGAGCGGCCAGGGAGAATCCTATTCGATACGAGAAGGTCCCCGACAGTCCGGGCGCCACCCGGGTCATGCCTTCCGCGACACTCGTGATTGCGAATGTGGTGATGACCAGGATCACGGAATCCAGCGCGATCAGGTACGGGAGCGCCCAGGGAGTCAGGAGGATCGATTCCAGCTCGCTGAATCCCCAAAGAACCAGTATCAGCGCCGGGAAGCCGACGAGGCGAGCGACCGAATACGGTACGCCTTGTGTCATCGCGTATGAGCGGCGAATGACGAGAAACGCGATCAAAACCTGGATGATTATCGCGGTCAGCTCAGTGGAGGTGTAAGCCGTCACGTTGAGCCCAAGGGTTCCTGCGAGTCGGAAGTTTGTGTGGCTAATGAAACCTCTGAAGGGCAGTGGGGCTGGCAACCCAATCCCCGACGAAACAAGGCTCAGTCGCAATTCCAGCTCGGATTAACTTTCCACCTAACATCCTCGCTCGTCCCGCTCGAACGTCCCTTGCGTCCGCTCTCTATTTACCGGTGGCTTAGCTATGGGTCGGCAGAGAACTGACCACACGCGTTCTTCCTGGACGTTCAAAGAGTTCGACCCACATGCCATGACCGAGCTCCGGAGGGATCACGACGTTGCGTCCCCACGGACCCGCCGAAGGTTCGAGCATTCTCGCAAGGTCCGGCGACATCGAGGTGAGCGCCGAATCGACGCTCGATACCTCGAGGCTTACTCCCGGAAGCTCGATCTTGGATTCGTGGAGTGCGAGGAGCGCTGCCAAGGGCCCATCTGGGGAGGTGCCTTCGAGCAGTAGCAGGGAGCCCCGGTCGAGTGCAAGCTCGACCGCCCGGGACTGTAACCAGTCGAGCTGAAGTTCCCGAACTCGCCGAAGCCCAAGGGCCTCGTACCTAACCAGCGCCTCGTCGAAATCGTCGACTGCAAGCCAAGCCGAGGAGAAGCTCTGGGCGCCGTTGGGTTGCGCTACCCCCCGTTCTTCTTGGCGCTTCCACCACTCCGTTCGACGCGCGGTGTTGTACTCGGTGAAGAATAGAGGGTCGCTCCGCGGCGACGCTCCATGCTGGATAGTCACCGTGTGCCAGAGGGCCAAAGGTGCCTCGTGGCCACCCTCCGGCTGGATGGTCTCCGATGTCGGACCCCCAATCTCAAGGCCAACACCCCGCAGACGTTTCGCGACCTCAGCAGCGGAGGTCACCTCGAGACCGACGTACATCGCTCCCTCGCCCTGGACGAGAAACTCCTCGTTGTCCTGGATCTGTGAGCTCCCGGGCCGGTAAACACTTACGAGCTCAAGATACGGGCCGTGCACTCCGAAGGGAATAATCGCGTTCTCGATCCCCACCGGGAAGCGGCCCCCGGAGAGTACGCGGAATCCGAGCCTGGCGAAGTCATCCGAGGCGGCACGAAGATCGCGAACCATGACCATCGCATGGTCCAGCTTGAGCCCGCTCATGGAGCACGAGTCGCCGGGCATCGTTTGGCATTAAGATTTCACCTGCCGGAAAACGGTACCGCCGCTTCAGGAGCCCCTCCTCGGCTCTGCCATTGCAAGACAGTGCGTTGCAGAATCCTCGGTAGGCTCTCGACCCGCCTGAATCAACTTGAGGTGCTCCGCTTAGGTGGCCCAGCCGCAGGTTGGGCAGTTCCGATCAGTCGATGCTACCACTGCCCCACAGCGGGGGCACATCGATTCGTCCTGGGGCGCGAGGTAGAACGGAGGTGTCGGAGTCCAAGCTATCGCCAGAACCCCTCCGCCAATTCCCAGCGCTGAACCGAACAGAAAGCCGCCCCCGACGAGCAGGGAGCACATAGCAAGGATCGCGACAAGACCTCCGATCATGCGATGGTACCAGCGGGTCTGGTGGAGTTGAAGGGCCAAGAACAGTATCAGCGTCCCGAACAAGATGTTGGCACCGCCGAGCCAGCTGGAATCGCCGGAGAGCGACGAAAGGCTCAGGCCGGAAAAGTGGACCCCAGAACCAAGGTCGACGAACGCCTCGATGAATGAGAAGATCCCACTTAGCAGTACGAGTAGCACGGAGGTGTGCGGCCGTGAAGGTTCGCGACGTAGCAGCCGGTAGGGTGGGGCTGTGGGTCCCGGGGGTTCCCCCACGGCCGAAGCTCTCGGAGCTGCGGAAGAATCCACGGTCTTCGGAGAGTTGTTTCGAATATATCGTGCCCCGTAGGGATGCGGGCCGTTGCAGGTAACTTTGGTAGCCAGCCCTAGCGTCTGGCGTTGGATCTTGGCGCCTGAAAGGGGCACGTTGCGCTAGTGGACCCGCCACCGAGTCAAATCGGACCGATTTCTTACTAGGGGGTTGTGTAACGGGGGGCCCTTCCGTCTTGAGCCTGAGCCGCCAGGCGGGCGGCTTACATGGGGTATGAACGATTCAGTTTTTCCCCCTCCGAGGCTCGTACACTTCGCGCGCCCGGTCCTGCGGCCCAATCGACGTTCCGAATCCCCGCCGAAGCTCACTTCACTTCGACTTCTAGCAGGATCTTTCGGGAACCAATCTTCGACAGTGCAATGGACTCCGTGCCTTTCAGTCCCATGCTCTGCCGCAGATCCTCTGGGATTCGTAGCACTATGCCTCTTCCGCTATGGGACAGCTTCCGCCTCAGCCGTAATGGCTCTCCCCAGATTCCCAGTCGGCGAGCGACCTTGATCGTCCTCTTGCTAGCCGCCTCATCAATGAACTCCTCGCCGCAAGCGGAGCAACGGTGCCCACGTTCAACGAACGCGAGCCCTTCGATATCCGAAAGGATATCGTCGACCGAAAGGAGGTCTCCCTTGCCGCACACCGGACACCTCATCGTCGAATCATCCCTCTGTTCCAGTGATTACCAGAACCAGCTTCTCTTCGCGATAGAAGCTCAAAACTAGTTTCTTCGATCCGCCCTTTCGGACCCACACCTCCAGTTTGAGTCTTCCTCTGGGGACGACTCTCACGGGGCTCCGAAGTGAGTCCCGGAGATCCGTGATGTCCCAATCCCATTTTCGCATCTTCAGGTTCCGAAAGTGCTTCGACGGTTCGATGCGAACCTCGTCGGGGTCGAACGGTAGCACCTTTCACCACATAATGTATTGAGTTTGATTACTTAAACCCCCCACCAAGGCAGGGATATGAATAGAACGGCGGTGTCCCCCTCCGACATTTTTCTTGGCCCCCGCCGGGATGGAGGTTCACGCTACGGGAGGGCTGGACCCCCTACGACGGGAATCGGTCGAGCTCAGGTAGTTGACTGCCCACTCTTCCTTATACTGGTACAACTCTCGCCGCGACTTGGAGGACCGCATCGTTGCCTTCGCGCATCGGTCTCCGGGCGTAGAGTGACGAACTCAACAACGCCCCTCGCGGTGCTCTGGCTGGTCGTCGTGCTGAGCGCGACGGCCGGGCTCGGATGTGGCGTACTCTCCCCTCATGCGGGAGGAGCAACCCCGGCGGGCTCCCCGCCCGGGGCTGTGCCCGTGGGCCATGCTGCGGCTCTTGGCGTTCCATCGGTGCGACAAGCCTGGGGTGCCAGGAGCGCAGGAACCGGTCCGTCGGTTTCGTCGTTCGCGAGGCCCGCAGCGACCCAGTGGGCCGTCAATCACACCCTGGTAATCTTCAACAACTCCCTCATTCCGGGGAACTTCCCGGTCCCGCTCGACAGCGTCGCGGCGTACGGTAGCTCGCTGGCGTACGACAATCGCTCTGGCGAGATCTATGTCGCAAGCTTCGGAGACTCCGTCAGCGTGGTCTCGGACACCACGAACGAGGTCGTGGACCTGTTCGAACCCTTCGCAACCACCGAGTATCTTACATCCATCGTCTACGATTACAAGGACAACGAGATCTTTACCCAGTATACCGGCAACCCAGGCACGGTCGCCGTGACCTCTGCCATAACGAACACGCTCGTCACGACGGTCGCCGTAGGAGACGTCAGCGAGTACAACACCAACGGGCTGGCGTACGATAGCGGGCTGGGCGAGGTCTTCGCCTCGAACGGACAGTCGAGCAACGTTAGCGTCATCAGTACGGCCACGAACAAGGTGGTTGCCTCGATCACCCTTCCCGGCGAGATTCCCTACGCAGTGGGCTATGACCCCGGGACCCAGCAGGTCTTCGCTGCCAACGCCGCGTCCGGATACTCCAACGGCAACGTTAGCGTGATCTCCGACGCATCCAACACGGTGGTCAAGACCATCGACGTCGGGATCTACCCCGACGCCTTCGCGTACGATAGCGGGAAGGCCGAAATGTTTGTGGCCAACGGCTACTCGGCCAATGTGAGCGTGGTCAACGACACGACGGACGCCGTGCTGACGGCGGTTGGCGTGGGGGCCGTGCCCAAGGCGATGGCCTACGACCTCGCTCAGAACGAAGTTTTCGTAACGTGCGGTACTTCGAACGAGAGCGTCATCTCGGACGTTTCGAATTCCGTGGTCGCTACCGTGCCCCTGGTCCTCGGGACCGACGGCGCGGCGTACGATTCCGGCAAGGGAGAGGTATGGACGCTCAACGGCTTGGTCACGTACGCGAGCGCGATCTCCGACACTTCGAACACCATTGTGGCGAACGTGCTACTCACCTTTGTCTCACGATACTGGGCTTACGACAGTGCGCATCAGGAGGAGTACTTGGCCGATCAGGCGTCCAACGACGTAGCCGTCGTCTCCGACACGACCGACCACGTGGTCGCCGTGATCCAGATCCCCGGCCCGGACCCCGAGCCCTACCGGGTCGCCTACGACAGCGGCAAAGGGGAGATCTTCACCTCGGATTCGGCGGGCGGCGTCGGTCTCAGCGTGATCAACGACACGACCAACACGGTGGTGGATACGATCCACCTACCGGGGGTCGAGCCCACAGGGATGGCCTACGATCCGGCCAAGGGAGAGATCTTCGTGGGCAACGAGCTGGGCTCCAACGTCACGATCATCAACGATACCACGGACACCATCGTCGGGGTGATCCCG
>DATGZQ010000067.1:0-3273 GCA_035297125.1 Thermoplasmata archaeon
GGGTCACCAGCGTTCCGGGGGAACTCGTCCCGTCCAGCTGGTAGGCTTCGGCGAGTCCCCAGGAGGTCCACGTCCGCACCGGGCCCCAGCTCTGGTTGGACGGGTAGAATCGGGCCCCGTGGAGCTGGACCGAGGTGAGCTCGGCGGGGCTCGCAAGGGAGGTCTCGCTCATCGGGACCGCGGCCCAGACGACGTAGATGCTCCCGTCCGAGAGCTGGGTGGCCTCGGGGTGGTCGATGACGAACCCGGGGTCGTTCGGGGACGGGACCTTCGAGAGGCGGTTCGTCGCGGGGTCGAGCCGTAGGCCCGAGACATGGAGACCCTGCTGGACCGGAACGGTCGGGTCGTCGTCCGAGTAGAACAGGTAGCCTCCGTTGGAGCCCGGAGCTCCCGTCACCTCGGTGTGCGGGTAGATGTCCGACACCGCTGGCCCTTGGCTGCTGCTCAGGTTCCAAACGTTGCCGTCGTACCCGCTCCCGAGGTAGTATCGAGAGTGGACGGTCCACGATGAGTTGGCGCCGTTGTAGTAGCACGTGGGGCATTGCGTGAGGGGAGCGACCGCGCCGGGCGGTGGGTCGGTCCAGCTGTAGATCACGCCCGGACCGACGATGTTCCACGTGACGTTCCACCACAGGAATGTGGCCGCGGCGAAGAAGGTGCCATTGAGCCATCCGGCCCCGATATGGAACGTCGGGGTGATGTTGAACGCGAGGGCGATGGACGTGACCACCCCGATCGAGACGGAGGCGAATCCGATGCCGAACACCACCGCGGCCTGGAGCGCGAGGGTGAACGCACCGATGAGCTGGGAGACCATCACCTGAATGCCGGGGATGAACTCGTTGAACCCGGGGGTCGTGGGGAGGAGAACGAGCGTGAGCGCTAAGCTCGGTTTGATGTCGATCGCGAGTGTGAATCCCACGCTCACTCCGAGGACGTTGAACCCATAGATCGGGATACTCGCCCCGAGGTCCCCGGCGAGGGTGAGCGTCGCCTGCGCGTTGACCCACTGGATGTCCGAGATGCCCTGGCTCGCGTTCTCGACGACGAAGTTGCCCGTCAGCCCCACGCTGACCGTCAGCGAGAGGGAGACGATGCCGAAGCTGATGCTCGGCGGCGTGAGCGAGAGCATGCCGGCAAGCGCGAGCTGGCCGTTCGAGGCCGCCTCGAAGGAGACGGCGATCGACGGGATCAGGTGGGTGCTCCCGTCGAGCATCGGGGTGGGAAGGGCGAAGCTGGTGGAGCCCCCGAGGCTCCAGGAGTAGTTCTCGAAGATCCCGTAGACCTTGTTGTACGGTCCGGCGCCGTAGCTCGGGGTCGCCTGCACCGCTCCCGTGAACTGGAAGAGGGAGGTCAGCCATTGCGGGGTCGTGATCATCGGAACCTGGTAGGTGGCGTTCTGAGTCCACCCGTTCCAGTCGCCGGTGACGCGGAGAACGGACCCCGCCGAAACGGTGCCCATGTCGACGGGCGTCGAATTCCACCAGAACGGGTCGGTCGTGCTCTGGATGAAACCGATCGGGAGCCCGCCGAGCGTGGCCGACACGCTGGTCGCTGGCTGGCCCGCGACCGTGAGGAACGCGCCGAAGTAGTTGTTGAAACTGAAGTTCGTGTAGAAGTACTTCGTGAACTCCGAGTAGAGGATCGCTGACTCGGGCGGGGCCACCGTGAACGTCCAGTTCGCGGTGCCGTAGTCTCCGGATATGGGGTATCCTCCGGCGAGGGTGGCGTTGTTCACGTCCCAGACATACAGCGTCAGCCGGTAGACGTTGTAGCTGAGCTGGCTCGGCGTGCACGAGACCTGCCAGGTCCCGTCGTAGGGAAGTGGGTAGGGCGAGCCCGACGTGAGGTTGCCGCAGTCGCTCTGACCGCCGTCGATGAGGTTGTTCGCATTGCGCAGCTTGGCGACGGCGAAAGTGTACTCCAGGAAGCCGCTGCCGCCAAACCCGACGACGGTGAAAGGAACGTTGAACGAAAGCTGGCTCGCGTTGGTGTTGATGGTCGAAGGGCCGGTGAGCTTCGCGTGGACGAGGGCGTAATAGCGCCACGACGTGTTGAACGCGCCCGTCGCGTCGCTGCCACCGAAGATGAGGAAATAGTTGTCCGTGAAATCGCTCGCATACCCCGCGTAGGTCCGGTTCGAGGGGTCCCCCGAATCCCCGGAGTACTGCCAGTTGAAGCCGGCGCCCGGCGAGTTCGTGTACGTGTAGGTATCGTTCAGGTATCCGTCCGGGCCGCTGCACACCATGCCCGAGGAGTAGACCGGACCGTATCCTCCATAGAGGACGAACCGGTCGTTCTTCGGGCTCCACCCGAGCGCCGCCCCCACGCGGCCGCACGGCGGATAGTAGCCGGCGGGCTGGGCCGGAGCCCCGGTCGCGATCTGGATGCAGACCCCGCCATACTTCATCGGTGTCCAGCTGTCGCGGTAGAACCACCAGCCCACGTGAGGCAGCGGGAAGCAGCTGGAGGCGTCGTCGTAGAGGACCGCGTCGGCGGTTCCGTTCCACTCTTCTCCGCCGAACATCATGAGGTACCCGGACGGGGAATCCGAGATCGCGGCGCCCGCCCGGGTGGAGGGGGAGGTCCCGACGAACGACGCCGAGATGTTCTTCCACGTCCCCTGGAAGGTCCAGGTGTCACCGAGGGTCTGCCCGCCGGCGAGGGCACCCCCGAAGAGGAGGACGTCGCCGTCGAGGGAATCCCAGGTCATCGCGGCGCCGAATCGGGCGGACGGCGCCGGACCGGCGGTGGCGGTGACGTTGTGCCACAGACCCCCGTAGAAGAGCCACGTGTCGTTGTAGGCGGTCGTGGAGAACAGGAAGGAAACCTCCCCGCCGAACAGGAGGATGGCATGGAGCGGGGCATAGTACGCCATCATCGCGTCGGCCCGGGGCGAAGGGCACGTCGTCGGGGTGCAGCTGGTGTTCGCGATGAGCTCCGTCCAATGGTTGTGAGCGAACGACCAAGTGTCTTGCTCGTACAACGGGAGCGTGTTGATCCTCCCTCCGAAGAGGAGGTCGTCGTGACCCGCCGGATAGTAGACCATCGAGGGCAACGTGCGGGCGACGGGGTTGGGCATCCCCGAAGGCGGAGTGATGTTCGTCCAGGATGAAACGGGATCCGAACCCAACGGAGCGGCCCCCGGTCCGTGCGGGTCCCCGGTGCAATCCAGGAGAACCCCCAGAAGGCAGAGGGACTGGTACCCCGGGCCCGAGCTGGGGTTCATGCTCGTCTGAGAGGTCGAAGGAGGTCCGCGAGAGGCGACCGGGG
>DATGZQ010000068.1:0-83300 GCA_035297125.1 Thermoplasmata archaeon
GTGGATCCTGGGACGCGGGTGGAGCGGGTCGGTCCTATCGTTCGGATGGTCGGCAAGGACAACTACGTGCTCTTCTCGCGACTCACGGACGCCAACGCTCGCGACGTGGTCGCCGCACAAGCGGAGTTCTTCCGTCGGGCAGGTACGGAGGTCGAGTGGAAATTGTATGGCCACGACACACCCGCCAACCTCTCGGCGCTGCTCGAGGCGGAGGGTTTCGCACCCGACGAACCCGAGACGCTCGTCGTACTGGACCTCGGGGAGGATACGACTCGGTGGCCGGCTCCGCCGGGAGTCGAGGTCCGTCAGGTGACCGACAGCGGCCGTTTCCGCGACGCGATCGCCGCGAACGATGCTGCGTTTGGGCCGGAGGGACGGGAGTTCGCGGGCAGGATGAAGGATCGTCTTTCGGATCCGGCCCTCGGTCTGTTCGTGGCGTACTTGGATGGGGTTCCCGCTTCGACGGGCAGGGTCGAACTGTCCCCCGGCCGTTCGTTCGCGGGACTGTGGGGCGGGGGGACCGCGCCGCAGTACCGCCACCGCGGGATCTACCGTGCCCTGGTGGCGACCCGGGCCGAGTTCGCACGCCGTCGGGGATACCGGTTCCTTACCGTGGACGCCCGCGAGACTAGCCGTCCGATCCTGGAACGGCTCGGCTTCGTGCCGCTTACCTCGACCCGGGGATGGATCCTCCGCCCGCGACACCACCCGCCGGCGGGTTTGCTGGGGGATTGATATCCCGCCGGGACCCTGGCCTGACGATCGCCCCCGACCGGAGCGAACGGATCCTCCACAAGGAGACGACCGTAGGTCTGCCGATTGAGCGGGCGTGGCGAGCCTGGACCACCACCGAGGGAATCGGAGCGTGGTGGGTCAAGCAGTCCTGGATAGAGCTCCGCGTAGGAGGTCCCTTCGAGCTTTACTTCGCGCCAGATCTACCTCGAGGGCTCCAGGGCAGCGAGGCCTGCAGGATTCTCAGCTACCGGCCCCCCGAGATGCTGTCGTTCAGCTGGAACTTCCCGCCGGCCCTTCCCGAGATCCGGTCGGAGCTGACCTAGGTCGTGATGCGGTTCGTCGCCACGGGTCCGGCCGAGACGCACGTTGTCCTCGACCAGCTCGGGTGGAAGCAAGGGCCGGCCTGGGATGCCGGCTGGAAGTACTTCGACGACGCATGGGGCAGCGTGCTGGAACTGTTCCAGAAGAAGTTCCCGCTCCATCGCCCCTTCAGGAACCTAGACCGGGCGGGGCGCCCCGGGGGTTCGCGCCAACGGCGCGTGCAGTCTAAGTAGGGGCACGCCGGACATCCGGTCGATGCCCACGGCTCGGGGCCCGACGGCGCTCGGCCGGGCGGCCGCCTTCTTCCGACGGCACCCGGTACTTCTCCTGCTGACCCTCACCCCTGGGATCCCAGAGTATCTTTCGGGGTCGAGCCCGGTGGCTCTGATCGCCGTCTCTCCCCCCGGCTTCTTCCTCTTCCTCCTCCTCAACCTGGGGCTGTACGGCCCCGGGGTTCTCCTGCTCAGGGAGGCGTGGGTCCGCTGGGGGAAGAGCTGGGGATCGCTCCTCCTGTTCGGAGCGGCCTACGCGCTTCTGGAGGAAGGCACCGCGCTGAGCACGCTGTTCAACCCGAACGCGTCGGTCGTGGGCAGCCTCGGCCACTACGGTCGGTTCGCGGGCGTCAACTGGGTCTGGTTGATCGGCATCCTCGGGGTCCACATCGTCCTCAGCGTCGGCCTCCCAATCGTTCTGCTAGGTCTCGCCCTGCCTGGAACCCGGGGGCGACCCTTCCTTACGAGGCGCGAGGCGACGGCGGCGGTCGCGATCTACGGCGTCGATATCGTTCTCCTTGCGCTCATCGAAGGCTTCTGGCGAGTCGAACTCGCCTGGATCGTCGGGGCGGTCTTGGTCGCGGGGCTGCTTTGGCTCGTCGCGGTCCGCCTCCCCACGGGATGGCTCGACCCGCCCCAGGAGCGGCCGAAGTTCCGGCCGGGGACTTTCTTCTTCCTCGGCCTCGCGTTCTTTCCGCTCCTCATCCTCGTTCCGGGGCTGGGGGCCGAAGGAGGCCTCCCGGCGTTCCTGAGCGGCGCGATCGAGCTGGTCGTCGCTGCCGCCCTCTTCCTCGCGGTGCGCCGCAGCATCGGCCGTCGGGGAAATGAGCCTCATCTCGTTCTGCTCGCGCTCGGGACCACGCTCCCGTTCGCGCTCGCGGGCCTCGTGAGCCAGATCGGGCTTCCGGTCGTTCTCGCGGTCGACCTGCTCTACGGGCTGTTCTTCTGGACCTTGTGGCGCCGGTACCGGCCGGTGCCCTCGTCCGGTCCGCCGACGGCGTCCCCGGACCTGGCAGGCTGAGCGCGCATCGCACTGGGTGGCCGGGCGTTCGCCGCAATTGACCTCCGAATCATATACTCTCTCCCCGACTTCGGCGGAACAGGCGATACCCGTGGTGGCAGCAACTGAGAACAACGTCGCGAGCAAGAGCTGGTGGGTTCGACACGCCCGCCCGCTGAAGACGATCTTTCGAATACTCCTCGGAGCGGCCTGGTTGGTCGATGGAGTGCTGAAGTTCACCTCGGGGTATGTGAGCAACTTCCTGAGTGACGTCCAGGCCTCGCAGTCGACCGCGCCGGGGTGGCTCTCGGGGTGGTATTCGTTCTGGGCGACTCAGGCCACATCGAACTCGACGCTGATCGTCTACACCGTAGGGACCTTGGAGGTCGCCCTGGGACTGGCGCTCGTCTTCGGCCTGATGCGGAAGATCGCCTACTCTGGAGGCGTCATCCTCAGCCTGCTGATCTGGGCGGTCCCCGAAGGGTTCGGCGGATCGTACGCCTCGGGGTCCGGTACCACGGACATCGGAACGGGCGTCATCTACGCGATCGCCTTCTTCGGACTGATCCTCGTGAACGCGACCTACGGCCCCAGCCGGCTGAGCCTCGACTACTACATCGAACGTCACTTCCCGCGGTGGGCCTGGATCGCCGAGTTCGGCCAACCGGCCCCAGCACCGGGGCGCGGCGCGACCCCGCCACCGGTCGTGCAAGCGCCGTCCTCCTAGGAGCCTCCAGAACCTAGGTACGGGACATCCCCGGCCGAGCCAACCCCTTCCCCCTTCCCTTTTTCCGAATGCGGACCTCGTCCGCGAGTTCGTGCGGCGGCCACCGCTGGACGCAGTGAAGGCGCGAGAGCAGCCTCCCCGCTTCTGACGCAGGTTCTGCGTCAGGCACCCGGCACCGGGGACGACTACGTGGGGCGGTGGATCGCGACCTTGGCGCTCTCGACAGCCGCCTGAAGCTCGCGCCAGGCCGCCTCGGCGCTCTGGCCCGAGGGGAGCTTCTGGCCGGACCGTTCGTCCAGTCGCCGCTGGACATAGGTCCTGGCCGACCGGCATACGTGGCACATTTGGCACTCGTCCCCGATCGGGCTCCGGCCGAGCCGGAGGAGGTTCTCGGACTCGTCCGTTCCGATGAGGATCGCAACCTCGTGCAACTGGCAGGGGCCGGGGTCGACCATCGCCCGGGTAATCTCTCGGGAAGGGAAAAGGGATTTGAACGGTATCCACGGCCTGCCGACGGCGGGTCCGGGCGCCCGCGCGTGCTTTGAATCCGCTCTTCTTGCCCTACGCTGGCAGCGATGTTTGCGCGAATCCTGGCCTGCGTCGATCCCTCGCCGACCGGACAGCACGCGAGCCTCGTAGCGATCGAGATGGCTTCGCGGTTCGGCTGCCGCCTTACGCTGCTCACGGTCCTTCCCTCGACCACGAAGGAGGCGCAACCGGATCTGGAGCGGCTCGTTCCGGCGGACGCGAAAGGCCGGCCCCTTCATCGCATCCTGGAGGACGCCCAGGGGGAGGCCCTAGCCAAGGGGGTTCGGTCGGCGGAGATCGTCTATCTGAGGGGCAAGGTCGTGGAGTCAATCCTGGCGCATCTCGAGCACAGCCCCCCCGACCTTCTCGTAGTCGGCACGCGGGGACTCTCGCGCGGCAGCCGCTTGCTCCTCGGGAGCGTCTCGAGCCGACTCGTCACGGAGGCACCGTGCCCGGTCCTCGTGGTTCGGACCGTCCGACCGGCGGCCGCGAAGCCGCACTAGCGCAGCCAGAGTGTGGGATCTGTGGGGAGGTGTCCGGCCGTGGGATCGATGGGGACGACCTCGGACCGACCCGAAGCATGACGGCCGAGGAACCGCCCGTCCCGGTCGACGTTTCCGGGCTTTCGGGATTCTCGTACGCGTGCCGTCCGGGGTGTGGGCTCTGCTGCTACGCCGAGCCCCTCGTGACCCCTGCCGAGAAACCGCCCCTCCTGCGAATCGTCCCCTCGGTGGAGCTCGTCTCCCGCGGCCGGTTCGAGTTCCTGGGCTCGCACGCCGAGGGCGGGGCCTGTCGTCTCCTCGAGGGAAACCGTTGCCGCGCGCACGCGGCGAGACCCTCGCCCTGCCGGGAGTTCCCGCTCACCGCGCACGTCGGGGTCCGGCTGCAGGCCACGGTCGTGCTCACCTGCCCGGGCGTGGACCTTGCGGCCCTCCGGGGATACCAGGGCCCCGACGGCGCGACGCCGCCGCACGGCTTCGAAACCGAGCTCGCCGCGCTCCGATCGCGAGCGAACCGCTCCGTTCTTCGCCGGATCGAGGTGAGCGAGAGACGCCGGCGGCGGATCGCCCGGGTTCTCACCGAAGAGGGCCGATGGAACGAGGAAGAGGAGGTCCGCGGACGGTTGCGGAACCAGATCCCGATCCCGACCGTGGACGACTTTCCGGCCGAGGACCCTCCCCCGCTGGAGGAGGGCCTGGAATCGCTCCCACTGGTCTTCGATGGCCGGGCCGGCCCCGTCGCCTTCGCCGGGGATTCGGGGGCGTGGGAGCTCTTCGAGCTCCGCCCTACGGGTGGGGTCGCACGCTCGCTCGGCATCGCCGCTCCCCCCGACCATCCCCCCGCCGTCACCGAGGACGCCGCCCGCACCCTCGCGGGGTACCTGCGGTACTGGCTCGAGCGGGACGTGCTCTTCGGCACGGTCCATCTCGCGATGCTGGAGGGCGGCGACGGGTCGGTCACGGACCATATTGTCGAGGAGCTGCAGCGGATCGCAGCCGTGACACTCTCGCGCGCGTACGTTCTCGCTGCTCTTCGCCGGGGAAACGTCAACCGGCTCACGGAAGAGGACGTGCGCGACGGCCTGCGCGCCACGGACCAGGACCTGCTCGACCGGGCCTCCTGGGGGGAGCGGCTGTAGCCACAGCGCCCCCGTCGAACCTCTCGCAGCACAGTCGGGTGCCCGTTCGTCCGCGACGCTCGACACTTCGTGCGCGTCCTCGGGACTCCCACCGGGCATACCTCGGTCGGGCGGGTTGAGCAGGAGGCGTTGCAGGCCACCTCCCCCGCATCGTCATAATCATCGCCGGGTTCGACCGGACATGGGATCTCGACCGGCCTTGGGTGGTTCGGGTCCACCATCGGCCGGTCGAGCTCGGTATCGCTCATGAGCCAGGCCGAGCGCGTCGCGCAGCCCCGTGCCTCCTCGCGGCTTCGCGTCAACGGAGTGGGCCATCCGATCGCGCTCGACCGGGACAGGAGCCTGCTCTTCGTCCTGCGGGAGGAGCTGGGGCTCGCCGGCACGAAGTACGGTTGCGGCGAGGGGGAGTGCGGAGCGTGCAAGGTGCTCGTGGACGGGGTCGCCATCCGATCCTGCATCACTCCCGTCGGGGAGGTTGTGGGCCGTTCCGTCACGACCATCGAGGGTCTTGCGGAGGGTGACCGCCTGCATCCGGTCCAGCAGGCGTTCGTCGACGCGGGAGCGTTCCAGTGTGGCTTCTGCATTCCGGGGATGATCATCGCTGCCACGTCCCTGCTGGCCCGGAACCCTAACCCTGGCGAGGAGGAGATTCGTGCGGCGATGGACGGCAACCTCTGTCGATGCGGAGGGTATCTCCGGATCATCGACGCGATCCAGCGGGCCTCCCGGTCGTCAGGCGCGGCGGGTTCGGGAGCGCCATGAGCGCTCCGGTTCCCGGCCCGTACGACCTCGCGCCCCCGACCGAGCGCGACTACTTTGCGCGGTTCGGCCCTGGAGTTGTGATCATACTACCCGCGAGGCGCCCGGGACCCACGGAGTGGGGTCGCGGCGGTCCCCCCCATGGGGGCGCGTGGATCCACGTTGGAGAGGACGGGACGACCCGGGCGTTCACCGGCAAGGTGGAGGTGGGGCAGGGCACGCGGACCGCCCTCACCCTCCTGGTCGCGGAGGAGCTCGGAATGCCGCTCGGGGCGGTCGACCTCACGATGGGCGACACCGACGTCTCTCCCTGGGACATGGGAACGTTCGGCAGCCGGTCGATGCCCGATGCCGGGGAGAACCTCCGAACGACCGCGGCCGCCGCGCGGGAGGTCGTTCTGGAGATCGCCGCGACGACCCTCGGGGTCCCCAAGGCCGATCTCGCGATCGCTGACGGGAGGATCCGTACCGGAACGGGGTCGAGCGCTCGCTCGGTCGGGATCGGCGACCTCGTCCGAGGTCTCCATCGCATAGAGACGATCACCGCCCCGGCACAGCTGAGCCAACCCTCCGGGTGGACGCGGGCGGGACACCCCACGGCGAACCTCGGGGGCCGGGAGATCGTGACCGGCACGCGTCAGTACACTTCCGACCTCCGACCGGCCGGCATGTTGCATGGACGGGTGCTCTTCGCGCCCCAGTACGGGGCCAAGCTCCGGAGCGTGGACCTCTCCCGCGCCGCGGCGATGCCCGGGGTCACGGTCGTCCACGAAGGAGATTTCGTTGGGGTCGCATCGCCGGACTTCCTAACGACCCGCGCCGCGCTGAAGGCGATCCGGGCCGAATGGGACACAACTCCCCAGCCCTCCGAGGGCGGCATCGTCGAGTTCCTCCGCCAGCATCCCGCCGAGGGGGAGGATTCGTGGGACCTGATCCATCACGTCGCGGGGGACGTGGACGCGGCGCTGGCCGCCGCTCCGGTGACGCTTCACGAGACCTACACCACGGCCTACATCGCCCACGTTCCGATGGAGACCCACGCGGTCCTCGCCGCTTGGGAGGCTGGGCGGCTAACGGTCTGGATGGGTTCGCAGACGCCGTTCCGGGCCCGCGACGCCCTCTCCGACGCCTTCGGGATACCGGAGTCGAGCGTGCGCGTGGTCGTCCCAGCCACGGGCTCCGGCTTCGGCGGGAAGCACGCCGCGGAACTCGCCGTGCGAGCGGCCCGCCTCGCGAAGGCCGCGGGTCGCCCGGTCTGCACCGTCTACACCCGCGAGGAGGAGTTCACCCAGGCCTACTTCCGGCCGATGGCGGTCATCGATGTCCAGTCGGGCGCGGAGAAGGACGGAACGATCACCGCCTGGCGGTTCAACGACCTGAACGCGGGCTCGGCGGCGGCTCGTCTTCCCTACAAGGTCACGAACCAGCAGATCCAGAACCAGCCCGCAGAATCTCCCCTCCCGCAGGGCTCCTACCGGGCGCTCGCGGCCACCGCGAACAACTTCGCCCGCGAGTCCCACATGGACGAGCTTGCGGCCCGGGTGGGAGTCGACCCTGTCGAGTACCGGCTGCGCCATCTCGGCGACGACCGCCTCGCCGCGGTGCTGAGGGCGGTGGTCCACCGGGCCGAATGGACCCCCCACGCCGGCACTCGCGCCCGGAACCCGGGGCCGGTCCGCGGGTGGGGTGTTGCCGTGGGGCTCGAGAAGGGCGGTCGGGTGGCCACGGTGGCCGAAGTTTCGGTCCACGAGGACCGTCGCCTCGAGATCCTCCGGCTGGTGACGGGATTCGAATGCGGCACCATCGTGCATCCGTCCAACCTTCGGAACCAGGTCGAAGGGGGAACGATCATGGCGTTGGGCGGCGCCCTGTTCGAAGCGATCCATTTCGAGAACGGCCGGATCCTCAACCCGCGCCTCTCCGAGTACCGTGTACCGCGGTTCCGGGATGTTCCCCGCATCGACATCGTCCTGGTGGACCGACCGGACCTTCCTTCCGAGGGTGCCGGTGAGACACCTCTGATCGCGGTCGCTCCGGCGATCGCGAACGCGATCTACGACGCCACGGGACGGCGCCTCCGGTCGCTGCCGTTGGTTCCCGACGGGACCGTTCCGTAGAGGGAACGGCGTCCCGGGGAGGTTCGAAAGCCTCCCGGGCTCTGCCCGAGGCTAGCTGACCGTCATCGTCCCGGTCATGAAACCAGGGGTTCCCATCGGTGGCGTGGAGTACGGGTTGCCTCCGGCACCGCACGGTGCCATGCAGAACCATTGGAACGTGCCGGGGCCGAGGAGGTCCACCGTGAACTGGACGACGCTCTGGCCCGGGCTGTAGATGGACAGACCGAGGCTAGGAATGTTGAACGTGTGGGCGACGTTGGCCGAGGAAACGATGTGGGTCGGAGTGCCGTTGATCGATTCCACGCTCCCCCCCGTACCCGTGACGACGCATGGACACGAGCTCCAATTCGTGGGGGAGTCGTTGTCGGTGATCGTGAAGACCACGCGTCCGGTAGGCACGGTGAAGTTTGACAGGGTGTACTGGGGCCACCCGTTGGAAGGCCCGCTGGAATTGTTGATCGAGATCGACAGGTTCTCGTAGGAAGTGGTGGTGGGTCCCGTGGGCGTGGGGCTGCTCGGCGGGAGCGCCAGCATCAGGCCCGCGCCGATCCCGAACGCGATGATGATCCCGGCGACGAAGTAGACCGCGAAGAACTGCACGTTCAGGCTACCCGCCCAGAAACCGCCGGGCGACGGGCGAGGTCGGGCGGACACGGCCGCACGGCGACGCGCCCAGGCCCCTGCGATCCAGTGATCCACCGAGTAGGCCTGTCCCGCCCCGCCGAAGACGAGGACGACGTAGATGAGCAGGTAGAGTGGGTGCTCCCCCACGTCGGTCCCGCCCGGAAAGACGAACGTGCTGCCGATCTGCGTGCCCAGGAGAACGGCCGAGAAGATCCCGCCGACCAGGCAGACCCAGCGCGTGGTGAGGCCGAGAATGAACCCGAAGGCTAGGTAGCCGGTAACTATGGCGACGAGCCAGGAGAAGAAGGTCGCGTTCGTCGCGACGAACTGGGCGAGGGCCGGACCGCCCAACGACGTCGGGGCAAAGGAGAGCGCAATCTGCCCGAAGCCGCCGAAGAAATTGTTCCCCGGGGCGACGATGAAGATGAAGTTCAGGGCCCAGACGAGGCCGACGCCGATCCTCAGCAGTTCGATGGTGATCGACGCCCGGCGAGCCGCTGTGTCCGCGGGATTGGCGTTGTCCATGGGCTCCTGCGCCCACGGTCGTTCGGTCGAACATAAGGCATCGGTCAACGATGATTGACGGGAGCGGAAAATCCGGGCCGATACGTCGACCGCCCATCGGTGGCGATTCCGCGCGGCGGGGAAGTCGCTCTCCGAGGAACGGCTAGCAGGGGGAAAGCGGCTGGCCCGTTCAGCGGCGGGCGCCGCGAACCAGCCTCTCGGTCTCCTCGATCTGGGCCCGGTAGAGCGCCGCATCTTCGCCGCCGAGATGAGAAGTCGCGAGCTGCTGGCGTGCCTTCTTGAGGTAGGCTCGTGCCGCGGATCGGTCGTCCGCGGTGGCGTAGGCGCGTGCCATCGCCTCGTACGCGGTGCCGAGGAGGTCCGAGAGGTCGTGCTCCCGACAGAGCATGAGGCACGACCGGGCGTATGCGAGCGCGAGCCGGGGATCGCCGAGGGCGGCGTAGGCTCGCGAGATCTGCCAATCGCCCACGGCCTGCGACTGGGGGGTTCCCACGAGACCCCAGTGGAAGCGCGACGTGTGCACGAGGTGGAGCATCTGCCGATCGTCTGCGGCGGTCCGATGCTTTTTCTCCAGGTACGTCCAGGCTTCGTTGAAGCAACGCGCCGCCGTCCTTCGGTGGAGCTCCCGTTCGGGTCTGCTCGGGGTCATGGGGCGATCCACCGGGGATGCCGGCGGCCGAGTTTAGCCTGCCGGCCCCAGGCGGTTCGTTCCGGTAGGGGTTCGCCGCCCGGAACCTCCCTCGGGAGGGTCGCGATAACTCTTGGAGCCGTCTAGAAATACCTCTCCGGGTAAGCAAGGGGCGTGCAGGGGATGAGCTGCCCGAGCTGCGGAGCTCCGGTCTCTCCGGGCTCACGGTTCTGCGCTTACTGCGGAACCACGATTCCCGTCGGACCCGCGCCGCTTCCCTCAACCGGTGGCTTCCCAGCCTCTCCGTCCCCTTCCGCCGTGTTTCCGACCCCCTACGGGCAGATGCCCGCTCGTCCGCCACGTCGGCGTTCGAGGCTGCTCGTTGTGATCGTCATCGTAGTTGTGCTACTGTTCGTCGTCGGGGTGCTGGCCACCGACCTCTACGCCCCACCTACGTCGCCGGTCCAGGTCGCCGCTATCAACATCTACTCGCCCGACAACGTTTGCGGGCTGAACGTGAACCCGATCTATTACGATGGATTCAACGGATCGACCGGGGCGGTGCAGACCCTAGACTTCCCGATGCCCAACTACAACGGGAGCGCATGCACGATCCGTGCCGTCACGACGAACACCACCGGATTCACGCTTTCGGCCATTCAGGTCCCTCTGGTCATCGCGACGGGTGGTAGCGCTTCCATGAACATCACGGTCACCAGTCCGTCATCCTCGTTTTCCGGGTATCTCAACCTGATCATGCGCTAGTCCTTGACGGCAGGCGCGGCGACGAAGTCCCTATTCTAGACCCGTCGGGCGGAGTGGCTACTTCCAGTCACGGTCCCGGGTGAAGGCCGCGGCGACCGACGGGATCGACGGGAGGGGAAGCTGATCCCCGCGGTGGAATGCGGAGCCGGGGGGTGCCTTCTCACACATCAGCGTGCCCTCGCGCCAGTGGCGAAGGTCGGGGGTCCGGACCTCGAGCACGAAGTCGAGCGCCATCCGGCCAGGGCCGCTCGGGCCGGCGACACCGTAGAGGGGGATCACCCCGGCGGCGAGCTCTGCGTCGAGGAATGGGCGGATCTCCTCCGGTTTCCTAGGGTAGAACTCCCGGACACGATCCGAGTTCGCGAAGGCGAGCGCGCGCCGTCCCGATGTCGGGGCAAGTCCCGCGATGATCTTCTGGGTGACGGCGGGGAGACGGAGGAAGTCGGCGTAGGAAGCCACCTCGTGATCGGGGTCGTCGGACCGGACGATCCTCCAGATCGCCGCGGGCGCTACCGGCTCCTGCGGCCTGGCTTCGGACGGAGCTCGTGTGAACAGGAGGCGCCCGTTCGGGATCCAGCCGAGTTCGACTGGTCCCGGTTCCACCGATTCGTCCGTCGGGTGCCGGATGTCGAGCCAAACGAAGTCGGGGTCGATATCGCTCGCTACCGCGAAGAGCACTCGATTCACGGCCGCCCGGGATTCCCCCCAGACGAACGTCGAGCACCCCTTTCCGGCGAGGCCCGCGAAACCGCCGGAGGTCCCGGCGCTCGCGCCCCCGGACATCGCCCGCGGGATGCGATGTGGGGGAGATAAAGCCCGGCCTTCCGCGCCGAGAGGCGGCGTGCCGTCCAGGGCAACCCCTACCCACCCCGTCTCGCTCGATGGGGCTTGGCACGGCGCAGCCTGGCTCCGCCGGTCTTGCCCTTCGCCAAGAGACCCATCCGCCGGGCCAATCGGCGGTGGTCGGTCTCGTCGACCCACTCGACCTTCAGGTACTCGAGCAGCTGAGCGTTCGTCATCCCGATCCGCTTCCCCTCCTTGACCGTGAAGGCATACGCCTCGATCTCGGTCGGCGTGTCGACGTACTTCTTCGTCCGGTCGAAGAGAGGCCTCCCGGCGCGAAACTGCTTCACGTGGCAGAGCTCGTGGACGACGTCGAGGTAGAGCGTCCGCAGGTCGCTCGTCTTCAAGTGGTGGCTGCTCACGATGAGATGTCCGTCCACGTCGCTGGTCCCCATGTATCCGAACGGCGGCGAGAAGAACTCTACTTTGAGCTTGCGGAGCAGCGGCTTCGCCTGCTTCCCGAACAGCTCACGGATCGGGGGTGTGTCCTCGAACCCCCGGAAGAACTTCTCGAAGGCGTACAGTCGGATCGGGGCGCGGCGCTGGATTCGGACTCCCATTCCTGACGCGATCATCGGGTTCTTGGTCACCTTGGGCACGGTGCCTCAGAGAACGTCCGTGGCTTATGGGCTTCGACCCCTGCTTCGCCAGTCCTCTGAAGCGAACGCTCGCCCGTCCGCGAACGGCGGGTGTGACGCCTTCGGGATCGATGTCGGGACCAGCCTTCTTATCCCGGGACGGAGCGTTCTCTCGAGCGGAAGGTCATGAACGGGCCGGTCCCTTACGGTCAGCCGCTGGGCCAGAACGTCCCTCGCCGGCGCAGCGGCTTACGCTGGGTCGTCGTGGGTATCGCAGTCGTGTTCATCGCCATCGCCACTCTCCTCCTGGTCATCTTCCTCTATCCTTCCGCCTTCGGTCTCGCCCAGCCCTCCAACCCGTATCGCTTCGGTCCGTTCGGCGGATTCTTCCTCGTCTTCTTCATCCTCATCGTGGCGTTCTTCATCGTGCGCGTCCTGTTCTGGAGCATGCGCGCCCGGCGGTACGGAGCGGGGGGCGGCTCGGGGTACGGCAGGGGGTACGGTGCCAACCGGCCCGCGATGATCGCACGCATGCGATACGCCCGAGGCGAGATCACCCGCGAGCAGTACGATCGGATCATGCAGGACCTCGGCAGACGGCCGGGGTCGCCGTAGCGGCGGAGTCGGCGCACCGCCACCCGCCGGTCCGGACAACGCGGACCGCCGGGTTTCGATTGAGGCAGCGCGGGAAGCGGGGTGCCCAGCGGAAAGGATAAGCGGTTCGGCGCTCGCCCAAAGGCGGGCGCGCGGAACCATGATTCCAAAGTCAGGGACCTACGGTCGCCTCTCGATCCGAAGCGCCACTGTGCTGTTGATCGTAGCGGCGACCGTGGCCGGCGGGTCCCTGCTCGGTGCCGTTGGCCACGCGCCGTCGGGGATCCGGTCGAACTTCTCGAGCGGGCTGGCTGCCGAGCACTATGGTCCATCGACCCTGGCCCACGGTCTCGTCGCGACAGCCGGGCAGACGCTGAAGACGCTGGTCCTCTTCAACAACACCCTCTTCCCCGGGAACGACGTGCAGCTGACGGACGGGCAGAACCCCCTCGGGATCGCCTACGATTCGAAGGACGGCACCGTCTGGGTCACGGCCGCCGACTCCAACTCCGTCGCGATCGTGAACGCCGCCGCATCGATCGGTGAGCGGTGGCTGCCTGCGGGGTACTATCCGGAGGGGATCGCCTTCGACAACCGCTCGAACGAGATGTACGTGGCAGAGTCCTCTTCCGACAACGCGACGGTGTTCAACGCGACGACCTTCGCGGTCGTGGCTCACATAACGCTCCGATCGGAGCCGATGGGAGTCGCGTACGACTGGAAGACGAACGAGGTCTACTTCACTGACTACGGGAGCGATGCTGTATCCATCGTCGACGCAGCGACCCAGAAGGTGGTCGGGAACGTCTCAACGGGAATCTACCCCCAGGCTCTCGCGTACGACCCGGCCGCGAACGACATGCTCGTCACGGTGGAGGACGGCGATTCTCTCCTTTTCGTCAATGAAACCACCTGGGCCATCGACGCCAACCTCACGGTGTCGGCTCCGAGGGCGGTCGCGTACGACGCCTCGAACAACACGGTCTACGTCGGCGACTCGAGCGGCGTATCGTTGGTGAATGCTTCGACCCGCACCATGGTGGGAACCGTGCCTTCGAGCAACACGGCCGTCGCCTTCGCGTTCGACCCGACAGCGGGGTCCAAGGGAACGCTGTACGCCGTCAGTTCGGGAGGGGGGGTGCAGGTCGTCGTGGGGTCCTCCAACACCGTGAGCGTTAGCCTCGACCTCGGGACCTACTCGTATCCCGAAGCGGCGGTCTACGACACCGCCGCGAAGACCGTGTTCGTTGCGAACTTCAACGAGCTAGGTTACGAGTCCTCGAACCTCACCGAAATCTCCCCCGCGTCGAACACGACCGTCGGGGCGGTGGCTCTCCAGCAGCTTCCCATCGACGCGGCGTACAGTCCTCTCCACCACGCGATCTACGTCTACGACGGTGGCTCGGGGCTGGTCTACCAGATCAACGATACGACGGACCTCGTGGAGCGATCGGTGTTCGTCGGGTATTCTCCCGAAGCCATCGGGTGCCCTGGCCCGACCGTCTGCGAAGGGATCGCCTACGACGCCCAGGACGATTCGATCTACGTGGACTATTACAATTCCCTCGACTTCGGCGTCTCGGTTGTCAACGCGACGAGCTTCACTGCCTCGGCCATCGTCAGCGAAACGAGCGGAGGGTATCCCCAATCCGGCATCGCGATCGACACGACCGACCACCGGGCGTTCGTGGCCAACTACGGCTCTTCGAACGTCTCCGTGATCGATACGACCACGAACAAGATCACCGCCAGCATCACGGTCGGCTCGCGTCCCCTCGGCGTAGTCTACGACCCGGGAAGCGACCGCGTCTACGTGAGCAACTACTACAGCTCGAACGTCACCGTGATCGACGGCGCCACGGACACCGTGGTCGCGAACGTCTTCGTGGGCGGTACGCCCGCCGAGGAGGCCTACGACCCCGACAACGGCGACGTCTACGTCGCTAATGCGGGGGTGACGAACAACCTGACCGCGATCTCGGCAACCTCGAGCACGACCGTCGCGAACATCTCGCTCCACGCCACCGGCACGCCGTGGGGGGTCGCCTACGACCCTACGAACAGGACGATCGAGGTCACGATGTCCGGGACCACGAGTGACCCGGGCAATCTCAGCATCGTCAATGCCTCCAACCAGACGTTCGCCGGCCTGGTTCCGGTCGGGACGACATCGGTAGCCGGTGGGATCGTCTACGATCCCGCGGTCGGCGAATCGTTCGTGACGGGGTACACGCCCGGCACGGTCTCGATCGTTTCCCTCGGGGTTCACAGCCTGCCGAAGTGGGGCGTAACGTTCGACGAGACCGGATTGGCGAGCACGACGGAGTGGAACGTGACCCTTGCGAGCACGAAGCTGAGCTCGAGTACGTCGTCGATAGTGTTCACGGAGTCGGCCGGTACCTACTCGTTCACCGTGGGCACCGTTACGGGATACGTCGCGAACAACACCAGCGGGTCGGTGATCGTTTCCACGGGACCCAAGACGGTCGATATCGGCTTCACTTCGAGCGCCCAAGCCCTCTCGGTCACGATCACCGCCGTGCCCGCGACGTTCGTTCTCGGCTACTCCACGACGGTCACGGCCAGCCCCTCGGGGGGAAGCGGGTCGTACACGTACAGCTACACCCACGTGCCGACGGGCTGCACCGCCCCGAACGCGGCGTCGTTCGTGTGCCGGCCGACCGGGACGGGGTCGTTCAACCTCACGGTCACCGTGACCGATAGCGACCTCAACACGGCCGTCGCGAACGTAACGGTAGTCGTGCAACCCGTCGGAAGCGGCGGTGGGAACTCGCCGTCCACCGGGTCACCGCTCTGGGAGTGGTCGATCCTCGTGGTGGTCGCGCTCGCCCTGGTCCTGCTGGTGGTCGCGCTGGTGTTCCGACGAAAGCGCAGGAAGCCGGTGCCCTCAGATCCCCAACCCGCCGGCATGACGGCCGAGGGTTCTCCCCCACCCGCGGGCTCACCGTAGACCGAAACGACCCTCCGGCTCCACACCCCGGTACCGGCCCCTATACACGGCTGTGATAATCCTCGTCTCCTCGCGGGTGCGCTGAAGCAGACTGTTGGGTGGGTCCGCAGGACGGGCGCGAAGGAGCGGACCCTCACGCGGTCGATCATTCCCGCGCAGTGCACTGAAATGGAGCGTCATGCCGGAGGTCGGCGATTCGCCGGCAGTCAACCGAAATCGACACCAGAGCCAAATCGCCCCGCCGCGTCGTTCCGACAGCTCTGGTGAGAACCATGGCACTGCGTGAGGCGTTCTCCTCTTCCGGGATAGCGCAGCTCGCGCTGCTCGGGACCATCTGGGGGGCGACCTTCCCGATCGCCCGCGTCGGTGTCCAGGCCGGGGCCGACCCGGTCCTCTTGGTCGCGTTGGACCTGCTTCTCGCCACCGCCGTCATGGCGTCGGTGGCCGCGGTCACTCGCACTCAGCTTCCCCGCCTCCGGGAGATGGTCCAGTCGGCGGGACTGGGGGCCCTCCTGATCGGCGGGATCAATCTGACCCTCTACTGGGGGCTTCAGTTCGCGACCGGGGGTACCGCCTCCATCGTCTACGCGACCTCCCCCATCCTTAGCCTCGTGGTGCTCGTCATCCTCAGGGCCCCGGTGGAGATTCGTCGCCGTCAGGTTGCCGCCCTGGCCATCGGCTTGGGAGGGGTCGTGCTTCTCGCTGTCGCGACGACGCAGGGCTCCCTCGTGGCGGGCCTGGGGGCCCTGGCCGCTTTCGCTCTCGGAGCTGCCTGCCAGGGCACGGGGGCCGTCCTCGTCGGCCGGTCCCGTCCCCACGGGGAGAACCACTGGGGCCTCACGTTCCAGTTCGTTGGGGGGGCCGTGGCAGCGTTCGTTCTGCTGCCTCTCCTTTCCCGGTCACCGACGCTCCCGATCTCGGCCGCGACCATCGGTTCTATCGCGTTCGTCGGAGTCGTCACAATGGCGTTCGGGTACACCCTCTTCTTCGCCATGATTCAGCGCTTCGGGGCGGTACGGGCCAACCAGGTCACGTTCCTCAACCCCGTGGTCGCGCTCGTCATCGGTGTGTTCGCCTTCGGCGAGGGATTCCAACCAATCGAGGCGGTCGCCCTTGCCTGCATCGTCGTGGCGTTGGGACTCCTCCAACCCCGTACGAAACCCCAGCCCGCAGCATCCAGCCCACCGGGCCGGCCCAATTCGGACGGGGCTGAGGCCGGTTGATCGTCGGATCGGCCCGTGTCCCCGCGAGCCACAACGCGTCTCGCCGGGTCGTCTGGGCTCACCGCCCCAATCGGGGACTGACCCGAGTCGTCCGCGCGAACCCACGGCCCCTCACCGAGTCGGGGCAGTCTTCATCCGAGGCCCCGGGTTTCGTGGAGTGCTATGGGCGAGACGTCGGGTTCCGGTTCGGGGCGGTCGAACGAGTTTCGAGCGTATCTCTCCCAGGACTGGAAGCAGTGGATCACCGAATATCCCGAGCTCGCCACGAGCATGGGTCTTCCCGGACTGAACGACCGGTGGACGGACGATTCCCAAGCGGGGATCGAGCGACGCCGACGCCATCTGGCGGACAGTCGCTCAAGGCTGCAGCGATTCGACCGGGCCACCGTCGCCACGGAGGACCGGCTCACCTACGACATGTACCGCGGGCTCCTCGATACCGCGGACGCCGGGCTGCGGTTCGGCCACGACCCGCTTCCGTTCTGCTTCGGCTCCCCGCGCAATCTCTGGATGCCGCTCCACCAGCTCGAGGGGATCCACATCCTTGCATCGGACATGGCCGAGCTCCAGCCTCGGGCCTGTTCCTCCGATTACGGAGACCTCCTCGTCCGCCTCCGGACGCTGCCCGATGCGATTGAGCAGAACCGCGTGCTCCTCGAGAAGGGTCTGGCCGGCGGGTACAGCCCTCCCCGGGTCGCGATGGTCGGCGTGCCCGACCAGATCACGAACCTCACGCCGGCGGATCCGTTCGCGAGCCCCCTGCTCAAGCCGTTCTCGGATTTCCCGGCGGCCATCGGCGAGTCCGAGCGATCGCGACTGCGCGCCGAAGCGAGAACTCTCTTCGTCGACCGTGTCGCTCCCGCGCTGGGGGGGCTTCGCGGCTACCTCGAGTCCACGTACGTGCCGGCCTGTCGCGAGTCGATCGCGAGGGCCGCGCTCCCGAACGGCGCTGAGTCCTACGACTTCCTCGTGCAGTGGACGACCACCACGGACCTGACCCCCCGTCAGATCCACGAGATCGGCACGGCCGAAGTACAACGCATCCGCGCCTCGCTCGAGGCGCTGATGGCCAAGACTGGGTTCAAGGGATCGTTCGCCGAGTTCAAGCGATTCCTGCGAGAGGACCCCCGGTTCTCCTGGACCAGCGCCGAGGACCTCGTCGACGGCTACCGCATCATCGCGAAGAAGATCGACCCCACGCTCGGCCGGCTCTTCGGCCGCCTCCCCCGCCTTCCGTACGGTGTCGTCCCCGTCCCCCAGTTCCGGGAAGCGACGTCGCCGACGGCGTACTACCAGTCCGGGGCTCCGGCGACGGGGCGGGCGGGGAACTTCTTCGTGAACACGTTCCAAGTCGGCATCCGCCCCCGCTGGGAGATGGAGGCGCTGACGCTCCACGAGTCGGTCCCAGGCCATCACCTGCAGATCGCCGTCGCGCAGGAGCTCGAGCATCTTCCCGAGTTCCGCAAGGAGACCGGTCCCACCGCGTTCGCCGAGGGGTGGGGGCTCTACGCCGAGAGCCTAGGCGAGGAGCTCGGGTTCTACCAGGACCCGTACTCGAAGATCGGCCAGCTCACGTTCGACATGTGGCGCTCGATCCGACTCGTGGTGGACACGGGGATGCACGCTCTCGGATGGAGCCGCGACCGGGCGATCGAGTTCTTCCGGGAGAACACCGGGATGAGTGACGTGGGCATTCAGGTAGAGGTCGACCGCTACATCGTCTGGCCGGCCCAGGCCCTCGCGTACAAGATCGGCCAGCTGAAGATCCGGGAGCTCCGCACGTACGCGGAAGGCCGCCTCGGCGGGCGGTTCGACGTCCGCGGCTTCCACGACGTGGTCCTCGGGGAAGGAGCGCTGCCGCTCCGGGACCTGGAGACGCGCGTGAAGGCCTGGGTCGAGGCGCGCGCGGCCGCTTGAGGGCCCTTCGAGCCGGACTTACCCGCGACTCGTCTCGCGGACGCCCCGCGACGCGCGTCTAGCGGAGGAGTCCTGCGCCCTGGAGCTCCTTCGTCAGCTTCCGGACCGCGACTTCGATGTCCGAGGGGCGGTGGGCTCCGGTGCAGACCAGCTTGCCGCTGCCGAAGAGGAGGACGACCACGTGCGGGTCTTCGATGCGGCAGACGAGACCAGGGAACTGCTCGGGCTCGTACTCGACCCGGTCGAGACCGAGCGTGATGGCGATCGCGTTCAGGTTGATCTCGCTCCCGAGGTCCGAGCTCGCGACGATGTTCTGGACCTGGATCTGGGGATGCGCGAGGACCCGCTGGCCACCCTTGCGGATCTCTCCCGAGACCACTCGTATCGAGTCCTCGACCTGCTTGCGGCTCTTCCCGCCGGTGCAGACGACCTTACCCGAGTGGAAAAGGAGTATCGCGGTCTTGGGTTCCTTCAACCGGTAGATGAGCCCGGGGAACTGGTCGGGCTCGTACTCCGCTCCGTCGAGACGGAGTGCAATCGACTGCAGGTCAAGCTCGTTGGCGAGCGACGTGGAGGCGACCACGTTCTCGATCCGAATCTTCAGCATGGTCCGGACCCTAAGGGCCTTAAAGAGGCACTTAAAGGGTCGCCAACCAGCCCCGGAGAGGTCTAGACCCCCGGATATCCGTCATCCGGCCCCGAATCGGGCCCGACGCGGCCCGCGTCTCTGACGTCCCGCGAGGTGCCGGAGCGGGAGGCGCTCCAGAGCCTCTACTCTCGCTTAAATACGACCGCTTTCTTATCGAACTCGGATTCTTAGAGGAATCGCCGGAGAAAAATCATGATGATGACGGGACAGACGCCGATCCTGGTGCTGCGAGAAGGGACGAAGCGCGAGAAGGGACGCGGAGCGCTCGCGAACAACATCGCGGCCGCGAAGGCGATCGCCGACTCGGTCCGGTCGACCCTCGGCCCGCGCGGCCTCGACAAGATGCTGGTCGATTCGATGGGCGACGTGGTCGTCACGAACGACGGCGTCACGATCCTCAAGGAGATGGACGTCGAGCACCCGGCCGCGAAGATGCTGGTCGAGGTCGCGAAGACGGTCGATCAGGAAGCCGGCGACGGGACCACCACGGCCGTGATCCTCGCGGGCGAGCTCCTGAAGCGCGCCGAGGCCCTCGTCGAGCAGAACGTCCACCCGACCATCATCGGTCAGGGCTACCGACTCGCCTCGAAGAAGGCGCTCGAGATCCTGGACCGGTCGAGTCAGCCGGTCGCGGTCACCGACACGGAGACGTTGAAGCGCATCGCGAGTACGTCGATGGGCTCGAAGTCGGTCTCGTTCAACCGGGACATCCTCGCGGAGATCGCCGTCAAGGCGGTGTCCGACGTCGCGGAGAAGAAGGGCACGGGGTACCGGGCCGACCTCGACGACATCCAGCTGATCAAGAAGCAGGGCGGCCAGATGTCCGACACCTCGCTCATCGAGGGCGTCATCATCGACAAGGAGAAGGTCCATTCGGGGATGCCGACGCGGGTCGAGAACCCGAAGATCGCGCTCCTGGACGCCGCGCTCGAGATCAAGAAGACCGAGATCGACGCGAAGATCGAGATCCACGAACCGAGCCAGCTGAACGCCTTCCTCCAGGAGGAGGAGAACATGCTCCGTCGGATGGTCGAGCAGGTGAAGAAATCCGGGGCGAACGTCCTGATCTGCCAGAAGGGGATCGACGACCTCGCCCAGCACTTCCTCGCCAAGGACGGGATCTATGCCGTCCGGCGTGCGAAGAAGTCGGACATGGAGAAGCTCGCGAAAGCGACCGGGGCGAACATCGTCTCGAAGGTCAGCGAGCTCCTGCCCGAGGACGTCGGCGTCGCGGGCCTGGTCGAGGAGCGCAAGATCGGCGATGACGCGCTCACGTTCGTGACCGGCTGCAAGAAGGCGAAGGCGGTCTCCATCCTGATCCGTGGCGGAACCGAGCACGTGATCGACGAGATCGAGCGGTCGCTGGACGACGCGCTCAACGTGGTTCGGGTCGCCGTCGAGGACGGCAAGTACGTCTACGGCGGGGGTGCGGCGGCGGAAGAGATCGCGATGCAGCTCCGCGACGAGGCGGCGAAGGTCGGGGGCCGGGAGCAGCTCGCGTACGAGAGCTTCTCGGAGGCGCTCGAGACCATCCCGCGGACGCTGGCGGAGAACGCGGGCCTCGACCCGATCGACATCCTGATCGAGTTGCGCAAGGCCCACAAGGACGGCCGCAAGAGCGCGGGCGTCAACGTGTTCTCGGGCAAGATCGACGACATGGCCAAGCTCTACGTGATCGAGCCGATCCGTGTGGGTCGGCAGGCGATCGAGAGCGCGACGGACGTGGCCGTCATGATCCTGCGCATCGACGACGTCATCGCATCGAAGTCGGGTCCGCCTCCCTCGGGAGGGCCGGGCGGCGGCGGCGGTGGGATGGGCGGCATGGGTGGCATGGGCGGCGAGTTCGGCGACGAGTAACGTCGAACCGGCCCCTAGCCCGAACCCCTTCCTTCGGCCCCCCGGAACTACCGGGGGCTTCGACCGCCTAGCGTGCTCGGCCGCAACCCTGTCCGGTTTCGCGGCGGTGGTGGGCGCGGCCAGATTCGAACTGGCGATCTTCACCGTGTCAGGGTGACGTCATAACCACTAGACTACGCGCCCAGTGAGGGCGGCCACCGTCGCCCCGTTCTTATGGGTGTCGGAGGAAGGCGCACGCCGTCAGCCGTACCCGCCCGGGTACTGGCCCGGATCCAGGTTCTGGTTCCAGTGGTAGTAGCCCGTCGTCTGGCGCTGGGCCTCCGTCGACTCCTGGCGCAGACCTCCCTGGAACGACCCGTAGACGTCCCGGATCTGCTCCTCGATCGAGCGGGCCCGCTCCAGCGCCCGGCGAACGTGGCTCCCCTCCAGGTACTCGCTCCCGGAGACCGCCGCGAGGTCGCCGGCCGTCCGAATGAGACCCCCGAGCTCCCGCAGCCTCAGCGTGAGCGCGTGGCGCCGCCCGTCCAGCACCTCGGCGCGCCGGCGGGCCTCCTTGATCAGCTCCTGGACCGCATCGCGGGTCGCGGGCCGGATCCTCCCGTCCACCGCGATCTCCTGGGCGCAGAACTGGGCGAGCCGCAGGCAGTTCGCCTCGGAGTCGGGCATGGTCGTCTCGAGGAGGACCTCGTAGCCCGAACCGGCGATCCGCGACCGGAGCGGGGCGAGGATCTTGTGGAGGTCCTCGATGTTCGCGGCCGCGACCAGGATGAAGTCGCACGGAACGTTGTCGACCCGGACCGACGCGCCGCCGGACTGCGGGTTGCGGCCGGAGATCGGGAACCGTTTCTCCTGCATCGCCGTGAGGATGTGGCGCTGCAGGTAACCGAGGTGCGGAAGCTCGTCGATGAACAGGACCCCCTCGTTCGCCTCGTGGACCGCACCGGGGATCACGCGGTCGTACGGCAGAGTGCCCAGCTGGGGGTGGCCGCCGTACGGGTCGTGCCGAACGTCGCCCAGCAGCTCGGTCTCGCTCGCCCCCGTCGCCATGAGGAACGTGTTGCGGTCGAGCTTCACCAGGACCTTCCGCGGGCTCTCGCGCTGGATCGTGCGGCGGCGTTCGAGAGCGCTCTGGTCGAGGACCTTGATCTGATCGCCAGCCCGCTCGTACGCCACGACCTCCTCCACGCCGTTGCGGAGCCGGGTCGTCCGGACGGACTCCTGCGGGTTCCCGCCCGGACTGACCGTGAGCTCGAGGATCCCACCGACGAGGTCGCGGAACGGGTTCCCGCTCCCGGCGGCGCCGCCCGGTAGAACCTGCTTCACGTTCCCGCAGCTCGGGCAGTACCGGTCGCTCGAGAGGGAGTAGAAGCTGCAACGAGGGCAGCGATACCCGAGCCGCTCCGCGACCGACGCCGGCGCCTCCGTGGGCGGGATCAGCTCCCCTTCGACGGAACGGGCGGCTTCGCGTTCGCGGTAAACCTCCTCCCGGGAGACCACCTCGATCGTTGGCCGCTCCGGGTTCTCGGGGTTGTGGACGACCCTAAGCTCCGTCCGTGGCCGGTCGAGGTGCAGGGCTAGGGCCTGGGCGGTCATCGACTTGCCGATGCCGGACGGTCCGACGAGGAGGAGGTGTCGTCGCTGGTAGGCGGCGATGCGGGCGATCTCGACGGCCTTCTCCTGGCCGATGACCCGCTCGAGGGGGTCTGAAGGGATGGGGATTTCGCGGGTGGTCTCGATCTCGTCCACGGCGGCCGGCAGCCGTCGCGTCCCGTCAGTCGCCGTCACGGTACAGGAACGGAAAGGGGGCTTCCCCCAGATAGGCTCGTCGCGAGCCCGCCCTCCCCCGCCCGGAGGCCGTGGGGAGGGTCGGGCTGCCCCCGTCTAGCGGGGGCCCGAAGGGTTGGCCAGGTCCGCCTTCGTGTAAACGCGCACCTGCTCCGGGAACTTTCCGATCGGGCCGAGACGCGTCCCGACCACGGTGCCGATCCCCTTCTCCTGGGCTACGTCAAGGAGCCGCTGGCTCACGATCCCGTCGAAGACGATCGCCTTTGCGGGGGCCGTGAGGTTCGCGACGGTCTCGATCATCTCCTTCACGGGGACCTCGCCCACGACCGCGTCGTCCTCGCCCACGAGGAGACACCGGGACGAGTTCTCGACCCCGTCGAGGAGCTCGAAGTAGCGGGCCAGCTCGGGCGGGAGCGGAGCGGGAGCCGCGGCGGGCGGCGGGGGCGGCGGTACGGGCCGCACCGGCATCGGTGCCCGCTCGCGGTCGTCCCTGCGGTCCGGCCCTCGGCCTCCGCCTCGCTCCTCCCTTCGGTCCGGGCGGCCGCCCGAGGAGCCCTCGCCTCTCTCCTCCCGCGGCTCGCGGGAGGCGCCGGTCGATTCGAACCCGCTCATCTCGAGGTACTGGTTGATCGGGAGCTTGTTGCGAAGGCACTTGAGGAGGGCCTTCTGCGTGAGCTCTTCCACTTCCGAGCCGCGCGGGGCCCGAGCGACGAAGTCGATGTCCATCGTTTGGAGCATCTCGCGCAAGATCAGCTCGCCCGCGCGGTCGCCGTCGGTGAACACCGTGACGGTCTTGCCGCGCGAGAGGTCCTTCACCGTCTGCGGGACGCTCGTGCCCTCGACAGCGATGCAGTTCTTGATCCCGCAGCGGAGGAGGGTGAGGACATCCGACCGGCCTTCCACCACGATGAGCGCGTCGGCCTGGTCGATGTTCGGCCCCGCCGGCAGGTGTTCGGGCCCGTAGGCGGTGATCTCCTCCACCTGGACCGCCTTCCGGACGGCCTCCGTAAGGTCCATGCCGACCCCCTTCGACTCGTCCTGGAGCCGGGTGAGAATCGCCTTCGCGCGTTCGACGACCTTGAGGCGCTTCGAGATGCGTATGTCCTCGACGCTGATGACCTCGATCTTGGCCCGGCAGGGGCCGATCCGGTCGACGGTCTCGAGGCCGGAGGCGAGGATCGCGGTCTCGACCTGGTCTAGGGACGAGGGGATGATGATCTCACCCTCGGTCTTGCCCTTTCGGCTGTCGATCTCCACTTCGATGCGGCCGATCCGGCCGGACTTCTGCAGGTCGCGGAGGTCGAGTTCCTCTCCGAGCAGGCCTTCGGTCTGCCCGAACACGGCGCCGACGACGTCAGGCTTGTCGATGACACCGTCTGCGGTGATTCGGGCGCGGATCTGGTACTTTGCGGCGTTAGGGTCGTTTGTCATGGGTTTCGTTTCCTCTCATCGGAATCCTCCCCACAGGGAGGTGACTCGGAGAGGACCGAACTAGGTGCGCCGAACGTTACCGGTGGGCTTGCGGATCCAGCGACAGAAGCAAGGGGCGAGCATGAGTCGTGATTCCGGTCCTACCGGTGACGGTCGGATTCAACCGAGTCCCGTCCCCGGAGTTTTGTTTCCGGCGTCGTTTAGCAGGGTCGGTTATTTAAGGCGAACGCCGACGGCGGATCGCGTCGCGGGCAGTGCCGCCCACCGGCGGCCGGAGGACCATTCGAACGAAACACGCTTTATAGCGGGCCCCCTACGACGCATCGGAGCTTCCTCGCATGGCGCGTCGTGTTTCTAGAAAGACGGCCCCGGTCCCCGAACCAGGTACCCCGGACCCCGAGCCGCCCCTCGCGGACGACGACTTCGTGTCGGGCCTGCGGCGCGAGCTCACGAGGACCCAGGCGGTCGCGGGCGCGAAGACCGGCGAGGACCTTACGCACCGCGGCGAGCTCAACCGCCGCCTTCTCCAGGACCTGTGGGAGGTCCACAACCAGTTCGAGGAGGTCAGCGTCCATCTGACGATCGACCCCTCGCAGACGCTGTTCGCCACGTTCGCCGAGTACCCCGTCAAGTGGACGTTCAAGGAGAACTTCGACTTCGGCGCGGTCAAGACGATCGAGCTCGCCGACCGCGCCCAGGGCTGGGGCGGGTTCATGCTCCGATTCTGGTACTACCGCACTCCCGAGGGAACCTCGCGGCTGCGTGGCATCTACGAGTGGTGCGACGGGGAGAGCTACCACCGCTACTCGGGCTGGATGCGGATGATGAGCCAGGCCGTCCTCTACGACGCCGCCGAGGACGACGTGAGCGTCCGTGACCTCCACCACGTACTGAAGGACGTGGTCGTCCAGTGGTACTCGGCTCACCTCGAGCGCAGCCCCGAGGCGTTCGTCGCGCACCTCAAGGAAAAGTACCCGAAGGGTGCGTCCTACGCCAAGGAATCGTACCGCTGAGCCGTCGCGGCGCCGCGCGAGCGGCGTCGACCCCCGTCGCGCGCCCGCGGGGTTGAAATAAGCCGCCACGTCTTCGCCACGATACCCCGGCGCGCGGGGCTTTGCCGTGCCCGAGGCAGCGCCGGTCGGGAGAACCGTGGCGGTCGGGCTGAGAGAGCATCTTGTCGCCTACTTCGAGGAGCAGCACAAGCTCGTCGAGGCGGGCGCGCTACGCCTCCTCCTCGGCACCCACCAGCCGCTCCTCGTCTCCCGCGAGGTCGTCGAGCGTGCGGGGGGCGAAACGTCGTTCGTCACGGCCGAGATGGTCCAGGCGGTCCTCGCCGAGCGCCACCGGTCTGCCGCGCCCCCCGAGGCGGCCAATCCTCCTTCGAGCCCTTCGGAGGGAGCCCCCACATCCGGCGGGCTCCCCGACGTGTTCCGGTCGCTCGTTGAAGGGTACACCGGCCCTCCGCCCCCCGGCCATCCGATCGTGGCGTACGAGGCCCTCTTCCACTCCCGGTACCGGTCCCTCCACCGGTTGCTCCGGGGTCGTCCGACGCTCGAGAACCCCCGGGCGGTTCGCGACATTAGACCCGGTGAGGGGACCGCCTCGGTGGTCGGAATGGTCCGCGAGGTCCGGGAGACCTCGAAACGCCACCACACGATCCTGTCGCTGGACGACGAATCCGGTTCGATCGACGTGCTCGTCCTCAAGGATTCGCCCGGCGCGCGGGTCCCGTTCGTCCCGGACGAGGTCGTGGGGGTCAAGCTACGCCTCTCCGCCGAGAGGGACCGGATACCGCTCGCGCTCGCGGTGGAGCGACCGGACGTCCCGCTCGGCCGGGTCGTTGGCCGCTCCTCCTCGACCCGCCGGGCGGTCTTCCTCTCGGACCTGCACGTCGGCAGCAAGTCGTTCCTGGGCGAGAGCTGGGCCGGTCTGATCGAGTTCCTGCGGGAGGACGGGGCCCATCCGGACCTGGCCCGGTCGATCGACTCGGTGGTGATCGCGGGCGACCTCGTGGACGGGATCGGGATCTATCCTCGACAGGAACGGGACCTCGCGATCGGGGATATCGTCGAGCAGTACGCCGAGCTCGGGCGCCGGCTCTCCGAGCTCCCGTCCCGTCTGACCGTGATCGCGGTTCCGGGGAACCACGACGCGGTCTGCCCCGCGGAGCCCCAGCCCGCCATCCCCGCGAATCTCGCCCACGACCTCCCGAAGAACGTCCGGCTGCTACCGAACCCGTCCACGTTCGCGCTCGGAGGCACGGTGGTCGAGGCGTACCACGGCCGGGGGTTCGACGACCTGATCCCGGCGATACCGGGCGCGTCGTATGCGCGCCCGACCGACGTAATGCGCCGGATGCTCCAGATGCGCCATCTCGCCCCCATCTACGGGAACCGCACGCCCCTCGCCCCCCTCGAGCGGGACGGCCTCGTGATCGACCCCGTCCCGGACATCCTCGTGACGGGGCACCTTCACACGTACGGCGTCGACCGGTACCGCGGCGTCCTGATGCTCAACGCCTCGACCTGGCAGTCGGAAACGGAATACCAGCGCATGCGCAACATCACGCCAGTGCCCGCGCGCGCCGCCGTGGTCGACCTGGGCACGCTCGGTCTCGTGACGGTCGATTGCTCCGACGGGAGCGCCGTCGTCGGCGAGGCGCTGGCGTGAGCCCCTTCCCGGTCGAGCCGGCGAGGGCCGCCGGGCCGATGCGGGTCGTCCTGAGCGCCTACCCGTCGCGCGAGGCTGCGCTGGGCGCGGTCGAGGGCGCCCTCCAGGCCCGCCTGATCGCCTGCGCGAGCCTCCTCCCCACGGAATCGCGGTACTGGTGGAACGGGAAGGTCGAGTCGGCCAACGAAGTGCTCGTCCTGTTCAAGACGGTCCCGAAGCTCGTCGGGGGGCTGTTCCGGTACGTCCGCGAAACCCACCCCTACCGCGTTCCGGAGGTGGTCGAGATCGACGTCCCCCGGGTCGAGCCCGCCTACCTGGCCTATCTCGAGGACACGCTCGACCCCAGCTCGGCGGCTCCGCCGCGGAGGGGTCACGCTACGCGTCGGGCAGGACCGCGAGCCCCGGCAGTTCGACACCCTCGACGAACTCGAGGGACGCCCCGCCGCCGGTCGAGAAGAACTGGAAGGCGTTCTCCACACCGAGCATGACGGCGACGCGGGCGGTGTCGCCGCCCGCGGCCACGTGGTAGCCCGGGACCCCCGCCAGCCGCCCCAGGACCTCACGGGTCCCGTCGGCGAACCGGGGGTCCTCGGCGAGGCCCAGAGGGCCGTTCCAGAAGACGGTCTTCGAGCCGACGAGGGCCCGGGTGAACCGTTCCCGGGTCGCGGGCCCGATGTCCCGGCCCATCGCGTCGTTCGGGAGCCCGTCGATCGGGTACGTCGCCGCGCCCTCGGTGCCCGCCCGGTCCACGACCAGGTCCGAGGGGAGGAGGACCTCGGTCTGCGACGCCTCCGCCTTCCGGAGGAACTCGTCGACGGCCTTCTCGAGGCCGGGTTCGATCGGCGTTCCACCGAGGTGGGCCCCCTTCGCGGCCAGGAAGGGGAAGGAGAGGGCGCCCCCGATCAGCAGCGTGTCGGCCCGCCCGATCATGCTCGCGAGGAGGGGAAGCTTGTCGGCGACCTTGGCACCGCCCACGATCACCGCGTACGGTCTCTCCGGGGCGTCCACGAGACGGGACAGCTCGCGGACCTCCCGCTCGACCAGAAGTCCCGCGAACGAGGGTAGGTGCTTCGGGATGCCGACGGTCGAGGCGTGGGCGCGGTGGACGGTCCCGAACGCCTCCTCGACGAACAGTTCGCCGAGGTGGGCGAGCTGACTCGCGAAGCCCGGGTCGTTCGCTTCCTCGCCGGGGTGAAACCTCAGGTTCTCGAGCATCAGGAACTCGCTGTTCGCGAGACGGACGGACATCTCGATCGCCTTGACGCCGACAGCATCGTCGGCCATGGGGACGGGCTGCCCGAGAATCGCGCTCAGGCGGTGCACCACCGGACGGAGCGAGTAGCGGGGGTCCCGCTGGCCCCCCGGCCGCCCGAGATGGGTCAGGAGGATCGTGCGGGCCCCCGCGGCCCGGAGGTGGTTCAGCGTGGGCATCGCCTCCACGATCCGGCGGTCGTCCGCGACGCCCCCCCGAGCGTCGAGCGGTACGTTGAAATCGACCCGAACGAGCACGCGACGGCCCTTGAGGGGGGCTGACGAGATGCCCCGCTTCGGCTTCATCGCACGGGTGGCGAGGGACCGTGCACTATCACGCTTGTGGCCTGGCGGCGCGGGCACGGACCGCCACGCAGGCCGCACGGGTGTGGGGCAGGTCCAGGCCGTTGACCGCCCCCAGCCGAAGGAGCTCGCCCGAGATCGCGTCGATCTCGGTCGGCCGGCCCCGGTCGATGTCCTGCAGCATGCTCGAGCGGTTCTCGGCGGAGGCCAGAACGACGCGATCCAGGTCGCTCTCCGCCTCCGCCTCGCCGAACACGAACCCCTCGGCACGAGCGACCGTTCGCGCCTCCGTGAGTAGCGCCACGGCCTCCGACCGGAGCGGGCCGTCGATCAGACGGCCGTTCGGCACGCCGTGCAGCGCGGTCACCGGATTGATCGCCGCGTTGACGAGCGCCTTCCGCCAGACCTCCCGGTCGATGTCGGCCGACGTTCGGACAGTGAACCCGGCTCCGCGGAGAAGCACTTGGAACCGCTCGATGGGGCCCGCCAGCGGCCCCCGACCGCCCGGGTCCGGGAGGATGACCTCCCCCGTGCCGGACGCGCGGACGATCCCGGGCCCGATCCAGAGCGCCGGGACCGACTGCACTGCCCGGACGACCCAGTCCTCCGGGCGCGCCCACCCCGACGTTCGGAGCGCGTCGAGCACCGGCGGAACGATCCCGAGCCCGTTCTGGGGGAGAAGCGTAGGGGTCGGCGGGAGGGTCCGGCCCAGCTCCCGGGCGGCCGCTTCAAGGTCGAAAGTCTTCACGGTCACGAGGACCGCGTCGGCCGGCCCGGCCGCGGAGAGGTCGCTCGTCGCCTCGAGCGGCCACGTCCCGGGGGACGTCCCCTCGATGCGGAGTCCGCCCTCCCGGATCGCCCGGACGTGGCCCGGTCGTGCCACGAGGGTCACGCGACTTCCTGCGGCGGCCAGCCGGCCGCCGAAGAGGCTGCCCACGGCCCCAGCGCCGACCACGACGACGTTCACGGTGCGCGCCGGTCAGCCCAGCCTGCGAACGAGCTCGGAGAGGGCCGGAGGCTTTCCAAAGTCCCGCCGCAGCAGCGCGAGGAGTCCCTCGTAGTACCGTACCTGCTCGCGCGCCTGGCGCACCTTGAGACTGACGTACTCCTCCTCCCGCTGGAGCTGCCCGAGCTCCGTGAGGAGCTCCTTCTGGAGCCCGACCAGGTGCTCGATCCTATCGGAGAATCGGCCCTCTCGGCGCACTGCTCACCTCCAGCGAAGTCATCCGCGATTCTACCGTGACCATCGAGTCGGCCGAAAGGCGGAGCCGGGCGAGGTCCCGGCGAAGCCGCCGAAGACGGGCTTCGAGACGGTGTCGGCGCTCCTCGATCTCTTCGAGCGACCGCTCGAGCAGCTCGAGCCGGCGGCGCCACTTGTCGCGCTCCTGCACTCCTTGGAGGACAGTGGCGACGTCGACCATCCCGACCGGAACGAGACGGTAGGGGAATCAATCTTTCGCCCGACCCGCTCCCCGTCGGGAGGCTTAAAGCCCCTCGGCGGGTGCATCCCGCCGGGGCGACGGATGAACATCCTCGGCAAGGTCGCGGTGCTCGGAGCGGGGAACATCGGAGGGTCCCTGGCGCAGCGGCTGGCCGAGATGGACCTGGCCCACGAGGTCGTCCTCTTTGACATCGTAGAGGGCCTTCCCCAGGGGAAGGCGCTCGACATCCAGCAGTCGGCACCGATCCTCGGCTTCTCTACGCGGGTGCGCGGGACAACGTCGCTCGACGACATCGCGGGCGCCGACGTCGTCGTGGAGACCGCCGGACTCGCCCGGAAGCCGGGGATGAGCCGGTCCGACCTGCTCGAGAAGAACGCGTCGATCGTGAAGGGCCACGCGGAGGCCGTCCGCGCCAAGGCGCCCAATGCGGTGTGCGTGGTCGTGACGAACCCGGTGGACGTGATGACCTACTATTTCCGGGCCAAGAGCGGCCTGCCGGCGCCCCGGGTGTTCGGAGAGTCGGGAACGCTCGACACCGCTCGGTTCCGCTGGTTCGTCGCGGAGGCGCTCAACGTTGCGCCCCGGGACGTCACGGGGTTCGTCCTCGGGACGCACGGGGACACGATGGTCCCGATCCTTTCGCTCACCAGCGTCTCGGGCGTGCCCCTCACGAAGCTCCTGCCGCCCGACCGACTCTCCGCCATCGTGGAGCGGACGAAGGGGGGCGGGGCCGAGATCGTTAACCTGCTGAAGACCGGCAGCGCGTTCTACGCGCCCACGGCGAGCCAGGCTGAGCTCGTCCGCGCCATCGCGCACGACGAGCACCGCCTCCTCTCGGCGTCCGCGTACCTCGACGGAGCGTTCGGCGAGAGGGACGTCTACCTCGGCGCCCCGGTCGTCCTCGGACGCTCGGGGATCGAGCGCGTGGTTGAGGTCGACCTGAACCCGGCCGAGCGTGCGGCCCTCGCCGCGAGCGTCGCGGCGGTCCGGTCGGACCTCGCGATCCTCGCCAAGCTCCCCGGACCCGCCACCCCGGGGTGAGTCGAATGACGGACGCTCCGGGAGGAGAGGCCGGACCCGGATTCGTCGAGATCAAGCGCCGGCTGGGCACGCTCCGCTACACGACCGACTCGAAGGAGCACGCCCATATCACCGTCAAGCCCGAGGTCTGTGCGAGGTGTCCCCATTCGTTCTGCACGTTCGCCTGCCCGGCGAAATGTTACGAGAGGATCGAGGGGCGGCTCGTCTTCCGCTACGAGGACTGCGTGGAATGCGGCGCGTGCGACATCGCGTGCGACCAGGGCTCCGTGACCTGGAAGCTCCCTCGCGGCCCCTACGGCGTCCGGTACGCCTACGGATGACGTCGAGCTGGGCCGACCCGACTCTCCGGCGGCCGCGCGCGACGCTGAGCAGCGTTCCTGTCTAAGCAGAGATTAAAACCCCCGAGCCGGGCTGCCCGGGCTGGAGCCCACTCACCACGTCCGCAACGTCCGTGCCCGAAGCACCGGTTCTCTTTCCCTACCGCGTTCGCCCGGGGCAGGCGTCCATCCTGCGGGAGGTCGCCGACCTGGGCCGACTGGGGGGTCCGTTGCTGATCAATGCGCCCACCGGGAGCGGCAAGACAGTCGCGACGCTGGCCCCGCTGATCGAGCACGCGGAGGCGGAAGGACACCGCATTCTCTACCTCGTCCGGACACATTCCCAGGAGGTACAGGTCCTCCGCGAGACGCAGGCGATCAGCCGACGCCTCGACCGGCCGATCCTCGCCATCGGACTCGCGGGCCGGGCTCGCCGGTGCTTCCTGCTCGAGAACGTCAACGACGTGAAGGTCGCGACCGCCGAGGAGCACGGAAAGCTCTGCGCGGACCGAAAGCGGGCGACCGAGCAGGCGATGAAGGGGACCGCGCCCGTCGCCCCTCCGGTCGAGCTTCCCGAGAACGGGGAGATCGACCTCACCGACCTCGACGGGTGCCCCTACTACGCCCGGGTGCTCCAATCCGACCTCGAGGGCCTGGTCGACCGGTTCCGCACGAAGCCGGCCCTCCCGCACGAGTTCGAGGAGTTCGCCCGGGAGGAGAACCTGTGCGCCTACGAGCTCTCGAAGCTCCTCGCTCGTCCTGCCCGCCTCGTCACCGCGCCGTACGCGTTCTTCTTCCATCCCCACATTCGCCGCTCGCTGCTCCAATGGATGGGCTGCGAACCGAGCGAGGTCGACCTCGTGATCGACGAGGCCCACAACCTCCCGAACCACCTGCGCGATCTGGAGACGGTCTCGCTGCCGCAGGAATCCGTGCGTCGCGCTCTTTCGGAGCTGGCCGACCGCGGGGATTTCCAGCTGCCGGACGGGCCGAGCGCCACCCGGTTCTTCGAGATCGTGAGCGCCGCCGTCGAGGAGCTGGTCCAGGCCCTCGTCCGCGAGGACGACGCGGTCCTGCCTCCCGGGGTGTTCGAGGACGCGCTCCTTACTGCGGTCGGGGGAACCTCCCACCGGCTCGACACCTGGCTGGGAGCCCTCGCGACGTGGGGAGAGAACCTTAAGGACGAGAAGCGGCGCGAGCGGAAGCTCCCGCGGTCCTGGGTCGCCACCGTCGCCCTGACACTGCTCTCCTGGCCCCAGCTCGAGGGGCCGGGATACATCAAAGTTGTCACCCGCCACCCCCGGCCGGCGCTCGAGGCGTACTCGCTCGACGCGTCGACCGCCGCGCGCCCGATCCTCGACTGCCACCTGTCGGTCCATCTCTCCGGGACGCTCGCCCCGCTCGAGGAGTACCGCGACTCGCTCGGCCTGGGGGCGAACGCCCGGACGCTGGACGTGCCGTCCCACTTCCCACCCGAGAACCGGAAGATCCTCTACGACCCCAGCGTGACGACACAGTTCGAGGAGCTGAAGAACGACTCCCGCGCGATCCAACGGATCTCGGACCGGCTCGCCGAGATCCTCCAGAGCCTCCCGGTGAAGACGGCCGTGTTCTTCCCCAGCTACGATCTCCAGCAGAAGGTCCTTGACGCGGGCCTCCAGTCCCAGCTCCCCGGGAACCCGTACATCGAGTACTCGAAGGTCCCGATATCCGACCTGTGGCGGTCGATCGAGGGGTGGAAGAAGGACCCCGAAGGGACGGTGCTCCTCGGCGTCGCCGGGGGCCGGCTGTCGGAGGGGATCGACTACCCCGACGACGAGCTGGAGGCGGTCGTAATGGTCGGCATCCCGTACCCCCGCCCCAGCGCGAAGCGGGCCGCGCTCCGCGCGTTCCTCGACCGGACGACCGGCAAGGGCTGGGAGTACACCGTACGGGCTCCGGCCCAGCGGGCGATCCTGCAGGCCTGCGGCCGGTTGATCCGCTCGGAGAACGACCGAGGGATCGCGATCATCCTCGACCGCAGGGCAACCGCGTTCGAGGACTGCCTTCCCGGGCTCGAGCCGATCGGCGACCTCGCGAAGACGACGCGCGCCTTCTACGGCCGCCGCGCCCGGTGGTCCCGGACCGCGAGCCCGTCGCCGGGCGCTTCCCGGCCTGCGCCGGAACCTACCGAGAAGCCGCTCTGAACCAACACGGGCCCCACGGCCGGTGACGTCCGCCGGGCGGTCCGGCTGCCCTCCGGTCCCGTCCTTCAAGCGGAGCCGTAAAATAGCGTCCGCCCTCTGTTCGACAGGACGGTGACCCCGGCGGATACCGCCGGAGGGTTCCCGCTTGCGTGTCGTGCATCCATGGGCGGGCTCGAAGGTCTGGACCAGTACGTCCGGACGTACGTAGCGGACACCAAGTCGGCGCTCGAGGCCCCGTACCTGCTGGACGGGCTTCGCCAGGTCGTCCCCCTGCTCCTACGTGCCCGCACCGAGGGCCGTTCGGTCTTCTTCTTCGGGAACGGCGGAAGCGCCGCGACCTCCAGCCACATGTCCCAGGACCTCGGCAAGCTGACGATCGTCGAGGGCAAACGGCGGTTCCGCACCCTCTCCCTGGCCGACCCCCTTCCGCTCATCCTCGCCTGGGCGAACGATGCGAGCTACGCGGAGATCTTCGCCGAGCAGGTCAAGAGCCAGGGCCGCGCCGGCGACGTCGCGATCGGGATCTCGGGGAGCGGAAATTCTCCGAACGTTCTACGTGCCCTCGAGGAGGCGCACCGGCTCGGGATGACCACCGTAGGGCTCATCGGGATGGGCGGCGGGAAGATGAAGGCCCTCTGCGACGTCGCGATCGTGGTCCCGTCCGGCAACATGCAGCACATCGAGGATGCCCATCACATCCTCTTGCACCTCCTGACGGCGTACTTGAGGGACCAGCACCCCGCGCCCGACGGATGACGTTTCGCGTTCGGGACTACATGGTGCTCGAGGTCGAGCACATCCCTTCCACCACGACCGTCGGCGAGGCGATCCGTCGCTTGATGAAGAGCCGGCACCACGGATTCCCCGTGACCGACCGGAGCGGTCGGTTGGTCGGCTTCGTGAGCGCGAAGGAGCTCCTGCGCCACGCTGCGGACGCCGATACCCCGCTCGGGAAGATCATCCGCCCGGGGACGTACACGGCGGCGCCCGACACGGCGCTGGACGACGCGGCGCGGATCATGTTCCGTTTCGGGCTCCGGGACCTACCGATCATCGACGAGAAGGGTCGGCTCTGCGGGGTCCTGTCGAACCTGGACGTCGTCCGTTCTCATTTCGAACGCGCGTCACCGGCCAAGGCGGACACGCTGAAGCGCCTGCTCTCCGAGAGGTACAACCTCCCGTTCTCGTTCCATCGGGGCCTCGTGCCCATCGACCGTCTCACCCCTACGCAGTGGAAGGTCTACGAGGACGAGCTCGAGGGCCGACGCTACGAGCTCGAGCGGGGGTTCGCCGAGCCCGTCCTGGTCGTCCAGAAAGGGGAATCCTGGATCCTCGTCGACGGCCACCACCGGGCACTGGCCGCGCGCGAGATGGGCCTCACCCAGCTACAGGCCTTCGTCCTGACGTGCGACCGGCCCGAGGAGTTCGCCCGCCAGGAGACGGGGTTCGAGCGCGTCGCCGAGGAGCACCACCTGAAGACGGTCCTCGACATCGAGATCGACCGATCCACCCACCACCCGCTCGTCGAAGTGACGACCCAGCTCATCCGAAGGTTCGAATCCGGACCGGAGAGCCCGGATCGCTCGACCTAGCCCGTCCGGCCCCGGTCGGTACCGGGACCATATGAAACGCCCCGGCTCCTCGCCGGGGTCGATGAACCTCCCCCTTCCAGCGATCGGAGTGAGCTCCGGGCTCGGCCCGTTCGCGGCCATCGCGATCTCGATGATCGCCATCACGATCGTGGTCCTCGGGCTGGTGCTCCGGACCGAGCGCGGGCCCCCGCTGCTCACGCAGATGCTGCTGGCGCTCGCCGTCCTGCTCGGAGGGACCGTCCTCCTGCTCGCCCTCCTGTTCATCTTCATCGACTCCGACGGGACGACCGCGTGGACTTGGGTCCTCGTCGCGTTCAACTTCATGATGATGGTCCCTCTGGGTCTCTGGTTCATTGGGCTGATCGTCTTCCGGGACCGCCGGGTCTCCCCCAGGGCGTGGGCCTGGCCGGTCAGCCTGGGCGTCACCGTGACCGGCTCGGAAGCGCTGATGGGCGTGCTGTTCGCGTACGGGGGCGCGAACGGAACCCTCTCGGTCGTGGCCACGTTCGGGCTGGGCCTCTCCTCGATCTGGTTCTTCTGGTCGATGGCGGCGGTGATGACGGCCCTTACGGTGTGGGCTCCCCAGCCGGCGGCGGGGCGGGCCGGCGCCCTGGCGCTAACGCTCGCATCCGTCGTCGCGCCCTGGGTGACGGCCTACCCGATCGTCGGGGTGCTGGCGATGTCGGTCGTGATGGTCGGCTGGTTCGCCATGCTGGCTCGCCTGCTGCGCCTCCGCAGGATCGTCCCCGGTGAGGCGAGCCTCGTCGCATGGATCTCTGTAGCGTTCCTCGCGATGGGGGCCGCTGGGGCCCTGGTAGCCGCCACGGGGGGGTCAATGCTGGCAGCCACGGTATTCGGGACCGTGATGGGGCTGGCGATGATCGGGGAGGTCGCCTACCTCGTCAGGGCCTGCTACGGCGGCCCGGTTGTCCGACCGTGGACGGAGGGAGTTCCGGGAGCCGACCCCGGAGCATCCGCCCCACCCCCGGTTCCCCGCACTGCGGTCGAACCCCGGTCGTGACTCCGTACCGGTCCCCCCGGCTGGTTCCGCCCGGGATTCGTACAACGACCATATCAACCGTCCCCAGGTCCCCGCGCCGTCAGTGGATCACGTGACCCGCTCTTCCTCCGGACGCTCGTCGAGGCAAGCCCTGTGGCCGGCTGCCTGGCTGGTCGCCGGGCTGGTGCTCGCGACCCTCGCCGCGCCCGCCGGCGCGGCGGCCGCCCACGTCCTACGATTCGAGCCTGGGATCGGGTATGCCCATGCCGAGACGACCAACGTCAGCTACTCCGTGAACCTGACGGACGCGCCGGCGTTCGCCCCCCGGTATCTCTCGGTGGTCGCGGGGGGCAACATCTCGATCCACTTCCACAACGTGGGGAGCTACTCGCATTCGTTCACGGTCTCGTCGCTGGCGAACGCCACGCTCAATTCGTCTTGGACCCCCACCCAGCTCGACGCGAACTTCACAGCCCACGCGCCTCTCGCGAACACGACGTTCGCTGCCGGTGCCTCGGGATGGGTCAACCTGACGTTCACCGCAAGGGAGGCGACCGACTCGTTCGAGTTCGCCTCAATCGTCCCCTACCAGTTCCAGGCGGGGATGTGGGGCTGGCTCAACGTCACTTCGAACACCGCACCGCTCCTTCTTGTCGAGAACACTACGAACGGCGGCGGCTCGGTGGCCTTCGTCCCAAACGTCCTAGCCGTGTCTACCACGAGCTATCCAGTGACGCTCGACGTGAGGGTCACGAACCAGGGGAGCTTCGGGCACACGTTCACCGTATCCCGCCAGTCGAACGTCACGGTCCCGCAGGCCTTCGGTGCGTACTTCGCGACGTACCCGCCGCTCGTCAACGCTAACGTGAACGCTTCGCTCGGCTATGTCGCCTGGGCGAACTTCTCGGTGCCAGCGCCGGGGAAATACATGTACATCTGCGAGGTCTCCGGACACTACGCATCAGGGATGTACGGTTTCCTCTACGTCGGCGTGGCACCGCCACCCGTACCCCCGGCGCCCAGCACCGCGATTGTGGAGACCTGGATCCTGGTCGGTTCCGCCGTTCTCCTGGGGATCGGCGGCCTCCTCGCGCTCACCGCCGCGTTCTCGGGCCGGTTTCCACGACAGCCGGGTACGCACGGCGGGCACCACTAGAACGACCCGGGGGACCACGCCCCTTCTCGGGGGGATTCGGTCCGCGGGGCGGCAAGCCGTTGAGGCCTGGGGACCCCAGTCTCGGGCGCGACCGGTTAGACGAGCACCAGGAACGATCGCATCGTCCCGTGGAACGTGCCGCAGAACTCGGTGCACTGGATCAGGTACTGGGTTCCGATCGGGGCGTTGGGCACGGTGAATGCGAACTGGTTGACCCGGTCGGGGATCGCGTCGATGCGCACCCCGAGCTGGGGAATGTTGAAGGAATGGACCACGTCCGTGCCCGTGACGTTGATCTGGACCACCGAACCAGGCTCGGCCCACAGGGCCCCGCCGGAGACCGTGTTGTTGGCCGCATTGTAGATCGAGTTGAAGCACGTGCTGTTGGAGTAGCAGAACTCCCAGTACCACTGGTGCCCGGTCACGTTGATGTACTCGTCCGCGTGGGCTGGAAGGGCGTCGAGCTGGTAGACGAGGATCGTCGAGTAGGCGCCGACACCGGCGATGAGGCCCACGACGACCAGGGTCCACGCCACCTCGAGCCGGTTAACCATACCGTCGCCTCCGGGTCTTCGGGTCGCGGAACTTCCAGACCGCGTACACGAGGAACGCGAACGTCACGATCGACCCGGCGACGCTTATCGCCAGCATCGTCCAGAGCAGCGGCTCGGTCAGCTGGAGGTTGGTCTGGCCGGCGCCGAGTACGCCCAGGAGCCCGACGACGGTCCCGCCTTTCGCGAGCGCGGTCCCCGGTCGCGCCGGTGGAGCTGCCCGCACGCGGAAGCCGTGGGGGGCCGCGTACTTATTCCCGCTGTTCGTACGGCAAACGACCTTGTCCGCCCCGTCGCGCTCGCGTCACGGACGCGGCATGTACGTACGGAGGGGCTTTGAAGAGCCCCCCTCGTCCTGTGCCACCCCGGAACCGCTCCGGCGTCACGATGAGACCGAAAACCCTGAGGAGAAAGCTGGTCACTCTCGGCCTCACGCTGGCGCTGGTCCTCGGGGCTGGCGTCGTCGTGGGCGTTCCCCGGGTGGTCATCGCCTCTCCAGTGCTGGCGGTCACCTCACCTTCGGTGAACGTCACGGCCGTCTCGTATTCGTTCGCCCCCAACCTGATCGAACAGGTCCCACCGAACGTCACGATCCATCTAAATCTCTTGAACGCCGACGCCTACGGCGCCGCCCACACCTTCACGATCTACAAGCGCGAGGGTGTCGTCATCGGCCAAAACCCCAATTCGCCCAGCACCGACATCTCGACGCTGCTGTACGGGACGGGGACGTATGACGGAAACCTCTTCGACGGCCCGGCCAACGGCACCGGCTGGTTCAACATGACATTCCCGGCCCCGGCCACGGGCTGGTACGAGTTCGTCTGCACGGAATCGGGTCACTACGCCTCTGGGATGTACGGCTTCATCGCCTTCGGGGAGAACCTCCCCGCGAACCTCACGATCACCGTGCCCAACACCGGCGCCGGCCTCGCAGTCTTCATCATCGTCGGGACCATCGTGACGCTTACGGTGATCGCGATCGTTCTCGGCTTCGTGGTCGGACGGCGGCGGGGTTCTCAGTTCGAGATGCCCCCCGAACGGCTGGGGTACGCGGAGCCTCCGACCCCCGAGCAGAACGCCCCCCTTCCGCCGACCCCCCCGCACTCCTGACGGGGGAGGCCCCCCACGAGGGGCGCAAGGCTCAAGAACCCAACGCATTGTAAGCTACGAACCTTGTAGTAGGTTCTGAGCGGAGTAATGGCGTGGAGCACCCCGAGCCGTGAGCGTCGCGTCCTGAAAGCCGGACATTCGTCGATCGCCGTCACCCTTCCCAAGCCGTGGGCTGAGGCGATGAACCTCCGCCCCGGGGACCTGGTCGTGTTCGACCAGAACAACGACGGGACCCTCTACCTCAAGCCCGCGCCGGCACCGGGTTCGCTGGCCGCGATTGCCCCGTTTGTCGTCCAGGCCCGGTCGTTCGATACCCCCGGCACGCTGCGGCGCCTCATCGTCGGGGCCTACCGGGCAGGACACGACGCGATCGAGATCCGGACCGAGGTCCCGCTTTCGCCGGACCGGGCCGAGGAGGTGCTGGACGCCGCCCGCGGATTACTGGGCGTCTCGGTGGTGGCCCAGGAGCCCAACCGTGTCCTTCTCCAGAATTTCATCGACCCCTCGAAGTACGGGCTGCCCCAGCTCGTCCAACGCATGAAAATGATCCTCGTCACCTTCCTCGAGGAGATGGAGGAGGTCGCCCGACGCCACACCCGGAGCCGGCGCCTCTCGACCCTCGAGGAGGAGGGGGGCAAGGTGCTCGCTCTTCTCGTGCGCCAGCTGTTCCTGGCGAGCCGGGATTGGTCGCTCGCCCGACGGATTGGCAGCCCCGACCCGCGCCAGCTGCTCGAGTGGCGAGTGGTCGTCCACTCCCTCGAAGAGCTTGCGGCGATGTTCGGGGAGGGCTTGTCCCTCCTGAACGAGGACGCGACCTCGCTCTCGACGCAGACCAGCGACTCCCTGACGGCCGCCCTCCCCGAAGTGAAGGCGCATCTCAAGGCGGTGGTGGAGGCGCTCATGCACCCATCCCTCAACCTGGCGTGCGAGGTGTACCAGCAGAGCGAGCAGCAACGGAGCCTGCGTATTCCGGGACCCGACGCCCGCCGCTCGGGCACCCGCCGCGCTCCCGGCGTGCCGTTCACCACTTACTTCGTTCGGCGCTCGACCACGTGTCTCGAACTCCTCTCGGGCGTGGCGATCGACCGCGCCGTCGCTGCGGGGACGGAAACCATCCTCGTCGAAGCAGCCTGAGGGGCGCATCCCCCGGGGGCTCGGCGGCCCCCGGCGCCCGGGTGGTTTATCCCTGCGAGGTGCGAACCGTCCGTATGGGTCCTATCCTCCCGTACGAACGCCATATCCTCCCAACCCGAGTGCGAACCCCGGGGTGGCAGCGTGTTCGACTCTATCGACGATTGGTTGATCATAGCCGTGGTGGCCGGAATTCTGTTCTACGGGTCTAGCAAGATCCCCCAGCTCGCGCGAAGCCTGGGTCGGTCCGTCGGGGAGTTCAAGAAGGGCCGGCTGGAAGTGGAGCGCGAGATCCGTCTCGAGCAGGCCGCGCAGTCGGGCGAATCTGTTCCCGCGACCCCGCCCCACTAGGTACACTCAGGCCGGTCGCCGGATGCGCGAGGGAGACGGACGAGCCGAGAGTTTCGCTCGGGACGACCGGGCCCGGGCGGAAGCCCGAAGGAGGGTCCGTAGTGCCTGATGCGCGAGCTCGACCGCATCCTCTCCGTGGTCTCCGAGGTCCGTCGCCGGCTGGTACGCGTCGGTGTCGTTCTCGCGGGAATCTTCGGGTTCCTCATTCTCTTCGAGCTCGTCCCGTTCCGTCTCCGACTCCTCGGGCTTTCGATCCCGTTCGCCTACCCCTGGCCGAGCCCGTTCTACAACGTCACCGCCCAGGTGTTCCGGGCAATGGTCACCTGGATGCTCCCCCCCAACGTTTCGCTCCTGAACGTGGGTGTGGCCGACTCGATCGTCGCCCAGATGGAGATCGGCCTGCTCCTCACGATCATCGTGGGCATGCCGTGGATCGTTCACGAGGCCGGGGCGTTCCTCGTGCCCGCCCTCCGGAAGAACGAGCGCGCGCTCCTGCGGGAGATCGGGATCCCGGCGTCGGCGCTGTTCGCGCTCGGCACGGCGATCGGCATCTTCGTGCTGACCCCGTTCACGTTCCGGCTCCTGTTCCTCTACGTCGCGGCGATGAACCTCGCCCCGGTCCTTGGGGTCCAGTCGTTCGTGACGTTCGCCCTGCTCTACTCCCTGGCCTTCGGCATCGTCTTCGAGCTACCCGTCTTCCTCTACGCGCTGACGCGGCTGGGCGTCGTGCGCGCCTCGGCCTGGCGCAAGCATTGGCGCGGCGCGGTGATCGGCGCCCTCGTCTTCGGAATGATCGTCACCCCCGACAACTCCGGGATCACGATGCTGCTGATCGCGCTCCCGATGTTCGGCCTCTACCTCGGGGGAGCGTACTTCGCATCGCGGTGGGAGCACCGAAGGGACAGACGGGGCCGGCCGAAGGCGCTCGCGGGCGCGGGGAAGACTGATGGGACTCTTCTCTGACCTCGACTGGCTGATCATCGCGGCCGTCGCCGTCTTCCTCCTCTTCGGACAGGGCAACCGGGACGCGCTACGCACGCTCGGACGGTGGTACGGCCGAGCGAACCGCCTCAAGCAGGAGCTCCTGACCGAGTTCTCAAAGGCAGCGGACCTCCCCATGTCGGGCGGCGGGGCGCCGGTCTCCCTGCGGTCGACGCTCCTAGGAATGGACCCAGCGGTCGGTCGCGCGAGCGGGATCCCCGCGACCGTCCGCGTCCCTCCGTCCGCGCCGCTCGCGCCCGCCTCCGCACCGGACACGCCCTGGACGGGCGGTCATCCGGTCCCGACCTGGTCGACTACCGCGTCGGTGGGGTACACCTCCACCGAGGGCCTCCGATGAGCGGCCTGACTCCGGACCAGGTCGTTGACCTGACCGAGATACTTGTCGTGCTGATGGGGATCGGGATTGCGTGGGTGATCTACCACGGGAGCGAGAACGCCGAGCTCCCCGGGGAAGCGCCCATCCCCGAACCGGGAGAGGCGGACGATGCGAAGCCCGATACGCGGGGGAGGACCCTTTCGTGAGCGCCCACCTCGGGTGCTCGGCATCGTGCCCGTTGGTCGAATACCGCCGCGAGGCTCTTGAGTTTCCGGTCGGACAGTTGTGGCGGGTCGGCGCGGTAGAGCCCGAGGTAGACGAGACGAAACGTAACATTCTAAAACTGGCCGCGGTGGCGGGAGTCCTCGGCGTGGGCGTTGGGGGAGTCGTCGGGGGCACGCTCCAGTACGTTCAGCCTCCGGCCGTCGGGCTCACGAGCTATCCCAAAGTTCAGTTGCTCGACTTGAACGGAAGCCCGCTCACGGCCACCAAGTTCGAGGCTGAATACAATGTGGGGTCGGACGGGGACCTCTTCTTCTACTACCCGCTTCGGAACGAACCCAACTTCTTGCTCAACCTCTATCCGGTCAACGGCCAGGCGCCGTCGGCCACGAATCCCGGTGCCGCGAACGTTCTGGGCGGAGTCGGGACGCATGGATCGATCGTCGCATTCAGCGGAATCTGTCAGCACCTGGGATGTCCGCTTCCGGCGATCTCGTACTACCCTCCCCGTACAGCGTTGAATTCTGGGACCAGCTGCACGAAGACGTTCGGCTCGTTGGGGTTCTACGTGCACTGTTCGTGTCACGGATCAACCTACGACGTCACCAATGGGGCCTCGAACCTGACAGGGCCCGCGGTCCTTCCGCTCCCCCAGGTCGTCCTGTATGTCGACCCGGTGACGAACATCATCTACGCGGTCGGAGAAAACGGTCCGCCGGTCAACGGCCACCTCAACACTCTCCAGGGTGACTACGGCGTGGGGAGCACCAGCCAGCTCGAGACGCAGCCCCCGGTCATCTCGTGCAGTTTCCCGAGCTAGCCGAGGTCCATGGATGACGTTCGCTCGGTGGTACAATCGGAGCCTCAACAAGGTCTGGGGGTTCGTCGAGGACCGGACCGCGATGAAGCGCTGGGCGCTTCGGCCCCAGCCGGAGTTCTCGTTCAAGCCGTCCTACTGGACGGGCGCGTTCGTCGCGAACGCGTTCATGTACCAGGTCGTCTCGGGGATGCTCCTCCTGCTCTACTACCAGCCGAGCACCGCCACGAACGCGACCTACACTGCCTGCGGCCAGGCGGTGGGGACCCTCTCGCCAGCCCCGGCGGCGTGGTGCTCGACGTACTACATCATCCATTCCGTCCCGATGGGCTCGCTCCTCATCTCGACCCATCTCTACGGGGCGTACGCGATGATCTTCCTCGTGTTCATCCACTTCTACCGGGGCTACTATCTCGGGGTCTACAAGGCGCCCCGCGAGTTCTCCTGGATGGTCGGGACCCTCCTGATGGTGATGACCCTCGGGATGGGATTCACGGGGTATCTATTGCCTTACACCCAGATCTCCTACAACGCGACGAACGTCGGCATCGTCCTCGCGCTCCGCCTCCCTACGATGGGTCCGCTGCTGGGTCCGTTCATCTTGGCGGACGGGACCTCGCAAGGGCTCCTGTCTCGGATGTTCGACGCGCACGTCCTGCTGATCCCCCTCGCCCTGGGGGCTCTCCTCTACGCCCACATCGCCTTGTTCGAATCACACGGGATCGCGCCGCCGGCCACCTCGGACCCGCTCCAACGTCGGCGGTTCACGGAGAAGGAGACCAAGACCCACGTGCCGTTCATGCCCCACATCCTGTTCTACATCGGGAAGTGGATGCTCCTGTACGTCGGGTGTCTCTTCGCGATCGCGGCACTCTGGCCGTCGCAGCTCCCGACGTACGTCGGGAACCTCACGGTCACTCCGGGGGTCACCGAGCCGGACTGGTACTTCCTCTGGCTGTTCAAGCTGGTCGACTTCTACGGCGTCACTCCGGTCATCGCCGTGGGCGCCTCGACGGCGATCCTCGTGTTCATCCTGTTCCTGCCGTTCCTCGACCGCTCGAAGCGCACCCATCCGCGCGACCGACCCCTCTTCACCTGGCTCGGAACGTCGCTACTCGGCTTCTTCATCCTCATGACCGTCTGGGGCGGGGAGACGCCCGGGCTCCAGATCTCGGAGATGGGCGCCGTGATGACGCTCGGGCCCGTCTTCCTCGTGAACGGCGTGGCCATCGCGTTGCTCCACTGGCGGTACGTCCGGAGCTACCGGCGACGCGTGGCGGCCCGGGGCCGTTCGTTCGCAGGGGTCTACGGCGCTTCTCGTGCCGCGCCCACCTCGGTACCTGGCGCGCCGTCCGCCACGGAGGCGAAGGCCAGTGACTGACCCCGCTGAGAAGCCGAAATGGTCGACCGGCGTGCTCTGGGGCATTCTGGCCATCTTCCTCGTCCTCGGGTCGGTCGGGCTCGCGGCGATCGTTTACGGGTTCCTCGGCGTGTGGGGAGGGGACCCGTTCGACCTCCTCGTCCTAGCGGCGGGCGCGCTAGGCGCCTTCCTCGCCTTCCTGTTCACGGCCGGCATCCTCTACCGGGTCGACCGGTACCGGGGCGTCGAGCATCGGAGGATCGAGTTCTTTGAGTAGCCCCGACGACGACCTGGCCCTCGTTCGCCGACGGACGCTCGAGCTCTACGACACGGTCACCCTCCTGATGCTCCTCGGGATCGCGATCATGATCGCCTACGCGATCCACATCGGCCCGCTCACGAGCCCGGGCGCTCAGCAGTCGTTCGGGCTTGCGATCGCCCTCATGGCGCTCATGGGCGCGGTCCTGTTCCATGTGGTCGACCGGACCTACCGGTCGTGGCCGCTCGGCCGGAAGTTCTCGCCCACGCCCCCAGGCCCGGTGACGCTCCAGTCCGAGGTGCGCTTCGTGAAGGTGCTCATCTTCGTCCTGGCCGCGGCGGCGATCGCCTACGTGATCGGGGGACTGCTCGCATGAAGGCGGAGGCGAGCCCATGACGGACCTCCTGACCGCCGAGGTACTGATCGCGCTCATCGCGGCGTTCTCGGGATTCATTCTCTGGATCCTCACCTACCACGGACCGTGGCTCGTTTCCACGATGAAGAAGTGGGTGTTCACAACCGATCACAAGCGGATCGGCCTGCTGTACATCGGGACCGGTATCCTGTTCTTCTTCATCGGCGGGATCTACGCGACGCTGATCCGGACCGACCTCGGCCTGGCGCAGGGGCTCGGCCTCGACCCCCAGACGACCCTCGGCGTGACCCCCGAGGTCTACTCGACCCTGTTCACGATGCACGGGGTCCTGATGGTCTTCATGTTCGTAATCCCGACCCTCGCCGGGTTCGGGAACTACCTCGTTCCGTCGATGATCGGGGCCCGGGAGATGGCCCTGCCCCGGATCAACGCGATCGCGTTCTGGATGATCCCGCCCGCGGGCGTCATTCTGATCCTCTCGAACGCCAACGCAGGATGGACGGGGTACGTCCCCCTCTCGGTCCAGGCGCCGGGGAACGGCATTGACCTGTGGATCCTCGGCCTGCACATCCTCACCGTCTCGACCATGCTGGGCGCGGTGAACTTCCTCGTGACCATCACGAAGCACCGGGCCCCCGGCGTGCACTACTGGAACATGCCGCTGTTCGTCTGGGCGACGATGATCAACTCGGTCCTGCTCATCTTCGCCCTCCCGTCGCTCTCGGTCGGACTCACGATGATCCTCTCCGACCGCCTGTTCGGGACGCACATCCTGGCGGCGGCGAACGGCACGCCGCTCGGAGGGGCGCTGCTCTACCAGAACGTCTTCTGGTTCTTCGCCCACCCCGAAGTATACGTGATGGTCCTGCCCGCGTTCGGGCTCATCTCCACCATCCTTCCGAAGCTCGCGCGCAAGGACATCTTCGGTTACGGGGCGATGGCCATCGCGCTCGGGGTGTTCGCCGTGCTCTCGTTCGCGGTCTGGGAGCACCACATGTTCGTCACCGGGATCTCCACGAACATCCGGTTCGTGTTCATGCTCACCACCATGGCGATCGCGGTCCCGTCCGCCGTGAAAACGTTCAACTGGGTGGCTACGCTCTGGGGCGGGCGGATCTGGATGGCGGTCCCGATGTGGTTCTGTATCGCCTTCATCACCGGTTTCGTGATCGGCGGGCTGTCCGGACTGATGCTCGCCTCCATCCCGATCGACTACCTCTACCACGGCACGTACTTTGTCGTGGCCCACTTCCACTTCATCATCCTCGGCGGGACGCTGATGGCGATCTTCGCGGCGATCTACTTCTACTTCCCGATCCTGACCCGCCGCTGGTACAACCAGCGGCTCGGGCAGATCCATTTCCTGCTCACCTACGTCGGAGTGAACCTCCTCCTATTCCCGATGTTCATCCTCGGGGCCGAAGGGATGCCTCGGCGCGTCTACACCTATCTCTGGAGCGGGAACTTCCAGCTCCTCAACTTCCTCTCGACGCTGGGAGCCTATATCTTCGGTGTCGCCCAGCTCGTCTTCCTGTTCAACATGGTCTACTCCTACTACGCCGGCGCTCCCGTCACGACCGCCGACCCGTGGGGCGAAGAGTTCCCCACCACGATGACCGGACCGGTGCGAACTCCCACCCCGAGCCGCGCACCGGTCCCCCTACCCTCCGCCGCCCCGCCCGAGGGACATTAAGGAGGCCCGATGAGGGGACACGACCTGTTCCGGCTCACGGCGATCTACGCCGCGGTCCTCTGCTACTGTACGATCCTCCTCGGAGGCACCGTGATGGCCAGCGGGGTGGGCCTCTCGTGCCCTCACTGGCCGACGTGCTACCCCAACGCCAACCTCTTTCCGACGCTGGTAGGGGGCGCCGCGATCGAATGGAGCCACCGGGTGAGCGCGTTGTTCCTCTCCGTGTCGGTCCTGATCCTCACGATCCTCGGACTGATCTACGAACGCCACCGCCCGGTCCTCCTGCGGCTCAGCCTGCTCTCGCTGGGGCTGGTGGTGGCCGAGGCGCTCCTCGGAGCGGAGGTCGTCGCGAGCGGCCTGGGCGTGGTCCTCGTGCTGGCCCATCTCGCGATCGCCACAGGACTGTTTGGCCTGCTCCTCGTCCTCGTACTCCTGTCCAATCTGCGCGACATGCCCCGCCGTTGGATCGAGTGGGCCCGACGGGCTTCGGAGGAGACGCCTTCTACCTCGCCCGATTCGGACGCCTCCCCCACTCCTTCGTACGACCGGGTGCCGTTTGGAGAGCCGCGGAAGACCTGAACCAGGACCCGCCCCCGCGGCGACGCCGGCAGCCCCGACCGGGCGATCGGACATGGCCGACGGCGCGGAGCCGGGACCTCCTCTCCCTGCCCGCGTCGGGGACTACCTGACCCTCGCCAAGCCCGGGATCACGTCGTTGATCCTGGTGGTCGCCGTGGGGGGGTTCGTCCTCGCGGACCCGCGCTCCATCGACCTACTCCGGCTCGCCTACCTCCTCATCACGGGCGCGGCCGCGAGCGGCGGCGCCGGGATGCTGAACCACTACCTCGACCGGGACGTGGACGAGCGGATGCGGCGGACCCGCAACCGGCCAATCCCCTCACGCAAGATCGCTCCCGGCTGGGCGGTGGGCGTGATCGGCCTCGGACTGCTGGCGCTCGGGGTCGGGGTCGCCGGGTTCGTGCTCAACCCGCTGACAGCGTTCTCGATCGCGCTGGGCGGCCTCACCTACGTCGTCGTCTACACCGCCTGGCTGAAGCGGCGGTCGAGCTGGAACATCGTCATCGGAGGTTTCGCAGGGAGCGCCCCGGCGCTCGCGGGAAGCGCCGCGGCGATCGGGAGCTGGACCCTGGGGGCGCTGACGTTCGCCCTCCTCGTCTTCCTCTGGACCCCTCCGCACTTCTGGAGCCTCGCGCTCCTGCTTCGGGAGGACTACGCGAAGGCGGGCCTTCCGATGCTGCCGCGGATGTCGGACCCTGCGTTCTCGGGGAAGGTCGTGGTCGTCTCCGCCGCCCTCCTCGTCCCCGCCGCGGCGCTGCTGGCCGTCTCGGGCGCCGTCGTGTGGCCCATCGGCGTCTCCCTCGTCGCCCTCGGGGTCCTCTGGGTCGTCCTCGACCTACCGCTCTGGCGGTCGGTGACGCCGCGGGTCGCCCGACGCGGGTTCATCTTCTCGGGGCCGTACCTTCTGGCGGTGGTCGCCCTCGTCATCGCGAACGCCGGCCTGATCCGATGGGGCGTCCCGCCGTTCCTCTGAACGGTGCGTGCCTCGCGAAGCTTATCTCACCGCACCCTCTCGTACTCTCCCGATGGTAGACTCCGACCGGGTAGGAGCATCCACGGGCCGGCTGCGCGACGCGGAGAACGTGCTTCGGCGCCTCGGGTACGCGAAGGTGGCGCCGACCCCCCGCGTGCGCGAACCGGACGCCTCGTTCTGGGTACAGGAGGCGGGCGTTCCCCGTCGCACGTACCCCGTGTACGTCCCCGTCGGGGACCGGACGGCCCTATCCCACCGGATCGATCGCTGGCTCGAGGGCCTCGCCGGCGGGGGAGAGTCCGCGCGGAGGGCGATCTTCGTCGCTCCGAACGACACGGCGGCCGAGGACGCCTGGACCCGCCTCGCGGGCCGGGAGGGCACGACGATCGAGCACGAGGTATCGATCCTGGTACTGCCGCCCTCCGGGCGGACGAACGCCCCGGCCCACTTTGCCCTACGGAAGGTGCCTCCGACGGAGGTCCTCCGGATCGCGACCGGGGTCGTGGTCGGCCTCTTCCGCCGGGCCCACGCCCTCGAAGGGTCGAACCAGATCGACTTCGAGGAGATGCTGAACCTCCTGAGGGGGCGGTTCGGGATCGACGTGAACGCATCCCTCGGGGTCCGCACGGACGAGGACGCCCTGTTCCTGCTCTACCAGCTCGCCCTCAGGGACTCGTACGCCCCGGGGGACGCGGGCGCGAACGTCCATCTTCTGGTCCTCAAGCCGACCGGTCCGGCCGCTCGACTCCCGTGGTTCGCCGCGTAGGACCGGACGAACCGAGCCGTTAAGAACGTCGGACCTGTCGATATCGTTCGAGCATGGGCGAAGAGGCGTACCACCACCCGTACACTCCCTACCCGGGGAGCTCCACCCCCGAGGCATCCGTCGGGCCGAAGGAAGGGCGGGCCGATCTCTGGGCGTTCTTCTGGCTGTCTATCTTGAACACGGCGATCATCGCCGGCGCGATGATTCCCGTCTGGTGGCTCGTCCACTAGCGCGGCCCTGCCGGCCGGGCAAACCGTTATCTGAAAGGGCCCAGTCGGCGCGCCGCCGGCACGTCGCGGGGCCGTGGGGTAGCTTGGACCATCCTTCTTGCTTGGGGTGCAAGAGACTCCGATTCAAATTCGGACGGCCCCATCCCGACGGCCGGCTCATGTAGGGCCTCCCGCTCGGCCGCCCCATGGGCGGCCGCTTCCTGCGCGAGCGCCGGCGCGACCCGTACTACCGCGCCGCCCAGCAGCAGGGCCTCCGTTCCCGGGCCGCCTTCAAGCTCGTCTACCTCGACCAGCGGTTCCACCTTCTCAAGCCGGGGCGGCGCGTCCTCGATCTAGGGGCGGCGCCGGGGGGCTGGTCGATCGTCGCCGCCCAGGCGGTCGGGCCCCGCGGTCGCGTGGTCGCCGTCGACCCACGTCGGGTGGAACCGATCCCGGGCGTGGACGTGATCCGGGCCCGCGTCGGGGAGCCGGGACTGGTCGCCCGGCTCGGGCCCGCCCCGTTCGACGTTGTGCTGTCGGACCTCTCTCCGCGGATCAGCGGAGCGTACGCCACCGACCACGCCCGTTCGGCCGATCTCGTCCGCGAGGCGTGGGCGCTCTCGCGCCAGGTCCTCGTGCCAGGAGGAAAGTTCGCGGCGAAGATGTTCGACGGCGACCTCGTCCCGGAGGTCCTCGAAGAGATCGGCCGGTCGTGCGAGAAGGTCCAGCGTACGAAGCCGCCCGCGTCGCGCGAGGCGTCCTCGGAAATCTACATCATCGCGACCGGGTTCCGACCCGACCGGACCGTAGCGGGCGGCTCCGAACCGGCGGTCCGGGATTTCGCTATATAGGTTCGCGAATTAACCCCCGCTCCCCTGTTTGAGGTTTGATTACTCGTGATCCGATTCGGACCCGCAGGGATTCCTCTTTCCTGCAAGGGCCGGACGCTTCGGGATGGGATCGCCGACGTGCACCATCTCGGGCTGACGGCGATGGAAGTACAGTTCATCAAGGTAAACCCACTTACCCGTCTCGCGCTCGACGAGGAGGTCGGCAAGGCCGCGCGCGACCTCGTCCAGCAGCTGGTCGTCAGCGTCGGCCCCGGCGACCTCGAGGGCGGGACACCGACCGCGGAGGCGTTCGCCGCGCCGATCCGCCGCAAGGATTCGCTCACGGCTCTCACGTGGAGCCTAGCGAAGGACTACGCCGACCTGGAGCAGACAAAGGCGCTCGCGCGGTCCCTCGACGTCGACCTGACGCTCCACGCGCCCTACTACGTCGACTTCTTCGGCTCGACCGACGCTCGCCAGCAGTCGACCCGGCAGATCCAGTGGGCCGGCGTGCTCGCCCACGGCCTAGGGGCCCGCCTCGCGGTCACCCACTTGGGGTTCTACGGGACGGGAGACCGTTCCGACTCGATCCAGGCGCTCACCGAGATCGTCACGGACCTCTCGGGTTGGTTCTCGAAGTTCACGAAGGGCAAGGTCCGGCTCGCGATCGAGCCCAGCGGCCACCCGGACGTGTTCGGTTCGCGGGAAGAGGTGCTCGAGCTTGCCCACCGCACGCGAGGCTCGATCATCCCGGTACTCAACCTCCCGCACCTCGCAGCACGGGAGCGACGGAGCTTCGAGGAACCGGACGACCTCGACCCGGTGCTCCGCGAGTTCGTGAAGGCGACCGACGGTCCCCTCTACCTCAACTTCTCCGGCGTGGAGTTCTACGGGCCGGGAGAGTTCCGTCTCACGCCCATCAAGCGGGGCCTGGTGCGGTTCGACCCGTTGGCCGAACTGCTGGCGGAGCGCGATTACGACGTGAGCGTGATCTCGAGCTCCCCGCTGCTCGAGCACGACGCGATGTACATGAAGCTCCTCTACGAACGCGCGCTCGCCCGACGGTGGACGAAGCTCCACCCCTCCGCCGCCAAGCCGGGGGCGAGGGCCCCTCTGCCGCCCCCTGAGAAGGCACGACGGCCGGGTACTGCCGCGCCGCCGGAGAAGGCGCGGCCGGCGGGCGCTCGCCCTCCCGCTCGCCCCGCACCACGCGCCCGCCCGCACCCGATGCCGAAGGCGGTGAAGCGAAAGCCGCCGGCGAAGGGAGGTGACCGTGGTCGCCGACGTCGCCACTAGCCTCCCCACTTTCGTCCGCGCCCAGCGCTACATCGGCCAGCGCGTCACCGAGGCCCTCGAGCGGGTCGACGCGGCCGCGCTCTCGCGTGCGGTCGAGATACTCTCCCGCGCCCCCCAGATCTTCGTCTACGGAGCCGGGCGGAGCGGGATCGTCGGGCGAGCGTTCGCGATGCGTCTCGTCCAGACGGGGCTTCGGGCCTACGTCATCGGGGAGAGCGTGACCCCTATCGTCCGGAAGGGGGACACGGTGTTCATCCTCTCGGGCCAGGGCGAGAGCTATTCGTCCATGCAGACCGCGAACATCGTTCGCCGGGAGGGCGCGGACCTGATCGTCCTGACGGCACACGCGACCTCGAAGCTCGCGCACGCCGCTACGATCCTTCTCGCGCTCGAGTTCCCGGAGGAGCCCGAGCGGCCCCGGTTCGCCCCGCTCGGGACGCTGTTCGAGTCGGCGAGCCTGCGCCTCACGGACGCGATCATCGCCGAACTGCTGGCCGCCAGCGGCGAGTCAGAGGCTTCCATGCGCCGGCGTCACGCCATCATGGTGTAACCGGTCCGGCCGGCCCAAACCTTAAGGAGACGCCACGCTCCCGGCCGATGTGCCACGGGCCCCGGTGTCGGCGAGCCAGACGCTGACCCCCATCCCCACCCGCTTTTTTGTAACGAGCGGCAAGGGAATCAACAAGACGAGCGAGCTCAACGCGTTCGACCTGGGTCTTCTCCAGGCCGGCATCGGAGAGCAGAACCTCGTCAGCGTCTCCTCGGTCCTCCCGATCGGCATTCGCCAGGTCGACCGCGTCCTGATCGCCCGCGGGGCGATCACCCACTGCGTCCTCGCGCGCCACGCAGGCGGCGAGGGCGAGGTGATCAGCGCGGGGATCGCCTACGGGTTCCGGGCGGACGGCCAGGGCGGCTACGTCGCGGAGGGCCATCTCCACGGGACGCAGAAATCTCTCAAGGAGTTCCTCAAGTGGCGCATGGAGGAGATCGCCCACTTCCGGGGCGTCGAGCTGCGGCGCATCCACTACCGGACCGAGGAGCTCTCGATCCCGATGGACCATTATGGGGTCTGCATCGCGGCCTGCGTCTACCTGCCGTAGACCGCCGCGTAGCGGCTAGAGCAGCCGCCGGAGCAGGAGCTTGTCCTCGAGGCTGCCGTCGATCGAGAGCCTTCGGGTGACCAGCGCCTTCATCGGACCGATATCCTTCTTGACGAGTCCGCGGAAGGTCGCCTCGTCGGTCGTGACGGTCACGTCGGCGTGGGCCGGTGCGCCGCTTCGCAGGTTGCGAAGCCGTCCCTCCGCGAGGTCGACCGAGTAGCTCCCGGAGTCCGTGAGGCGGATGACGATCGTCCGCGAGACCCCCTGCAGCTCCTCCGCCATCGCCGGGGTCTGCTCGACGTGACGGTTGAACCGGTCAACGAGCGACGTGAGCGTCTCTTCGATCGTCATCGGTCGAACCGGTCGAGGGTGCGAGTCGGTAGCGCGGGGATAATCCTTTGCGTCGTGGCCCACGATTCGCGCAACCAGGCGGGCCGCGCGGCGTTGGCGCGGACGTGCGCCGTGACGAACTCCACCGTCCGTGCGTCCGATGGGTAGCCGCTTCCGACGTCGCATCCCAGGCTCGCGCCCAGGTTCGCCATCGCCCGGTCGCGCCACACCTTAGCCACGATAGAGGCAGCACCGACGAGCGGGAACAGCCGGTCCGCGTGGTGGCGGGATACGACCTGGACCCCCGGACCCGCCTCCTTGGAGACGCGCCGCCCGAAACGACTGGGATCCGTGTCGCAAGCGTCCACGAAGGCACGGACCGGGGCGAACTCCCGGACGATCTGGCCGAAGGTCCTCGCCTCGAGGTCGTTGAGGCGTCCGTGCACGACATGCCGGTCGATCTCAGAGGGCGGAAGCTCGATCGAACGGGTCATCCCGATCTCCTCGATCCGCTGGTACACCTCCTCGCGGCGTGCCGGGGAGAGGAGCTTCGAGTCGCGGGCCCCGGCGTCCCGGAGGCGTTCCACGCCGTTCGCGGCGATGGCCACGGCGCCCACCACCAGCGGGCCGATCCAGGCGCCCCGACCCGCCTCGTCGACCCCGACGACGAACCGTGCGTCGTTGGACGTCACACGGGTCCCGAATCCCTCAGGCGTTAAGATGCCTCAGGAGGTCGGTCACCGATGACGCTCGACGGCCTCTCCGTGCCCATTCCCACGTTGTTCGGGCCGGACGGGTCGCTCGACCTAGGGCGCAATGCCCGGTACGCCCGCGCCCTCTCCGAGGCCCACGTCGACCATCTGTTCGTTCTCGGGTCGCTCGGCGAGTTCCCTTCGGTGTCGGACGAGGAGCGCCCGAAGCTGGTCGACATCGTGGTCGAGAGCGTGACGGGCAAGACCGACGTGTGGGTCGGCTGCGGCGCGCCGTCGACCCGCCAGGCGGTGGCGTACGCGGAGACGGCCGAATCCGTCGGCGCGACCGCGCTGGTCGCGGTGCCGCCGTTCTACCTTCACCCGACGCTCGAGAGCGTCGAGCAGTACTATCGGTCGATCCATGCTGCGGCCTCCCTGCCGCTCCTCGCCTACAACATCCCGTCGCTCGTAGGATACGCGCTGCCGGCGCCGTTCGTCCACCGGCTCGGAGCCGAAGGCATCTTGGCAGGCATCAAGGACACCGCCGGCTCGCTGTCGAGCGTGGAGTCGTTCCTGAACGGCCGACCGGAACGGTTCGCGGTGTTTCCGGGAGACGACCCTCTCGCCTCCGCGGCGATCGCTCACGGGGCCTCCGGGGCGGTGATGGGCCTCGCGAACATCGCGCCGAAACTCTGCCTCGAGCTCGTCGACCTCGGCCGCCGGGGAGACGCAGCGGGAGCCGGTGCGCGCCAGACCCTCGTCAACGAGCTCGCGGACGTCGTTCACGCGGGTCCGTTCCCGTCTACGGGGAAGTTCCTCTCGGCCCGGCTCCGCGGGGCGGACGTCGGCTACCGTGCGCCGTACGACCCGCTGTCCCCGGCGGAGGAACGAACGGTCCTTGACCGCCTATCGGCCGTCCTCCCTCGTCTCGCCCCGTACCTCGGGAAGTGAGAGGCGTGCGCGCGATCGTGGTCCGGCCGCCAAGCCCCGGAGCGACCCTCGAGGACATTCCCGCGCCTCCCCTCGCGGCGGGGGCGGTCCGCGTGCGAGTCATCGAATGCGGGGTCTGCGGGACGGACCACGATATCGTGGACGGAAAGTACGGGCGGCCGCCGGCCGGAGCACCCTACCTCGTCCTCGGCCACGAGAATTTCGGCGAGGTGCTCGAGGTCGCGCCGGGGGCGGTGGGGTTCTCCCCCGGAGACCTCGTCGTGGCCACAGTCCGCCGCGGATGCGGAAGCTGCCGGTTCTGTGCCGTGAACCGCTCCGACTTCTGCGAGACCGGCCGGTTCACCGAGCGCGGGATCGGAGGCGCTCACGGGTACATGGCCGAGGAGTACGTTGACGTCCCGGAGTATCTTGTCAGGGTTCCCCCGCCGCTCGCTGCCAGTGCGGTGCTCCTCGAACCGCTCAGCGTCGTCGAGAAGGCGATCGAGCAGGGTCTCCAAGTGTTCGACCGGAAGGAGCCGACACCGGGTCAGCCTCGGGATCGGGCCCCGACCGCGCTCGTCGCGGGAACGGGGGCTATCGGCATGCTGGCCTCCCTCGTGCTCACCCTGCGCGGTTGCTCGGTGACGACCATCGACCGCCACGGCGAGTCCACAGCCGCCGCGGCCCTCCTGCGGACCGCCGGGGCGCGCCACGTCAACGCGGCCGCCGGGCTCGGCGTCCTCGGCGACTCGCGGTTCGACCTCGTGCTCGAGGCGACGGGGTCGGCCACTCTCGACTTCTCGCTGCTCGAACGGCTCGGCCCGAACGGGGTCTTGGTGCTCACAGGCATCCCGGACGCGGCCCAGCCGCCGACCAGCGTTCCCGGTGGCGCCCTGCTCCGGGAGATGGTGCTCGGCAATCGCGCGATCGTGGGGAGCGTGAACGCGAACCGGAAGCACTTCGAGGCGGGCCTTCGCGACCTCCTGACGCTCCGAGAGCGCCACGCCGGTCTCTGCGAGAGCCTGGTCTCTGAACGACGGCCGATCGCGGAGTTCCACGCGGCGCTCGACCATCGGGCCGGCAGCTCGATCAAGACGGTGCTCACCGTGGGGGCCCCCGCCCAGACCTGAGCGCCGCGTGAAAGACTAAAATACGGCACCCCCGTCGGACGGCCTCTCGAGAGGGTCGATGGGGATCTGGCAGGGCAGGTCGCGGCGGAAACCAACGGGCGGTCGCCTTCGACCGATCCGCAAGAAGCGCCGCTTCGAGATCGGCCGCGAGCTCCAGATCGCAACGATCGGCACGGGCACCGTGAAGACCTACCGCGTGCGCGGGGGGAACCGGAAGCTCCGGATCCTGACGACCCAGACGATCAACGTTTTCGACCCCGCGACGAAGAAGATGCAGTCCGCGAAGGTCGTCACGGTGCGGGAGAATCCTGCCAATCCGAACTACGTCCAACGCAACATCATCACGAAGGGAGCGATCCTCGAGACCGACCTCGGCCTGGTGCGCGTCCGCTCACGCCCGGGGCAAGACGGGGTCCTGAACGGGGTCCGCGTCGCACCGGCCGCGGGTTAAGCTCCGTCCGGCGGGCCCGATGCCCGACCATTTCTACGTCTATCCCCAGTACCTAGAGAAGGGGCTCTCGCGCGCCCGCGGGCGACGGATCCCGGCGGGGGAGGGTCTCGTCGACCCGACGGCGGAAGAGATCGCCCAGGCCGCCAAGAAGCTCGGCACCAAGGCCGAGGTCGAGGAGAAGAAGCACTACCCGCGCCAGTTCTTCCAGTACTCGGGTCGCGTAAAGGTCTCGAAGCGCGAGCGGATGAAGAAGGCCCAGTTCCTGCGGGCCCTGGCCGCCGAGGTCCACCGGTTGCGGGCGCAGGCCGGGAGGAAGTAGGTGGAGGAACCCGGGACGGTCTATTTCACGGGGACCGCCGGCGCGGGCAAGACGACCTTCGTCCGCGCCTTCGCCGACTGGATGAAGGGCCAGGGATACGACGCGACCATCCTCAACCTCGACCCGGGCGCGGAGAGCCCCGACCTCAACCCGGACGTGGACATCCGCGAATGGGTCCGGCTGGCCGACATCCAGGACGAGTACGGTCTCGGACCGAACGGGGCCCAGATCGCGGCCGCCGACATGATCGCCCTGAAGATCTTCGAGGTGAAGCAGGCCGTCACCGAGCTGAAGACCGACTACGTCCTCGTCGATACGCCCGGCCAAGTGGAGCTGTTCGCGTTCCGCGAGGCGTCGAAGGCGATCGTGGATGCGCTGAGCGGCGACCGGTCGGTCCTGGCCTTCCTCTACGATCCGGCGCTTGCTCGGACACCGGTGGGGTTCGTCTCTCTGCTCATGCTGAGCGCGACCGTCGAATTCCGGTTCCGGCTCCCGCTCGTTAACGTCCTGACGAAGTCCGACGTCCTCACCCCGGCCCAGCTCGCGGAGATCAGCTCCTGGTCGGATTCGCCAGGCGAGGTCTACGACGCACTCTCGAGGGACGCGGCCACGCTGGACGGGCAGCTCTCGACCGAGCTCCTCCGTGCGATCGAGGTGATGGGTCCGCTCTCCGGACTCCTGCCGACCTCCTCGAAGGAGGGGATCGGCATGGACAACTTCTACCGATCGTGCCAGCGGGTGTTCTTGGGCGGCGAGGACCTCGAGCCGTCCCACTCGGCGGAGCCGGAGTAGGCGCCTACTCTTCGGTGAAGAAGAGTCCCATCCCTGCGGACGCGGCCTCTTCCTCTTCCTTGAACCGGGCGAGGAGCGCATCCGATTCGGGCGGGGTGATCTTCTTCCCGACGGGGCCAAGAAGTTCCTCCGCGCGACGGATCGCCTCCGGGGCTCCCTCGACCAGCACGTAGAGGGCGTCCGCGGCTCCCCCGAGGGCGGCCGCGGCCCGGACCTTCTGGCTCTGGCGGGATACGATGTCGTCGCGGAGCGCGGCATCGAGCTCCGTGCGCTTCGCGGACGGTACGGTGTAGATCGTCCAAGCCATGCGCGCGCGCGACCCCGACCGCCTATTTGGGGGTTGTGCGGCGGGCCCCCCCGGCGCCCGGAGCGGTGGCGCGAGCCGAAGGGAGATGAACCGCGCCGGGTCTCCTTCTCCCGTGACCGCCCCTTCGCAGTCCGTGCCGTGGGTCCTGATCGGGGCGGCCCACGTCGTGGACCTGACCGCGCCGCTGCGGGCCACGCTCGCAGGGCGGCCGCTCGATGGGATCGCGATCGAGCTTGACCAGGAACGGGCGGCTGCGATGTTCGCACCGCCGGGCCAGGCGGCCCAGAGGTCCGGCGGCCCGCTCTTCGCCAAGCTCTGGTCGATTCTCCAACGGCGGCTGGGCGCCTCCATCGGTGGCGGCCTCCCCGGGGCGGAGATGAGGACCGCGATGGCGGTCGCCCGCGAGCGGAACCTCCCGGTCTTCCTGATCGACGACCCGATCCGGATGACGCTCGTGAGCCTGGTGCGGTCGATGCCGTTCAAGGAGCGCGTGGGGCTCCTGTTCGGCTCGGTCGTGGGGCTGTTCATCCCGAGCCGGGTCGTGGTCGGCGAGATGGAGCGCTACACCGATTCGCCGGAGGAGTTCGTGGAGGAGCTTCGCCGCGTGAGCCCGACGATCGCGCGCGTTCTGCTCGACGAGCGCAACGAGCACATGGCGGACCGGCTCGTTTCCCTTCGCGACCACGGGGTCGCCCACCTCGCGATCGTCGTAGGCGACGCCCACGTCTCCGGGCTCGGGGCGGCGCTGGCCCGGCGGGGGATCACGGTCGAGTCGGTCCCGTTCCGGGTGCTTCGGGGCGCTACAGCACCGTCATCGACGCCTGCGTAGCCGACTCGATCGCCTTCTCGAACGCCGCGCTGAGGGCGGTAAGCTCCGCGGAGCTGTGGTCCTCCAGACGGCCCGCATCCGCGAGCTCGGAGATCCGGGGGGCCAGGGGCAGGCGGCCGAGCACCGGGATGCCGTACTCCTCGGCGATACGTGCGGACTTGCCCGCGCCGAACAGGTCGATCCTCTTGTCGCAATGCGGGCAGGTCAGCCAGGACATGTTCTCGACCAGGCCCAGCAGCGGGACGTGGAGGTCCCGTGCCATGTTCATCGCCTTCTTCACGATCAGCGCGGCGAGGTCCTGGGGCGTCAGCACGAAGACCATCCCGTCGATCGGGATGGTCTGGAAGACCGTGAGCGGGACGTCGCTCGTTCCCGGAGGCATGTCGATCAGAAGGTAGTCCAGGGCGCCCCAGCGGACCGAGCCGAAGAACTGGGTGATGAGCCGGGTGACGAGCGGACCCCGCCAGATGACCGGGGTCTGCTCGTCCTCGACCATGAACTGCGACGAGACGATCGAGATCCCTCCACGCGAGGCAGCGGGCTCGATCCCCTCCCCTCGGTCCACCAGCGGCCCGGTGACGCCGAGGGATTTGGGAATGGACGGGCCGGTGATGTCCGCGTCCAGGATCCCGACGGTCCGGCCCCGACGACGGAGCTCGGAGGCGATCATCGCCGTCACGGCGGACTTGCCGACGCCGCCCTTTCCGCTGCCGATGGCCACGACGTGGCGGATGCCCCCTTTGTCCATGCGCTGGAGGAGCCCACGCGGTCCCCGAGCCGGGTTGGCGGTCGGAGGGGCGTGGCCGTGGGGCGGTTCGCTCCCCGCTCCGGGAGGTGCACCGCTCATGCGGTTTCCACGGTGTAATCATATATAACGCGCAACCCGTCGGTCACTGGTTCCTGTCGATGACGGTAGGCCGTTCGCCCGAGCTCAACGAGTTGTTCGAGCCGAAGTCGGTGGCGGTGATCGGCGCGTCGAACCGACCCGGCAAGGTCGGGACCAGTCTCTTTCGCAACATCCTGGGAAGCGGGTACCAAGGGGTCGCCTATCCCGTCAACCCGTCGTGGAAGAGCGTCTCGGGCGTCCGGTGCTATCCGGACGTCCGCTCGCTGCCCGAACCACCGGAGCTCGGTGTGGTCATCGTCCCGGCGGCCGCCGTCGCCAGCGCGGTCGACGAGCTCGGCCGCGCGGGCGCGAAGGGCGCGATCGTCATCTCGGCCGGTTTCCGCGAGGTCGGCGACGCGGGAGCTGCGCTGGAAGCCCAGGTCGTCGCGCGCGCCCGCGAGTACTCGATGTCGTTGGTCGGGCCGAACTGCTTCGGGGTCTTCAACACCGACCCGACGGTCGGCCTGAACGCGACGTTCAGCGAGTCGCTTCCCCCGGTCGGCAACATCGCGTTCGTCTCTCAGAGCGGGGCGCTCGGCGCGGGGATTCTGGCGTACGCCGCCTCCGAACGGATCGGCTTCTCCCGGTTCGTCTCGGTGGGAAACCGCGCGGGGGTCGACGAGAACGATCTCTTGACCTCCTTCGACCGCGACCCGCGCACCCGTGTGATCCTGCTGTACGTCGAGAGCCTCGCGAGCGGTAGACGGTTCCTCGAGGCGGCGCGGGACGTCACCGAGCGCAAGCCGGTCCTGGTGATCAAGAGCGGCCGGACGATCGCCGGGGAAAGGGCGGCCAAGAGCCACACCGGTTCCCTCGCCCAGTCCGGGCGCGACCAGCTCTACGACTCCGTCTTCGCCCAGTCCGGGGTCCAACGGGTCGACTCGCTGGGCGACCTCTTCCGGCTCGCCAAGATCTTCTCCAGCGGGCTCGAGCTGGACGGGCCGCGTCTCGCGATTCTCACCAACTCGGGGGGACCCGGCATCGTCGCCGCGGACGCCGCCATACGGCAGGGGCTAGAGCTGCCTCCGCTCGACGAGGGCCTCCGCGCGACCCTCGCCGCGCGCCTCCCGTCAATCGCTACCGTCTCCAACCCCCTCGACATGACCGCGGAGGTCGACGCGGACGAGTATCACCGGACCCTCCAGGCTCTGCTCGGGCAGAGCGACGTCGACGGCGCGCTCGTCGTCTCGACCCCGGCCGGACACGTGACGGGCGAGGCAGTGGCCACGGCGATCCTCCAGGCGAAGGCGACGACGAAGAAGCCGATCGTGGTCTGCCTGTTCGGGGTCAACGACCTCTCGACGGAGGTCGCCTTCCTCGAGAAGCGCGGCGTGCCTACGTACACGTTCCCGGAGGAGGCGGTGGAAGGGCTCGGAGGCCTCGCGCGCTACCATGCGTGGAAGTCTCGCCCGCACGACCCGGTCCGCTCGTTCCGAGTCGACCGTGCCAAGGCCGAGAACGTCCTCGGACGCGGGAAAGGGGCCGGCTTATCGGTCCTACCGGAGTACGCCGCCCGGGGCCTCCTCGAAGCGTACGGTATCACCTTCCCCCCCTCGACCCTAACGACCACGGTCGAGGAAGCCGTTTCCGCCGCGGCGCGGATCGGCTATCCGGTCGTCCTCAAGGTCGCCTCACCGGACATCTCTCACAAGACGGACGTTGGCGGTGTCGCCCTCGGTCTCGGGGACGGGGCGGCCCTGCGTGCGGCGTGGGGGCGGATGGACCGCTCGGTACGCGCTGCGGCCCCCCGGGCGAAGATCGATGGCTTCGAGGTCGAGGCGCAGGTCCCGGCCGGCAAAGAGGTCCTCATCGGGATTCAACGCGACCCGAACTTCGGCCCGATCGTCGTCTTCGGGATGGGCGGGATCTACGTTGAGGCGCTCCGGGACGTGACGTTCCGCCTTGCGCCGATGCGGCCGCTCTCGGCACGGACCATGATCGAGTCGGTTCGAAGCTACCCGCTCCTCACGGGAGTGCGGGGAGAACCTCCGAGCGACATCGCGGCCCTCACCGAGGCGATCGAGCGGGTCTCCCAGCTTGCGGTGGAGTGTCCCGACGTTGCCGAGCTCGACCTGAACCCGTTGATCGTCCGTCCGGCCGGGCTCGGCGTGATCGCCGTGGACGCGCGGGTCGTCCTCGCTCCGCCTTCCAGATAGGGACCGTCGCCTTGAGCTCGTCGATCAGGTAGCGCGCCGCGTCGAACGCTTCGGCACGGTGCGCGCAGCATGCCCCCGCCACCACCGCGATCTCGCCGACCCGCACCCGGCCGAGCCGGTGCCAGAGGACCAGTCCGCCCGCGCCGAACCGTCGGCGAGCAGCCCTCTCGATCGCCCGGAGCTGGGTGAGCGCGGGGGCGACGTCGACCTCGTAGTCGAGCGCGACGACGCTCGAGCCGCGCCGGCGGTCCGGTCGCACGCGTCCGGCAAAGACGACGACCCCGCCGCCCGGCCTCGAGGCGAACCACGTCTCGGCCGCAGCGACCGTGAGCTTCCGGCGGGTCAACCGGACGACCACGGCTAGCCGCCTCCGTACGGTGGGTGGACCGCGAACTCGTCGCCGGGCCGCAGCGCCTCTCCGAGGTCTCGGAGGTAGCGGTCGTTGCGCAGGAAGCGGCTCACCCGTAGCGTTGGGGCGAGGCGGGGGTACGCCTCCTCGAGCGCGGCGACAAGCTCCCGGGCGCTGATTCCCTGCTCGGGCGCCGGCCACGAGAGGGTTGCGTGGCCGACCACGACCCGCGCCGTGGCGAAGAGGCGCACGCGTATCGGGCGGCTCACGGCACCGGACTGACGCCAGCCCCCGTAACTCTTGCCCTGCCCGCCATCACGAAAGGGTTCGCCCGAACGGGGATCTCCCCGTCCGGGCGACGCAGTGCCACCCCCACGCGGCTAGTAGGGGAGCACCTTCTTCCCACCGTGATGCGCCGCGGTGAGGGTAGCGGTCGCGGCGTACCAGGCAGCCGCCCCGGTGAGGAAGGTTACGATACCCGTGGCCTCCCAGAGGCCCTGGCTAGGAACCTTGCCCGCGCCCAGCATGCCGTAGTCGATCGCGAGCAGGATGAACGCGAGGACCAGCACCCAGAACACGAACATGATTGCCGGTCCGTGATAATGGGAATTGATGGCGAAGGAGAACGCGAACATCCCCCAGACGATCATGAACCACATGACGTTGTACGCCCCGCCCGGGCCGAGAGACCCGGAGATCAGCCCGCTGGCGAGCAGCGTGAACGCCCACCAAAACGCGCCGAATCCCATGAACGCGGAACCGGGGAAGATCTCGCCCCGTCGCATCATGATGACACCCGCCACGAACTGCGCGGTCCCCCCGAACGCCATGGCCATCGGGAAGACCGCCGCGTTCGTGACGCCCCAGTTGGCTCCGTTCGACGCGATCGCGGCGCCGGCGAGCATCGTGGTCATTCCAAAGCCGGTCAGACCGACCACGCTCGCGGGCGCCCAGAACGGGTCCCTGACACCTTCCGGCGCGCTCGAGGTCGACACGCAGCGGCGCAGACCCACGGTATAGAAAGGCGTTGCCACGTCCCTCGGGAACGAGCCCCTTCCGGTGGCGCGAGGAGAGGTCAAACGGGCTTGACCACTTCGGCCCGCGATTCAGTTAATACCGCCCTCCGGTCACACACAAGGGAGGCACGAAAATGGCGCGCACGGTACCGGGAACCACGGCGGGTGGAGAGGCAACGACCCTCAGTGAGGCCGAGATTGCCGTGCATTGGAAGGAGGAGGAGCTCTACTCCCCGCCGGCGAAGTTCGTCGCTCAGGCGAACCTCAAGGACCCGACCGTGATGGAGAGGTTCTCGCTCGAGCATTTTCCCGAGTGCTTCCGTGAGTACGGGGACCTCCTGTCGTGGGACAAGAAATGGACGACGACGTTCGATGCCTCCAACGCTCCGTTCTACCGGTGGTTTGTCGGGGGGAAGCTGAACGCCAGCTACAACTGCATCGACCGGCACCTGGAGCAGAACCGGAACAAGACGGCGATCATCTTCGTCGGCGAGCCGGAGGAGGAGGCGCCCGTCGCGATCACCTACCAGGAGCTCTTCGTCCGGGTGAACGAGCTGGCCGCGTTGCTCCGTGACGAGGTCGGGCTCAAGGCCGGGGACCGGGTCACGATCCACCTGCCGATGACCTCTGAGCTGCCGATCACGATGCTCGCCTGCGCGCGTCTCGGCGTGGTCCATACCGTCGTCTTCGGCGGCTTCAGCGGCGAATCCGCCGGCCGGCGCGCGGCCGACTCCGGCAGTCGGGTCCTCATCACCATGGACGGCTACTATCGAAACGGGAAGTTCCTCGACCACCGGCCCGCCGCCGACCTGGCGGTCGCCGCGGCGAAGAGCGAGGGACAGACGATCGACACCGTCCTGGTCTGGCAGCGTCACCCCGGGAAGTACCTGTCGGCCGCGAAGCCCGTGGAGGGCCGGGACCGCATCGTCAACGATCTCCTGAAGAAGTACCGGGGACGGCGCGTCGAACCGGTGTCGCTGCCTGCGGAAGCCCCCCTGTTCCTCATGTACACGAGCGGCACGACGGGCCGGCCGAAGGGTTGCCAGCATGCCATCGGCGGCTTCCTGGCGTACGTCACGGCCACCGCGAAGTGGATCCAGGACATCCACCCCAACGACGTCTACTGGTGCACGGCCGACATCGGGTGGATCACGGGCCACTCCTACATCGTCTATGGTCCGCTGGCGCTGGCCGCGACGAGCGTGATCTACGAAGGCGTCCCGACGTTCCCGGACCCCGGACGGATGTGGCGGATCTCCGAGCGGCTCGGAGTGAACATATTCCACACGTCCCCCACGGCGATCCGGCAACTGCGGCAGCTCGGGCCCGACGAGCCGAAGAAGTACGACCTCCGTTTCAAGACGATGACGACGGTCGGAGAGCCGATCGAGCCCGAAGCGTGGAAGTGGTTCTACCACGCGGTCGGGAAGGACCAGGCCGTCATCACCGACACCTGGTGGCAGACCGAGACCGGCGGCGTCCTTTGCACGACCAAGCCCGGGATCGATCGGATGAAGCCCGGAAGTTGCGGCCCAGGGGCGCCGGGGATCCATCCGATGATCATGGACGAGAACGGTCAAGAGCTTCCGCCGGGCTCGAACCGGGCCGGTAACATCTGTATCCGCAACCCCTGGCCGGGGCTCATGACGACGATCTGGGGCGACCCCGAGCGCTACAAGAGAACGTACTTCACGAAGTACAACAAGAATCCGAACAGCAAGGACTGGCGTGACTGGCCGTACGTCGCGGGCGACGGGGCGATGCTGTCGGCCGACGGCTACTTCCGCATTCTCGGTCGGATCGACGACGTGATCAACGTCGCGGGGCACCGGCTCGGGACGAAGGAGATCGAGTCGGCCTGCCTGACAGTGCCCGAGGTGGCCGAGGCGGCGGTCGTGCCGATCGCCGATGAGCTCAAGGGTCGGGTGCCGGAGATCTTCGTCGTGCTCCGGCCGGGGTTCAAGGCCGGCCCGGAGATCGAGGCCAAGATCGTCCACGCGATCGAGTCCGAGATCGGAAAGATCGCGCGTCCGAAGGCCGTCCGGTTCGTCCCCGACATGCCGAAGACCCGCTCGGGCAAGATCATGCGGCGTGTGTTGGCCGCCATTTCGAACACGATGGATGTCGGGGACGTCACCACGCTCGCGAACCCGGACGTTGTCGAACAGATCCGTGTTCTGGTTCAGGGGAAGGCGAAGGTCGCGACCAAGGCCGTTCCCGACGACATCAAGAAGTTCGGAGAACGCGAGTGACGGAGGGGCGCGTCATCCTATCGCCCCTCGCCCGGTGGTCCGGCCGGAGCGTTCCTTCCCTTGGCGCAGGGGGCGGCATGGGTCACCTCCGCGGCGGCCCGCCATAACCCTCACTCGGCAGAACCAGCTCGGCTTTCTGTGGCGCACGTGACCGATCGGTCGAGGAGGATACTTCATCGCCGGTACCTCCGTTCGAAGCGTCCGTTCGACCCGCGGACTCTCAGGTATGCTTTCGTTTGACGAAAGACGAATAAGGGCAGGACTCGGTTTGTAGGTACCGTGAGCGTCCGTCCGACCCTTCGCCTTGCCTCCGTAGAAGCCCAGCCGACGGCGGGGCGCGGACGCCTGCGCACTAGGGCTCTTCCATGAGCGTGGAGGGTCGTGCGATCGTGAAAGCCAATCTCTCAGAACCGCCCGAATGGGTCGAGCGGTACAAAGAAAAGGTCCGCGATCCGGCCGAGGCCGTTGCTGCCATCGAGAGCGGGAACCACATCTTCATCGGGTCCGGGGCCGCCGAGCCCCAGAGGCTCGTGGAGGCGCTCGTGAAACGCGCGGACGCGGTCTTCGGTGCGGAGATCGTCCACATCATGACGTTGGGCCTCGCGCCGTACACCGAGCCGAAATGGGGGGACAACTTCCGGCACAATGCCCTCTTCATCGGTCCGAACGTTCGAGAGGCGGTCGCGCAGGGTCGCGCGGACTACACCCCCATCTTCCTCAGCGAGATCCCGCGGCTCTTCGAGAGGGGCCGGGTCTCCATCGACGTGGCGCTCATCGAGGTGAGCCCGCCGGATCCCCACGGCTACTGCTCCTACGGCGTGAGCACGGATGTCGTGAAGCCCGCGACGGAGGCTGCCCACCTGGTCATCGCCGAGGTCAATGCCCAGATGCCGCGCGCGCTGGGGGACTCCTTCCTGCATGTGGACGACATCGATTTCCTCGTCCCCGTCGACTACCCGATCCTTGAGGCCGCGATCGGAGTGCCGGACGAGATCGCACGGCTCATCGGCAAGCAGATCGCGAGCCTGGTCGAGGACGGGTCGACCCTGCAGATGGGCATCGGGACGATCCCCGACAGTGTCCTCTACTACCTGAAGGACAAGAAGGACCTCGGGGTTCACACGGAAATGTTCTCGGACGGGATGATGCACCTGGTCGAGCTCGGGGTGATCACGAACATGAAGAAGACGCTCCACAAGGGCAAGGTAGTCGCGGCCTTCTGCATGGGGTCGAGGAAGCTCTACGACTTCGTCGACAACAACCCGTTCATCGAGTTCCATCCGGTCTCGCATACCAACGACCCCTTCGTGATCGCGCAGAACGATCGCATGGTGTCGATCAACAGCGCCCTCGAGATCGACCTGACCGGGCAGGTGTGCGCGGACAGCCTGGGGGCCTACTTCTACTCGGGGATCGGCGGACAGGTCGACTTCGTGCGCGGCGCCTCCCGATCGCACGGAGGCAAGCCGATCATCGCGCTGCCCTCGACGGCCTCGGACGGCAAAGTCTCGAGGATCACGGCCCAGCTCAAGCCCGGGGCGGGGGTCGTCACGAGCCGTGGAGATGTCCATTACGTGGTGACCGAGTGGGGGATCGCGTACCTGCACGGCCGTACGATCCAAGAGCGCGCGCTTGCCTTGATATCGATCGCTCACCCCGACTTCCGGCCCGGCCTGATCCGGGAGGCCAAGCGGCTCAAGTTCATCCCGGAGGACGTCCCGGAGATCGGCGTCGTCTACCCGGCACAATGGTCGACGACCCACACGTTCCTTGGCGGCACGCGCGTGTCCTTCCGCCCGATCAAGAGCACGGACGAGGAGATGATGAAGGACCTGTTCTACCGTCTCTCGGAGCAGACGGTCTATCAGCGGTTTTTCCAATCCCTGAAGTCCATGCCCCACCGGGGCCTCGTTCATTTCGTCCACGTCGATTTCTCGAACGAGATGGCGATTGTCGGCGTCGTGCAGGATCCCCAAAAGCCCGAACGGGAGGAGATCATCGCGGTGGGTCGCTACTTCATGAACCGTTCGACCAACATCGCAGAGGTCTCCTACCTCGTTCGCGACGACTACCAACGGCGCGGCATCGGGTCGTTCGTCATACGGTACCTGGCGCGAATCGCCCGCAACAGCGGTGTCGAGGGATTCGTGGCCGAGATCCTGCCCGATAACGCGGCCGCGATGAAGGTCCTCCACAAGATCGGCCTGCCCGTGGAGACGGTCATCACGGAGGGCAGCTACCAGTTGTCCGTGAGCTTCCATCGACCGACGGCGATGGCGAAGGCCTGAGGTCGAACCGGTGCACCGCGGAATGGCGGCCGTGCCGGGGGGCGATGGAGGGCGTTTCCCCCTCGATCGCTCGGGCGCGCGATGCGGTCGTACCGAGTGCGCTGGATGACCGCCACCGGACTGGCCGTGGTTTGGGACCCTAGGTTTCGGTCGTACGACTTCGGGGGGGATCACCCGTTCAACGAGGCGAGCCGCGAGCTTGCCGTCCGCCTCTTCGAAAGCACTCTCCTCCCAGAACAGCGGTCGTCGATCGACTGGCAACGCAAGGTCGAGCCCGCGAAGACCTCCACGCTGCTCTCGTTCCACGAGGCCGGCTACCTCGAGCAGATCCGCTCCGCCAGTCGGGCCGGGGACCGTAGATCACTCGACGGCGGGGACACACCCGCCTTTCCGGACTGCTTCGAGGCATCGGCACGGATCGTCGCCGGGACAGAACGAGCCGTCCGGCTCGTTCTGGAGCGCGGGGGCACCGCCTTCGCTCCAGCCGGAGGGCTCCACCACGCCCACCGCGATCGAGCGAGCGGATTTTGCATATTCAACGACGTGGCTGTCGGGATCGCCGCGGCCCTCGACGCCGGCCGTCGAGTCGCGTACGTCGACATCGATGTGCACCACGGCGACGGGGTCATGTACGGATTCTACGGCACAGGGCGGCTACTCGACGTCGACATTCATCAGGACGGCCGCACGCTCTTCCCTGGGACCGGTCGCGTCACCGAAACCGGGACGGGGGATGGAGCCGGACTCAAGGTGAACGTCCCGTTGCCCCCGGAAGTGGGAGACGAGGCCTTGGTTCCGCTGGTACGGCGGATGCTGCCCCCGTTGATCCGGGAGTTTCGACCCGACCTCTTGGTCGTTCAGCACGGTGTCGACGGGCACTGGGGGGACCCGCTCGCGCAACTCCAGTTCACCCCGGCGGGCTACGCTGAGGTCGACCGGATGCTCGTCGAACTCTCCCGGGAGTTCGGAGGGCGCCTGGTCGTCACCGGCGGTGGGGGATACCAGGCCAGTAACGTTGCCCGGACTCTCGCACGAACCGCCTTCCAACTCGCGGGGCTCAAGATTCCGTCCGACGACGCCCCCCTCCCCGATGACTGGAGAGTGGAGTTCTTCGAGGCGTTCGGATCATCGGCCCCGTCGCGTTGGGTCGACCCACCCGCGCTCCTGCGCTCTCCGTGGGGGTCCGCCGCCGAGGAGCGACTGGTCCGGAGCATCGAGGATGCTCTCGGCCGCCGTTTCCCAGCGGCGTGACGGCGTGGTTCCGAAAGCCGGCACCGGGGGTACGACGCCTCCCCGCCGAACGCAAGGGCTTTCGGGCAACGGCCGGCGCACCCCAGCCGATTAATAGCCTCCGGAACTGATTCATCGCCGTGGGAGAACTCTCCGTCCGGGTCGCCGGCCAGGCCGGCGATGGGATTGCTTCCGTCGGCGAGTCGCTCGCCCGCTGCTTCTCCCGAATGGGCCTGCACGTTTTCGGGTTCAACGCCTACCAGTCGGTGATCCGGGGCGGTCACGTTTGGTTCCAGGCGCGAGCCTCGGACACGCGACCGTACTCCCAGGGCGACGGCGCGGACGTGCTCTACGCGTTCGACAAAGCGTCCGTCGAGATCCACGCTTCCGGGCTGCGTCCCGGCGGCACCGTGATCCACGACCCCGAGAAGTTCCCCGTGACGGCGGCGGACCTCCCGGCGGGAGTCCGAGCACTTCCGGTACCGACCCTCGAGATCGCACGAAAGCACACCAGCCAGTCGATTCTTCAGAACGCCGGCGGGATCGGGGCGGCGGCGTTCCTCGCGGGGATCCCGCTCGACGTCGTGCACCAGGTGCTCGCCGACTCGTTCGGGAAGAAAGCCGGGGATGTCGTCGACTGGAACCTCGGCGCGAGCAAGGACGGCTACGCGTTCGCCCAGAAGAACGCCGGTGTGAACGACCACGCGCTCTCCCGGCGCGGGGCCCCGAAGCTCCTGATGACCGGCAACCAGGCCATCGCCCTCGGGGCGGCCGCAGCCGGGTGCAAGTTCCTCGCGCAGTACCCGATGACGCCGGCGTCGTCCATCATGCACTGGATGGCCGCTCACTCCCAGTCGCTCGGAATAGTCGTGAAGCAGGCGGAGGACGAGCTCGCCGCGATCCACATGGCGATCGGGGCGTCGTACGCGGGGGTCCGCTCGATGACCGCGACCAGCGGCGGCGGGTTCTGCCTGATGGTCGAGGCGCTTGGGATGGCGGGTATGACCGAGACCCCCGTCGTCGTGGTCGATTCGCAACGCTCAGGCCCATCCACCGGCCTGCCGACCAAGACCGAGCAGGGCGATCTTAACCTCATGCTCGGCGCCGGCCAGGGCGAATTCCCCCGCGCGATCCTGGCGCCGTCCCATCCGAAGGAGGCGTATGCCGCGATGGTCCACGCCTTCCAGCTCGCCGAGGACTGGCAGACCGCGGTCCTGGTCGCGAGCGACCTTCACCTCTCCGAGAACTTCGCGACAGTCGACCGGGAGGAGATCAACCTCTCGGTCGAGATCCCCTCGCTGTTCACGGTCGAGCCGAACGGCCACGACTACCTTCGCTACCAGTACACCGAGAGCGGCGTGTCGCCGCGCGCCCTCCCGGGTCAGCAGGGCCTTCAGTTCATTGCCGGCTCGGACGAGCACGACGAGAAGGGGCATCTCATATCGGACATCAGGTCCGGGATCCCGATCTGGGTCGCAGAACGGCAGAAGATGATGGACAAGCGGATGCACAAGCTCGTCGGGCTCCTGCGCGCAGCCCCCCCGCCTGAGGTGGAGGGGCCTCCCAACGCGCCGCTTACGTTCGTGGCGTGGGGGTCGACGATCGGTGCGGTCCGGGACGCTCGTACGGAGCTCGAGGCGCGGGGCCAGTCCACGAACCTCCTCGCCTTCCCGACCGTCTATCCGCTCGACCCGGTGCGCGTCCGAGCGGCGTTCGCAGCCACCCGTCGCACCCTGCTGGTCGAAGGGAACTATTCGGGCCAGTTCGGCCGCCTCCTGAGGGCCGAGACCGGCATCGAGTGCACGGAGAAGTTCCTCAAATACGACGGCGAACCTTTCTTCCCACACGAGATCGTGGCCCGCGCACTCGAGGTGATGTCGCATGGCGGAAAGTAAGCCGGCCCCCGTGCCCACGGGAATGGGCGTCGCGCTCCCGATGGTCGGCAAGTCGTCCATCCGGCCGACCTGGTGTCCGGGGTGCGGCGACTTCGGCGTCGTCGCGGGGATCGAGATGGCCCTGAAGCGCCTCGCCATCCCGAGCCACAACGTCGTGATTGTGTCGGGGATCGGCTGTTCCTCGAACCTCCCGCATTTCCTCTCTTCCTACGGGTTCCACGGCATCCACGGGCGATCCATGCCGGTGGCGGAAGGGATCCGCTGGGCGAACCACGGACTCACCGTGATCGGCACGGGAGGGGACGGCGACGGGTTCGGCATCGGGGTAGGGCATTTCATCCACACGATGCGTCGGAACGTCGACATCACCTACGTGACGATGGACAACGAGATCTACGGGCTGACGACGGGCCAGGCGAGCCCGACCTCCACGATGGGCCACCGTACGAAATCTACCCCGAACGGGGTGATTGAGAACCCGATCGACCCAATCGCGCTCGCTCTCGCGAGCGGCGCCACCTACGTCGCCCGTGGATTCTCGGGGGACGTCAAGCACCTCACCGACCTGGTCGCCGCGGGGATCCAGCACAAGGGGTTCGCGTTGGTCGACGTCATGAGCCCGTGCGTCACGTACAACAAGATCAACACCTTCGATTTCTTCCGCCAGAGGGTCTACAAGCTTGAGAGCGCCGGCCACGACCCGACGGACATTGTGACGGCGTGGGAGCGCTCCCTCGAGTGGGGCGACAAGATCCCGATCGGGCTGTTCTACCGGACCGACCGGCCGACGTACGAGGACCTCGAGGAGGTCCTGCACGCGGGCCCCCTCGTCAAGCAACCCGCGGGGATCGGCGGCAACACCACCCTCCTCGATGAGTTCGTCTAGAGCGCGCCCGTTCTGCGGGGTCCTAGGTCACCGCGAACAGGTACGCGTCCGCGTCGTGGAAGTCCTGGTGGAACTTCGCGGAATCGGCGAGCATCGGCGCGGGCGAGAACGCGGGCCAGAGGATCGTGTTCTGCATCGTGACCGCGATGTACTCCACGCTCAGGGCCGTGAGCGACGCGTTGCCGAGAGCGTTCAGCGTCCCATTGGTGAGCTCGCTCACCACCTCGGTGTAGGATGCGTTGACCCAGGCCCATCCGGGCTCCATGGGGTAGAGAAGGACGATGTCCGGGGCGTACCCGGGAAGGAACTCGGCCGCGCTTCCGGGCGCGACCAGGACCCGGCTCCCCGCCGGAAGGTCGGATGCGGCGGCTTGGAGCAGGGCGAAATCCCCCGCGGAGACGTTGCCGAAGTCCCGGTAGATCCTTCCGAGCCCCGGGGCGAGCGACGTGGGTGTGAGCACGATCCCGGGGACGACGAGCAGTATGGCCACCGTCAGCAGCACCGCGGTCGAGGCAAGCGCCCGGGTCTGCGCGCGGGTTCGTGGGGTCCCGGGTGTCCGTTCCGGAGGGGTCGCCGCGGCGGTCCGGGGGGCGGAAGCCGCGAGTCTCTCCACGACGAGGATCAGGGGGATCGCGGCGACGAGGGCGTAGACCGAGAACAGCCAGAGCGTCAGCTCCTGCGCGCTCGTCAGGTAGGCGAGGACCCGCACCGGTGATCCGTCGCTCCCCGCGTCGACCAGGAGACCCAGCCACGCCGCGATCGTGACGCCTGCGGCGAGGGCCCAGCGTCGGAACGGGCCCAGGTACCGGCCAAGCGCGGACGTGCGGCCCACCGCTACAAGGATCAACAACCCGAGGACGAGGAGCAACGCGAGCTCGATCCGGATCGAAGCGAGCGGGGAAAGCTGCACGTCTCCGCCGCGGAACAGGAACGGATCGACGCTCCCGACCCACGTCGCACCCGTGATGCCGACCGTCGACCCGGGGGGAGGTCCCGCAGCTCCGGGGACCAGGATGGGGCTCGTCCGCCCGAGCACGAGGACGTAGAGCGAGGGAACGATCGCGACGAGGGACACGGCAAGGGTGAGCGCCCAGCGGCCCAGCCATCGCGCCGTCGCGCCTCCGAACGCGGGGCGTCCGACGAGGCCGATGACGACCAGCGCCGGGAGCATCCATTCGGCGCCCACCGGGTTGATCGCCGCCGAGTAGCCGAGGAGAACCCCGAACCCGATCGCATCCCCACGACCTGGGGTCCCACGGAGCCAGACGGTGGACTGGGCCGCAAGGAGCAGGACCAGTGGGAATGCGACCACGAGGTCGTTGCTACCTGCGACCAGTGTCCGGGTCCCCGGCCCCAGCCAGGCGAGGACGATCGCCACGACGGCTCCCGCCCGCTCCGTTCCGAACATCCGCCGCCCGAAGACGAAGCCGGAAAGGGGCGCGAGCGCGAAGAACAGCGGCGTCACGAGGAGGCTCGTGCGGGCGGGCGGGAGCCCGAAGGAGATCTGGGCCCACCCGAGCCACGCCGTGATCCCCTGGGGATAGACAATCATGGAGGCGGAGTAGGGGCTGAACGAAAGGGGGAGGGTATGGTGCTGGAGCAGCAGCGCCGTGTAGGATGTCAGGAGACTCGCGTCGTAGGTATTGCCCGTCGGTACAGGGAGGGCCACCGCGAGTTCTACTAGGTAGAGCCCCAGCGCGGAGGCGATCGCCACGAGGACCCAAGGGCGGCCCAGTCGGGCGAATGTGGCCTCGATCGCAGGGCGGTTCCCCGCCCGTCGCAACCGCGCGACCAGGAGCACGAGGGCTCCCGCGGCAAGAATGGGGATTCCGAAAACGACCGGGTCGGTGAACGCTCCGATCGGAAGCGCTGCAACAAGGTAGAGGAAGGCGCCCCCGAGGTAGACGTCGAGGATCCCGCGTTCCAGGGGGTCGGCGGAGCGCCACTGGGGCACCCAGCGCGAGGCAACGACCCGGACCGCCTCGCCCGTGACGGCGGCGACCAGGGCCCAGAGAATGAGGGCGAGCGCCCAAAGGGCGCCCGGCGGCCCGGGGAGGGTCACGGAGGGTCGACCCGCCCCCGGGTTAAAGGAACGACCGGGGCGGGGAACTGAACGGACTCATGGGTCGGCCGCTGCCCGCATCGGGCGCCCAGGTCGCCCGACCCCCATCGGTCCGCAGCTCGGGGAGCCGCCCTTCCGGGGTCGTATATCCGACGGCGGATGGGGGGGTGTGCCCTTTATAGGGGACTTCGACTGAATCGTAAGGGAGCGCGGTAGCAGCTACCATGTCTTCGAAGCAGAACGGGAGTCGTATTGTCGCGTTCGCTCTCGCGACCGGGATGCTCGCGGTGATCGTCGCTTCCGGCATTGCGACCAACGCTGGGGTGGGCCAGGGAACGTCCAGCTGTACCTACGGTAGCTGCCCCGCCGCAGCGTCGTTCCCTCCTTGGGCGATCGGGACTTCGGTCCTGGTCGTCATCATCGCGCTCATTGCAGGGCTTCTCCTGCTCCGCCGGCGTCGCAAGCAGCCGCCGGCTGCCACCGACGCCGCCCCAGCGGCTCCCGAGACCGCCGCGTGGACCGATTCGGACGTTCCCGAGGGCGAGCCGGTGCCGGTGGAAGAGACCCTTCCCGAGTCCTAAGCGGGAATCGCGGTCGCCCCGGTATCGCGTCGAAACGGGGGGAGTTCGGTAGAGCGGAGCCGCGGTGTGAGCCGCGGCGGCAGTCGAGGTCCCCGTCCAAAGCGTCACGCTGCTCCGACCTGCCGCCGGGCCGCCTCGAGTGCCTACGTATTTAGCACGCGGGGAAAACCCCCGGAGGCCTAGGTGTCCGCCGTGCAGGGGACTGAGGTTCGCGACGGCCTCTCGACCGTCACTCGGGGGACGATCTACCTGATCGTCACGACGTTCCTGTTCGTCCTTTTCAGCTTCCTCTCCCGGGTGCTACTGGTCCGCAGCATCTCGCCCGGCGACTGGAGCGCGTTCGCCTTCGGTTTCACGGCGGCGGGGGTCCTGTCGGCGGTGGGCGCGCTCGGCCTGCCCTTGGCCGTAGCCCGTAGCCTCCCGTACTCGACCTCCGACTCGGAGCGGAGGACGATCGTCCGCACGGCGTTCACGGTCGGAGGCGTTGCCGCGGCCACCTCGGCCGTAGCCCTCGGCCTCTCCGGACCCACCCTCGGAAACGCCCTCGGCTCTCCGGCGATCGGCTTCGGCCTCGAGTTCTTCGCCATCGCCGCCGGGTTCAGCATCGTCTCGAACCTGATCGCGGCGGTGTTCCAGGGGTTCGCTGACGTTCTCCCGAACGCCCTGTTCGTCCAGGTGCTCAACCCCGCGTTGTTCCTGGGGTTCGTGGTCGCCGCGGTCACGCTGCCGCCACGCCAGCTGACGTACCACGACGCGCTGATCACCTACGCCGTGGCGGCCGTTGTCACGACGGTGGGCCTCGTGGTCTACGCGCTTCGACGCCTGCCACGTCGCCTGCCCCCGGGTCCCGGAGCCCCCCACGCGCGCGGCGAACTCCTCCGCTTCACGGCACCTCTGTTCGTCGTCGGCGCCATGGCGACCCTCCTCGGGTCGAGCGACACGCTCGTCCTGGGGATCTTCCGGTCCGGCGAGGTCGGGACCTACACGGCCTCGCTCACGCTCGCGAGGCTGCTGCTGGTCGGGATCAATGCCGCGGCGTACGTCTTCCTTCCTGTCGCGGCCCGCTTCGTCCGACGTGGCGATTCCCACGCGGTCCGGCTCACGTACGCTACCATCACGAAATGGCTTGTCGTCCTCTCCATGCCTCTCCTGTTCCTGTTCGTCCTTCTCCCGAGCGAATCCCTCGGGTTCGTGTACGGTTCCGCTTACTCGACGACGGTCCTGCCTCTCCAGATCACCGTGCTGGGGGCGTTCGTCATGACGCTGCTGGGCCCGTCCACTGTCGCCCAGGTCGCCTACGGGTACACCCGTTTGCTCGCGTACAACGCTATCGCTGCCGGGGCCACCGACGTCGTCCTCGCGCTCCTGCTCGTCCCCCGCATGGGGTACGTGGGCGCGGCGATCGCCTGGAGCAGCGCCGCCGTGCTCTACTCGGGGCTTGCCCTCGTGGAGATCGCGTCCAGCGACCGGATCCACCCGTTCCGGAGGCAGTTCGTCGTCCCCCTCGCGGTCGCCGCGCTGCCCGTCGCGGCGCTGTTCCTCGTCTTCCGCCCGACCTTCCCCGGGTGGGCTCTTCCTCCGCTAGGGCTGGCGCTCGCCGGGCTGTTCGTCCTGGTCACGGTCGCGACCCGCAGCATCGACGAGGGCGACCGGCTCCTTCTGGAGGCCGTCGAGCGTCTGATCGGCAGGCCGCTTCCGTTCGTCCGTCGCCTGGGCCGCCGTGTGGTCCGAAAGGACCTGAGGCGCTGATCCCGTCGTGCGAGCGGGTTTCGGACGGGACTCGCGCGCGTGATCGAGGAGGAGGAGGACGATTCCGCCGGCCAGGAGGATAAAGACGTACTCCGCGAAGGTATTCGACGATGCCGATTCTCCTGCCGCGTCCAAGACCGCGGTTACGATGAGCAGCGCGAGCGCGGCGACGATCGGATAGCGCGGGTCCAGACGAACCCAGGCCGAGTAGACCAGGTAGACCGCGAGCAGGACAACGAACAGGAGCAGGTACGGAACGGTCACGAGGGGCCGAACCCGCGTACCCGCGCCGGTTCTAAATCGTATGCGTTAAATGCCCCGGCGGTTGGCCTGCCTCGTACGTCGTGGCGATCGCGGCTCCGAGCGTACCCTCACAGCACGTTTACATAGGACCGATGGCATGGAAAGGTTGCAAGGGCGTTCGCGCCCTGTCACGATGACATCGGAAAGACGAGGCACACGCATCGTCCCCGTTTCGCTCGGCATCGCCATGCTCGCCGTGGTCGTGCTGGCCGGACTCACGCCGAACACCGGTGTGGTCCAGGCCGCATCGGGCTGTACGTACGGGCAGTGCGTCGCGCCGGCCACGTTCCCCACGTGGGCGATCGCGACGTCGGTCGCGCTCGTGGTCGTGGCCCTTCTGGTCGCGTTGCTGATCCTCCGTCGCCGCCGCACTCCGCCCCCGCCCGCGGCACCCGTCTCCGAATGGTCGGGAGGCCCGCCCGCAGGCGCCGGCGGCCCGACGCCCCCGGCCGCCCCTTCCGAATGGGAGGAGGCGTCTCTCGCCGGTGGAGTTGGCGCAGGCGCGATGGGCGCGGCCGATTGGCGCGAACCGACGCCCGTGACCCCGCCCGAACCCGTCGAGCCCGAGACCCTGCCGACGTCCGAGCCCCTCGCTCCGGCCCCAGCGGCCGAGGTCCCGAAGGCGGCCGAGCCCGAGGCGGAGCCGGACATCGACTCGTTGATGCAGGAGCTCGACAAGATCAGTTCCGAGATCCTCAAGCGAACCCCGAAGAAGCGGGTGGACACGCCTTCCGCCGGGGACGCTGCGGAAGACCCCCCGGCCTGAGCCCGCTCCGGCGGTCCTTAAGAGGCCCCTCCCGGTCTACGCTCCGATGACCTCCGTCGCCGACCGGGACGATACGGATCGGTTGCTCGACGAGCTGCGGGACGCGATCCAGCGCTCGCCGGTCCGCCCGCGCGAGATCGAGGTCGGCGTCGCGCTCTCCATCGCCCTCGGGCGCCGCCGCCCGTCCGTCTCCTGCGGCGGCTGCTCCACACCACTTGAGTTCGAAGGGATCCCTGCCCAGACGAACGCCGGGCTTTCCGCTCCCTTCCGGCTTATCGTCGACGGGGCCGGCGGGTCCTAGGGCGACTGAGGAGGACCTTCGGGATGGTCTTCTCCCTGGTCGGCGAGGTCGTGAACCTCATCGTCTGGATCCTCCAGACGATCGGCCTACCGGGTCTGTTCGTCCTGATGATGGTCGAGAGCTTCGGGATACCCCCGATCCCGAGCGAGGTGATCCTGACGTTCTCCGGGTTCCTCGTTGCGGAGGGCATCTTCCCGCTCCCGGGCGCGATCGCGGTCGCGCTCGTCGGCGGGCTGGTCGGTTCCTACGTCGCGTACGCGCTCGGACGCTGGGGACGCGAGAAGATCACCGGGATCGGCCTCGGGGCACTGCGGATCGAACCGAGCCATCTCGAGAGGATGGACCGCTGGTTCTCCCGGCACGGGGAGGTGACGGTCGCCCTCGCGCGCCTTGTGCCGGTGGTCCGGAGCTACATCAGCTACCCGGCCGGGACCGCCCGGATGGAGCCCGTCCGTTTCGGCATCTACACGACGGTGGGGTCGACGCCGTTCGTGTTGGTGCTCCTCTACGCAGGGATCGTCCTCCGTTCCCGCTGGGCAACCATCACTTCCTACTTCACGCTCCTCGACTACGCGTTCGGCGCGCTCGCCGGTCTCGCGGTCGTCTACCTCGTCCTGCTCGTCATGGGCTGGGTCGAACCTGGATGGCCCCCCCGCGTCAGGGATCGAGCGACCGGCTCCCCGCCCACGGACGCCGTGGCCCGCCCGCCGCCCTGAGGGGAGCGCGTACCGGCCCTCGGCCCGGGAGACGGTCCCGAGGGACTAGGACGGGACTACCTCTCCAGGAGCGTACTCCGGTCGGACGACCCGTCCCGTCGGACGGCCTACGTACTCTCCGCCGGCCACGATCCTCTCCCCGTCCCGCCAGTGCTCGGAGGGTCGGATCACTTCGCGTCCTTCGAACGCGGTCCAGCGGCCCGCGCGGTCGTTGCCCGCGAGTCGAACGCGAGCGCGGAAGTCCACGACGAGGAGATTCGCCCGGTGGCCGGGAGCGATCCGCCCGAGCGGCTGGCCGAGCCACCGGGCCGGGCGCTCGCAGGCGCTCGCGACCAGGATGGGTAGGGAGACCTCCCGGGCCCGGACCCGCGCGAGGAGGAGCGGCAGCATGGTATCGACCCCGGGCATGCCGCTGGGTGCGCGCTCGAACCCGAGTCCCTTTGCCTCAGCGGAGTGGGGAGCGTGGTCGCTCGCGAGGCAGGGGACCTCGCCACGGCAGAACGCCTCCCAGAGTCCGAGCCGGTCGGCCTCGCTTCGGAGGGGCGGGTTGACCTTGAACCGGGCGTCGGCCCCGGGCCGCGCGGAGAGCAGGAGGTGGTGCGGGGTCGCCTCGAAGGAGATGCCGGCCGCTCGGAGCACTGCGGCCGACGCGGGGGTCGTGACGTGGGCGATGTGGAGGCGCAGGCCGGGCGGCGCGGCGACGAGCCGCCGGATCGCTGCCGCCTCGGCCTCGGGCGGACGTTGTAGGTTCCACCCAACCGGGTCGGTCGGTGGGACCTGCGTGCGGAAGAGGGTGGGGTCTTCCGCGTGAACGGAGACGGGGAGGCCAGCGACCGCCAGCCGTCCGAGGAGCTCGTCGAGCTCTGTCGCCGACGGCGGGTCGTCCATCCCGGTGGTGGGGCTGAGGAAGACCTTGAACCCGCCCGCGCGCCGGGCGAGGCCGGAGATGGAATTCGGCCGCCGGGGGCTCGCGTAGAGGAGGATGTCGACGGCGGCCTTGTGCCGCGCGATCGACTCCCGCGCATCCACCCGCTCGACCGAGTCGACCGGCGGGCTCTTGTTCGGCATGTCGCCCACCAGCGTCACGCCGCCCAGCGCGGCCTCCACCGTGCCCGCGGCGACCGACTCGGGGCCCGTGGCGCCGTCCGGGCTCCTCAGGTGAACGTGGAGGTCGGTCGCGGCCGGCAGGATCACCGCGTCGCCGACGTCGTGGCGGGGAGCTCCCGAGCGTATACGGCCCATCGAGAGGATGCGACCGTCCTCGGCGATCGCGATCTCGAGCGGCTGGAGCCGGCCCCCCACGAGAGCCCGGCCCGCGAGGATGCGTGCCGGGGACTCCCGGACCGCTTCTCCGGGCGGGCGGTCGCGTCGCCGCACCGGGGGGACCATCGCTTCGCGGACGCGGGCGGATGGTAAGAAGGCGGCGGGACCCCCATCCAAAGGGCTTTTTGCCGGCGCCCCTCCCCGCACCGTGGCAGGTCGGTCTCGAGCCACTCGAACCCGGACGTACGCTGCCAGCGGCGTCAACCGCTCGAAGGTCACGAAGGCGCTCGGCGAGCTCCTGCGGGCCGCCCGGTACACTGCGCCCGCCTCCCACGGTCGTCCCCTGGACGCTCCGGGACACTACGCCGGGATCGTCCGGGTCGGCCGGGAGACGCTCGCTGTAACCACCGACACCGTCGGAACCAAGGTCCTGCTCGCGGAGAAGCTCGGGCGCTGGGAAGAGGTCGGAGAGGACACCGTCGCCATCAACGTGAACGACCTGGCCTCGGTCGGGGCGCGCCCCGTTGGGATCGTCGACACGATCCTATGCGCGCAACCGGATGCCGCGACCTTCCGGGCGATCGGCCGCGGCCTCGCCAGGGGCCTCACGGCCGCACGCTGTTCGCTCCTTGGCGGCGAGACGGCCGTCGTCGGCGAGATCGTCCGGGGGATCGACCTCGGAGCCACGGCCTTCGGCGTCTTCCCGGACGGCAGGGCCCCGGTTCTCGGGAAACGCATCCGACCGGGGGATGCGATCGTGGGCATCCCGTCGACGGGGATCCACGCGAATGGGTTCACGCTCGTCCGGCGCCTTCTCGACGAGTCCCGTGTCGACCTCCGTCGCCCGCGCCCCGGCGCGCGCCTCGCCGTCGGGAGAGAGCTCCTCACGCCAACGCGGACCTATTCCGAGTTCGCGGACGCGCTCGCGGAGCTCCCCGGCATCCACGGGCTCGCCCACATTTCTGGCGGCGGGGTCCGAAACCTCCCGCGCCTGAACCAGCACGTCCGGTTCAACCTCGACAGCTGGCCCGCCCCTCCTCCGCTGTTCGGGTGGCTGCAGGAGCTCGGAGGGCTCTCGGACCGTGAGATGTTCGAGACGTTCAACGCGGGGATCGGTTTCGTGATCGTTGTGGCGGGCTCCCAGGTTGGCTCGATCCGTCGACGGCTCGCTCGTGTCGGCGCTCGGGATTCCGTCGTGATCGGCCACGTAGAGAAGGGGCGCGGAGTGGTCGTACCTTCCCGCGCCCTGCGGTACGAAGGGTATTCGTGAGCGGGCCGCCCGACGGCGCGATTCTTCCCCAAACGATTAGGGATGCGGCCTGCTGACGCGGGATTGTGACAACCGCCGCCCGGAACCGGGCCCTCGCGATCGGGCTCTCCTTGATTGCCGCCTTCACCTGGGCGACGTACTACCTGTTCGTCCTCTGGGTGAGCCCGGGGACTCCCCCGTCGGCGATCGTCGTCTATCCGTTCGTGTTCGGAGGGGGCGCATACGCGGCGCTCGCGCTCGTTCAGGGGCACGCCACGGCGTTCGGGCGTGTATGGCGTACGTCGGATGCGTACGTCCGCGTCGCGTTCCTGATGGGAATGCAGCTTTCGGTCCTGGCGTCTACCCTTCTCGCCGGTCCGGTCGATACGTCCCTTCTCGCACTGATCGGGGACGTGATCGCGACCCCCATCCTCGCCGCGTGGCTGGTAGGGCTCTACCGCAAGCAGATCGGGACCCCCCTCTTCGTTGCCGGCCTCGTCACGAGCCTTCTGGGCGGAACGATGGCCATCCTTGGCGGTCAGCGCCTCGCCCCCGTCCCGTATGTGGGGTGGCTCGCAGTCGCGGCCGTACCCGTGATGACCGCATTCTACTTCGTCCTCACCGCGCGAGCCGGGGAGACCGCCCCCTCCTCCGCGATCGTGGCGCAGTCGATGCTCGCGGCGGCGGTAGTGAGCCTCGTCATCGCCCCGCTCGTCCCCGGTGGATGGAGCGGGATCCTCCACATCGCGCCGCTCCCGCTCGCCGCGCTCGCGGCGACCGGGCTCACGAGCTTCTTCCTCGCCCCGCTGGTGTACTTCCGGGCCATCGACCGTGTCGGCCTCGTGCTCCCGCCGATGCTCATGACCGCGATACCGGTCTTCACGCTGCTGCTCTCGGCGGGCGTCCTCGGCCTCGGCCTTCCGCTGCTTGCCGTGCTCGGCGTACCGGTGGCTGCCGCTGGCGGCATTCTCGCCCTGCGCGCGTACACGGCGTCGGCGGCGCCGGCGCAGCTCCCTTCGGGTCCGACCGAGGAGTAGGCTCGCGACCGGCCTACTCCCAGTCCGTAAGGCTCCGATTGGACGTTCGACGTCGGGTCGACTTGTCCAGTTCTCCGACCGGAGTGTCGAGGGATGCGGGAGGCCCCGATGCCTTGGCGGCGGCCTCCCTCGCTCCGCCCAGCCGCTGCTGATGGCTACCCCGGAGCAGCGCGGCGGCGTCCCAGTCGAACACTTCCGTAACCCGGGAGAGGGTCTGAGCCACCCGGTCCGCGTAGTACTCCCAGTCCGGTTGCTTGGAGAGCGCCCGTCCCTCGACCCACGGTTCGACCTCCTGGGGGCTTCGGCGGGAATCGGTGACGATCCAGGCGACACGCATTCCCGGGAAGACGTCGTAGCCTTCGCTGCGAAGCTGCCGATAGACTCGGAGGAACGGGAGCGCGTCACGGGTCGAGGCGTTGTACTCGCCCTCGTCGCGGACGCTCCGGGCCACGACGAGACGCTCGACGGGGACCTCTCGATTGCGGACCGCCTGGACCAGCTCTCGCGACCGGCGGATCGCGCCGTCGGTATCTCCCTTCAGGACAAGGTCGAACACCTCGAACAGGCAGTCCGACTGGTAGTCGAAGGCATCCGTCCGTCTCGTCTCGTAGCCGCGAACGACCAGCTCTTCGCGGGGCCAGACGGTCTTGCCGACGTAGCGCTTCTTCGCGCCGTGGGAGAAGAACGCCTCGTAGATCAACTGGAACTCAAACGTCACGCCTTCGTGGCTGAACCGCTTCGCGAGGGACTCGCCGAACTCGCGCGCCCCCTCGAGCGACGCCACCGGGGAGCGCACGAAGACGGAGTCGGTGTCGGAGTAGACGACGTTGGCCCCTTCCTTCTCGAGCTCGCCGATGATGGACGTGATCGCCTGGCGCGCGAACGCCGTGATCGCGGCGCCGATGTCCTTGTTCGTGAACCGGTAGAAGCTCGAGGCTAGGACCCCGTAGAACGAGTTCATGAGCACCTTGACAGCGTCCTGAAGCCCGTCGTAATACTTCGAGGTCTCCGGGTCGGTGGCGCTACGACCGGCGGCTCGGAAGCGCGTGCGGTCCGCGAGGAGCTCGGCCAGGATCTCCGGAATGATACCGCGGCGGAAGGAGGACGTCAGGAATCGCGCGCCGTTGGGCGCGACGGTAGTACCCTCGGGGGAGAGCGTCGTGAAGCAGAGGTTCCGGGCGATGATGATCGACGGGTACATCGACTTGAAGTCGAGCACCACCACCCACGGGTAGAGGCCGGCCCGGATCCCGTGGACGTAGCCCCCCTCGATGGGGCTCTCGCGGCCCGCGTAGTGGTTGGACGGGACACCGACCCCGCGGGCGTCGGCCCGGGGGATCAGGATCGAGTCAATGAACAGGGAAGTCCGCCCGTTCAGACCCTCCTCGAGCGGCAGGTGGGCCACCGTCGCCAGGTCCGTCGCCTTGGCTATCGTCCGAAGTCGCTCGAGGATCCGGAAGGCGAGGTCCGCGTCGTGCTCGCAGTACTCCATGACGGCCACGGGATCGCGGGCCCATTCCTGGTCCATGTTGCGCCGGTCGACCGCGAGCTTCGAGTCCCCCAAGAGCGTACGCGCCACGAACTGGAGCGTCTCCTGCTTCGGCCGCAAATCGCGGCGGGCAGACCACCAGGCGTCGGCCACGACCCGTCCGGGAATCTTCCAGAGGCGCTCCCCCATCTCGCGAGGCTCCGACCGTTCCCGTCCCAGCGCGAGCGGAGGTAGTCCGAGGTGCTTTGCCCGCTCTACCAAGAGCGGGAAGTCGTAGCCGCCGATGTTGTAGCCCGTGAGGACGTCGGGGTCGTCCTCGACCACGACCGTGACGAACTCCTCGAGGATCTTCTTCTCGTCCGCGTTGTGCAGCCGGAACGTGCGTCGGGGCCTCCCGGCGCCATCGGCCACGCCGCAGATGGTGAAGATCGTGCGCTCGCGGATCGCGTTCTCGATGTCGAAGGAGAGGACGCGCAGGGAGGGACGGAACGGCTCGGACGGCCGAATGTCGTGGCCCTCGGTGGAGACAATCCGTACTACGGTCGGCACGGTGTAGCGGACGCGGACCTCCTCGGGCTCGTCGTCCGCTTCGAAGGCGACCGAGAGACCCAGGTGCTTGTCGTACAGGAACCGATGCACGAAAGGGAAGTCGCAGG
>DATGZQ010000069.1:0-4675 GCA_035297125.1 Thermoplasmata archaeon
TGAACCTGGGATTGACCGTCCTGCGGAAGACTGCGGGACTTGGGGGTCTTCGACTTGACCCCGACGCCCTTTCCGAGGATGCGGTGAGACCCCTCTACGGGTCGGGTAACGACCGATTCGCACAGGTGGAGCGGAGGGAGACGGAGGGACTAGGTGGGAACGGGCAACCTCTGGGCAACAGCCCTCTGGGAGGCCCGTCCCAATAAAATCCCAAAGCCAGTCCCAAGACGGCCGTGGCGGGCCCCCACGCTAGAGGACGCGAATCGATTCGAGGTTGTACGGAAGGCGGGATTCCACGCCGAACCGCTTGTGGAGGCTCGAGCAGAGGTCGAGCGCCTTCGACTCCTCGCCGTGGTTGAGGATGATCCGTTGGGGGCGGGGGTCGAGCGAGGCGACGTAGTTCATCAGCTGGGTCCGGTCGGAGTGGCCCGAGAACCCTTCGATCGTCGCGATATCGATCTTCACCGACACGGACGCCTGGCGTGGCCCGTCGAGGAACGTCGCCTCGTTCAGGCCGCGCTGGAGCCGTCGACCGAACGTCCCATCCGCTTGGTACCCGACGAACAGGAGGCCGTTCTTTTCGTCCGAGGCCCACGCCCGGAAGTACTCCATCACCGGGCCACCGCTCATCATTCCCGACGTGGCGAGGACGATGCACGGCTCCTTCGAATCGAGGATCCCCATCCGCATCTGCGACGAGTCGACGCGGCGGAAGATGTCCGAGAGGAACGGGTTGTCCCCCTGCTGGAAGATCTGCGTGCGGAGCATGCTGTTGAGGTACTCCGGGTAGGCGGTGTGGATCGCCGTCGCCTCGAAGATCATGCCGTCGAGGTAGACTGGCACCTTCGGGATCTTCCCCTCCCGCATCTTCTCCTCGAGGACGAGCATGACCTCCTGCGACCGGCCGACCGCGAACACCGGGACGATCAGCTTCCCGCCCCGCCCGACGATCTTCGTGGCGAGGGCGCTGAACTCCTCGGTCGCCTGCTGGCGGCTCGGCTGGACGTCGCGGTAGCCTCCGTAGGTCGACTCGAGCACGAGCGTCTCGAGTCGGGGGAACCGGTTGGTCGCCGGGTTGAACAGCCAGCTGCGCTCGAACTTGATGTCGCCCGAGTACGCGAGGTTGTGGTCCCCTTCGCCGAGGTGGAAGTGGCAGATGGAGGAGCCGAGGATGTGGCCGGCGTTGTGCATCGTGAGCCGGATGTCCGGCGCGATGTCGGTCGTCTCGCCCCAGCGGAGCGGTATCGTCCGCGTGACCAGGTCGCGCACGTGGGAGGAGTCGTAGAGCCCCTTCCGCGCCTCCTGGTTGACGACCTTGATCGCGTCGAGGAGCATGAGCGTCATCAGGTCCCGCGTCGGGGCCGTGCAGTAGATCGGTCCCTTGTACCCGTACTTGAGGAGGACCGGGATCAGCCCGCAGTGGTCGAGGTGGGCGTGGGTCACGACCACCGCGTCCAGCGAGTCGAGCGGGAGGAGCTCGGGGGCGTTGAAGAACGGGGTCCGGTCCGAGCCAGGGTCGATCCCGCAGTCGATCAGGACCTTTGAGTTCTGAGTGCTCAGGAGATGCGCGCTGCGTCCCACCTCGCGGTACCCGCCCAGAGCGGTGGACCGGGCCCAGAGCTTCTCGGGCAGCGGGTCGCGGGCGATCCGGATCCCGACCTTCTTGAGGAAGGAGCGGCGGTCGTCGAACGAGTTGCGAAGGTGGATCCGCACCTCCTCCACGGTCTTCGAGGGGATCGGGGGGGTGCGCACGACCGTCGGGACCCAACCGATCCGACGCTTCAAGTCGTTCAGGACGGAGCCGCCCCGGCCGATCGCGGCCCCGGGGTTGGCGGCTTCGATCGTCACCTCACCCGTCTCGGGTTCGAAGAAGAGCTGGTTGAGCTCGGCCTCGGGAGGGATCAGCTCGCGGATGACCTTCTCGGCCTCCTTGGGGTCGATCAGGGACGCGGGGTCCGAACGGACCAGCACCCGGCGGTGAAGGCGCTGCGCGACCTGGCGCAGGAGGTCGCCGCTGGAGAGGAACGCGTCGAGCTGCTTCGTGTAGAGGACGATGTGAGGGCCCTCCAGCTCGATGTCCGTGACCTCGATTGCCTCCGGAAGGACCTCCTTGAGGGCCTCCCGCGTTTGCTCTAAGAGCGAGTCGAAACTCATTCACCGAGGAAGGGGTTCGCGAGAAAGGGTTGCGCGCGGGTCGCGCGGTCCCGGCCTAAGGCAAGGGTGCCGGCAAGGGTATCTTGAGCGCCTTCAGGCGTTTATTGATTTCGTCGTCGCTGAGCTCGCGGTATTCCTTCGGAGTGATCACGTGGACGAGGTAGCCGTCGCCGCTCGCGCTGTCCCGCTTCATCGCCGCCGTGAGGCCGCGAAGCGCCAGGTCGACCGCGTCCGAGCTCGACATGTCGCGCGAGTACCCGTCCTCCACCAGCCCGTAGGCGAACGGCGAGCCGGAGCCCACCGACACGAACCGGTCCTCGATGCAGCCGCCCGCAGGGTCGACCGAGAACACGTGGCCGCCCTTCGCGTCCGTGCCCCCGACGATCAGCCAGGCGTAGTATGGGTAGTAGCGGTTGCCGCTGAGGATGTTCGCGAGCAGGGTCGCCGCACCCTCGGCGCTGAGCGGGGCGCTCCGGCGGAGTCGGTAGAGCGAGACCTCGGCCTTCAGGTACCTCGCGAGCACCTGGGCGTCGCCGACCAGGCCCGCGATCGTGATGCCGATGTTCTGGTCGATCTTGAACAGCTTCTGGGCGGTCTTGTTCGAGATCATGGTCCCGGCGGTGACGCGTCGCTCGGTGGCCAGGACGACCCCGTCCTTCGTGACCATCCCGATCGTGGTCGTGCCCTTCATGAAGCGATCCTCATCGATCGCGGCGAGCTTACCCTGCATCGTTCGACCTCCGTCCCGAGGAACGGCGGGCAGCCGACCCGGGCTCGCTATATAAGCGCTCACGACGCGATTACACGCGCGTCACCGACGAACTTCGCGGGACCACGTTTCGAGCAGGGCCGGGCGTCGAAACCCGCTGAAGGAGTCAGCGATTAAAGCACGGCCTCGCTCGGGGCGCCGTCGCATCATGCTACGTCACGATGTCGTCGTGGTCGGGGCAGGCCTCGCCGGGCAGCGGGCCGCTCTCGCGGCGATCGAGGCCGGCCGGGACGTCGCCGTCGTTTCGAAGCTCCATCCCCTGCGCTCGCACTCGGGCGCCGCCCAAGGCGGGATCAACGCCGCGGTCGGGGCGGAGGATTCGGTCGACACCCACATCTACGACACGGTGAAGGGCTCCGACTACCTCGGGGACCAGGACGCGATCGAGTTTTTCTGCCGGGAAGCGGGCCCGACCGTCGTCGAGATGGAACATTTCGGGACGATCTTCAGCCGTGCTCCCGACGGCTCTCTGGCGCGGCGGCCGTTCGGCGGAGGTCGCTTCCCCCGGACCATCTACGCCGCGGACCGCACCGGTCTCGCGTTGCTGCAGGGCTTGTGGGAACGCCTCGGCAGCGAGAAGTTCACGCTCTATCAGGAGTGGGACCTGACGAACGTAGTCGCCCGCGAGGGCCGGGTCCACGGAATCATCGCCTTCGACCGAATCAAAGGCGAGTTCGCGCAGATCGCCTCCAGCGCCGTGGTCCTGGCGACCGGTCCGGCGGGCCGGATCTACTCCCACTCGACCAACGCGCACAGCTGCACCGGCGACGGGATCGCCGCGGCGTACGACGCCGGCGCCGTACTGAAGGACATGGAATTCGTCCAGTTCCACCCGACCGCGCTGCTCGAATCCAGCATCTTGATCACCGAAGGGGCCCGCGGCGAAGGGGGCCTCCTCAAGAACGCGAGCGGCGAGCGGTTCATGTTCCGCTACGCGCCCAACGTCCAGGAGCTCGCGTCGCGGGACGTGGTCTCGAGGGCGATCGTGACGGAGGTGAACGAGGGGCGGGGGTTCAACGGCCCGTACGGGCCGTACGTGCACCTGGAGCTGATGCACCTCGGCAAGGAGAAGGTCGAATCCCGGCTCCAGGAAATCTGCGACTACTCGCGCCGGTTCGCCGGCATCGACCCGGTCACGCAGCCGATCCCCGTGTATCCAGCCCAGCACTACATGATGGGCGGGATCGGGACGAACAGCCGGGGCGAGACCAACCTTCCTGGCCTCTTCGCGGCGGGGGAAGCTGCATGCGTATCGATCCACGGAGCGAACCGCCTCGGCGGGAACTCTCTCCTCGAGACCCTGGTGTTCGGCAAGCAGTCCGGCATCGCGGCGGCGGCCCACGCCGCGACCGCCCCGGCCCCCGAGATGCGGCCGACCGATCTCGACGAGGCGACCGCGCCGTACCGTCGCTGGTCGAGCCGGACGGACGGGGAGGACCCTAGCACGCTCCGCACGGAGATGCAACGGACGATGGAGCGGTACGCCGGGATCTACCGCAACGAGGCCGACCTGATGGAGGGGATCCGGCGCGTCCGGGCTCTCCAGGCGCGGTTCGAGCGCGTCCGCGTGGTCGACCAGTCCCGGGTCTACAACCTCAACCTGACCGACGCGCTGGAGACCGGCCACATGCTCGAGCTGGCCGAGACGATCGTGGTCGGCGCGTACGCCCGGACCGAGAGCCGGGGCGCCCACTCGCGAACGGACTTCCCGAAGCGGGACGACGCGCGCTGGATGAAGCACACGGTCGCCCG
>DATGZQ010000070.1:0-32010 GCA_035297125.1 Thermoplasmata archaeon
GCCCGTGCTGGTCCCCCGTCGCCGCCCCTAAGCCGTAGGGGGAGGCACTCGAGGAAGTACTCGCCCTCGGGCGCCTCCCCGAGCAGCAGTCCCTCCAGGATCAGCACACCGTGGCCGAGGAGCTCATGGTGGACCGGGAACGTTCCGCTCGGGTCGGACTCGACCGAGAGTGCGTCGATGCCCACCAGCCGGACCCCCCCCCGGCGGAGGGCAGCGGCTCCCTCGGGCGTGAGGGCGACGAAATCCTCGAAGTACTCGAGGCGACGGCTCCACCGATCGGAGTTCGACGTCCGGAGGAGAACCCGTTCCGTGCCCTGCGGCACTGCTCGAAGCTCCTCGGGACCAATCTCCTTTCGGTCGTCCGGGACACGGAGCACCCGGCATGGACCGTTGAGGAGACCGAGGTCGACCCGGTCGATCCCCGGAGCGCCTGGCACGAAGTGGCTTGGGGGGTCCACGTGCGTGCCCGCATGAGAGCCGAGGGCCAGCGCGGAGAGGTCGTACGGGTCCCCTTGGTCGATGCGCCGCACGGCGGCACTACGAAACGCAGGGTCGCCCGGGAACGCGGGCATCCCCTCGAACAGAGGCATAGATACGTCGATACGGCCCACGGTCCACCTCGGGTCCGACGCTCAGGGACCTTCACTGCGCCGCAGTTTAAGCGTTGGGCGGTCCGAGAAGTCCGGTCGGGGGTGGTGCGGTTCTACGCCAAGGGTTAAGGGGAGCGGACCGGAACGTCGGAAATATGGCACGCCCTCGGTCGCCTCCCGACGACGACGAGGATCTCGATGACCTCGGGACCTCGGACGAGGACACGTCCCGGATCCGAGGCGGAGGCCGTGAGAGGGGGCGGTCGCGGAGGCGGGGCCGGCCGGGACCCGTGCGCAGCTGGGACCCTTCGGGAGCGGACGAGATCACGAACGAGAGGGACGACCTGGTCTTGCCGGGGGACGAGGTGGAGGACCATCAGAAGCGCCCGATCTTCTGGAGGGCGCGGGATTCGCTCTACTTCGAACCACTGGTGGCCCTCGCCATCGTGGCGCTCCTGCTCGTCTCGTTCTACGCTTACACCTCGAACTGGCCCCCGGTGTACGCGATCGAATCGAACAGCATGCAGCACGGTTCGGGGGACCACCTCGGGTACCTGAACGCCGGGGACATCATCCTGGCGCAGAAGGTCCCGACCTCCAGCATCGTTCCGTACGTCGTGGGGGCGGGATCCGGGTACCAGACGTACGGAGAGCCCGGAGACGTCCTCCTGTACTACCCTAACGGCGAGACTGGAAAGACGCCGATCATCCATAGGGCCGTCCTCTTCCTGGCATGGAACCCGGCGAAGCTCGCGTACAACGCGACCGACCTCGGGGGCGTGCTGTGCTCGGACCATTCCAGCGGGGTCTCGTGGTACGTGACCGGCACTCCCGCCAACTGTACAGCGACCAACCTGACGACAGGGGATACGCTCCACATCTACCACGTCGGACAGAACTCCGTTACCCTCGGGATTACGATCGATTCGGCCCTCGGGGCCCACTCCGGCTTCGTGACCTTGGGCGACAACAACACCAACATCTACGACCAGTACGACGCAGGCTCCGGGACCCCTAAGATCAGCTCTCTGGTCGCGCCCGCCTGGATCATCGGGGTCGCCCGGGGCATGATCCCCTGGTTCGGCGCGATCAAGCTCGTGTTCGACGGGAGCGCCGGGAACGTCTCCGACGCGTCGTGGGAGTTCCTGGGCCTGACGATCGCGGGCCTCATCGCTCTGGCCTTCGGGATCCACTACGTTCTCCGGAGGGAGGGGGTCGAGAGCCGCCTGCGACGACGGGAGGAGGAGGCGGCGAGACCGCCCCCGAGGGACGAGGACGAGGAGGAGCCGACCGCCGGACATCGGTTCATGGCGGCCCTGAGGCCCTGGAACGCCGAAGAGGAGCCAGAGCCCGAGCCCAAGGAACGCGCGTCCAAGCCACGGCGGTCGACGTACGAGGGGCGGCGTCGATCGCATTTCGTCGGCCATCATGGGCGACCACCTCGACCGCACGTACGAAGGACCGAGCGAAAGCATGCGGACGACGACGACGAGGACCTCTAGGGGCCTCCGTCGGTGCGAACCCGCCCGGCATACGGTAGACGAGCCGTGTCGAGGCTCCGGGTCAGGAGCGCGACCGTTCCCTAGGCAACCTTAATCGGCCGGCCGGGTCCCGACCGACGGGCCTCAGCCCATGCACGTCATCGGAGGCACGGCATCGACCGCTCTCGCCGAGCGGATCTCGAGAGAGCTCGGGAACGCACCGTTCGGGATCCCGTTCACGAAGCGGTTCCCGGACGGCGAGATGTACATCCGTGTCGGAGGGCGGCTCGAGGGGGACGACGTCGTCATCGTCCAATCAACGCGCACCGACGAGGATCTGCTCGAACTCCTCCTGCTCGAGGACGCGGTCCGAGAAGCGGGCGCGCGGCGGACGTTCGTGGTCGTTCCGTACTTCGGATACGCCCGGCAGGACCGTCGGTTCTTTCCGGGGGAACCCGTGAGCGCCCGGGCCCTGTGCCGTCACGTCGAGCTCGACGCGGACGCAGTGATCACGGTCGATCTCCACTCGTCGCATACCCTGGGCCAGTTCACCAAGCCCGCCTTCGAGGCGAGCGGCATCCCGGCACTGGCCCGGCTCCTCCGCGAGCGACCGATCGACATCCTCGTCTCTCCCGACAAGGGCGGCGTCGAACGGGCGAAACGGATGGCCCAGCTGCTCGACCGACCGTGGTTCGCTCTCGAAAAGCGACGCATCGACAGCGACAAGGTGGAGCTCAGCCTTCCCGCGACCGGGATCCCCTCTCTCGCGGGGAAGCACGTCGCGCTCATCGACGACGTGATCACGACCGGCGGCACGATAGTGGAGGCGGCGAAGCTCCTCAAGAGGCACGGAGTGGGCGCGACGAGCGCCGCCTGCACGCACGGGCTCTTCCTCCGCGACGCGTTCGAGCGGATCAAGGCGGTCACCGACGAGGTCTACTCCACGGACACCCTCGGCAACCCGGCCGAGAAGGCGTCCGTGGCGCCCGACATCGCCCAGATCCTGCTCCGCGAGTTTCCCTCGTCGTGAGGGACGACCCCGTGGAGACACCCCGAAGGACGACCGCCGCGACGCGGGAGGAGCTCGAAGAGCTCCTGCAGATGATACGACGGGAGTTGCTCCTGCGGGCGGAGCTCCCGACCGGCGAATGGGTGGAGGAATCGGCCTCCGAGTTACGATCGGGCGCAAAGCCCGGATGGTACCTCCCGCGGGAGAGCGGAGGAGGTCTCGCCTTCTTCGCCCGACGAGGGACGGCCGCGTACGGGCATGTCCACGCAGGGGAAGGGGACGCCGCCGACGCGAGAGCGCACCGCCTCGCGACCACCCTTCTCGACGCGCTCCCGCGCGAGATCAGCTCGATCGACCTCGGGTTCACGGGTCTCTCGCCCACTGCGGAACGGTCCGTCGCCGGACGTCTGGCCGCCCGGCCCGGGTCTCTCGTCATCGAGCGGCACGCGATGGAACGGGAGCTCTCGGCCGCTGACGGCGAGCGGTTGACGGAATCCCCGGGGTCCGCACGCCTGGTGCCCATACGTTCGGTCACGCTCGACGCGCTCGTCGACCTCGATTGGAAAGCGTTCCACGGCAGCGTGGACGGACTCGTTCTCGGGTCCGGGATCGACGAGTATCGCCGGGTCCTTCAGTCAATGCTCGACGGAAGGGTCGGCCGGTTCCTGGACGAGGCGTCCATCGCGCTGGTCGAGACGGACCCGGTCCGGCTGGTCGGCGCGATCATGACCACGGAACAGTCGGCTCGGCGGGCGGTCTTCGTCGACCTGATGGTCGACCCGGAACGACAGAGGCGGGGACTCGCTCGGTTCCTGATGCGTTGGGGCTTCCGCGCCCTGTGGGCGTTCGGTTACGAGAGGGTCCGTCTCTGGGTCACGGCCGCGAACCGCCCGGCCCGGAACCTATACGAGTCGCTCGGCTTCCGGACCATGGCCGAGGCCACAATCTACCGCTGGGACCGGGAAGCGTCGGCCCCGCAGGCGCAATCGACCTTGTAGGGGCAGTCCCCGAACATCCACGCCGCGCACGGTTCCAGACCCCGGGGCGACGCGTCCGCGAGCGCGGCCGATATCCGACGTGCCCGGTCCTCGGCCAGACGCGCGAGAACGTCGATCGGATCGAAGCGGAACTCGAGGACCTGGAGCCGGTCGGCGTCCTCCTCCGCGTGCTCGTATCCGAGCACAACCCGCCCGACCGAGGTTCCGGTCGCGGCACACCGGAAACCGAGGTCGAGGGCGTACTGCGGGAATCGCGTTACCGCGTCGGACGGTTGGACCCTCGACCAGGCCTTGGAGGTTCGGAGCAGGAGCGGAGCGCCCCGGAAGCCGACTACCTCCTCCTCGGGGGCGTTCGCGGCGGAGGGAAGCTGAAGCACCTCGCCGACCGGACCGCTCTCGGTCGTTTCCAGGAGGCGGTCGTAGAGGTCCGGCACACGCGCCGCGGGCGCCGACGGCTCTGCGGGGGCGGCCCCCACGGTCCGGCTTCGGTCGAAGAAGGCCCGTCGAGGGTAGACGAGCTCGCGGAACCGATCCAGCCCCGATGAGGTAGGGACCGTAGAGCTCTGGATGAGGGCCGCCAACCAACGTGCCGAGATGTCGGGTCGTTCGGTCGTCGAACGCACCTCCTCGAGGATGACCGCGGATTCCCGAGCCTCTTCGCCCCGACAGTCGCAGGCGCCGGCCAGCTGGAACTCACATCCCCGCCCGAACCAGCGACATCGAGGCAGGGCGACCGGCTCCTTCCGATCGATGGCCCGGCGAAGCACTGCTTCCCTCGCGCGCATCTCCCCGTGGACCTTCGAGAGGTCCCTGAAAGTGACGTCGGTCGCTCCCACGCCGGTCGGGCGACCCTCCTCGACAGCGATGTGGACGAGGCGGCCGTTGGGTCGTTCGAGAAGCGCGCAGTACATCGCAAGCTGCTCGATGTGCTCGGGGCGTTCGGTAGGAAGGTCGGCCGGAAGGGGACCGCCTCCGGTCTTGATCTCCACCGGGACGTCGGCCAGGAGGTCGATCCGGCACGAAATGCCCTCCCGTCGGAGGCGAACCTCGAGAGCTCCCTCGGCCGAGAAGAGGCGACCCGCAGCGCGATGCCACGACCTGCCCTGGGCCATGCTCTCCTCGCGCTCGGGGGACATCGGCAACGGGGGCGCCAACCGACGCCAGAACGCCCGACGTGGGGCGACTAGGTCGCTGACGCTCAGGCCCCGAACCGTTCCGATGTGACGGAGCCTCTCCACCAGCTCCCGTGAGAGCGCCGAATCGTCTCGGACCGTGACCGCGGACTTCCAATCGACGGGCGCCGAACGCAGATCGGTGGGATGCACGGGGCGGGAGGGTCGGGCAGGGAGATGAGCGACGTGGGTGCGCAAGGGGCTATACCCGCCTCCCCGCTCCGCGCTCCGTGAAGGACCCCTCGCGCCGCCCGCTCGTGATCGGCAGCGGAATCGCAGGGCTCTACTTCGCCCTCCGTTCGCAGGAGCTCGGGCTTCGGCCCACGATCATCACCAAAGCCCGCCTTGAAGAGTCCAACACCCGCTACGCGCAGGGCGGCATCGCCGCCGCCGTTGGCCCGGACGACAGCCGCGCGCTGCACTTCGAGGACACCGTCCGCGCCGGGGACGGACTCGTCGATCGGGCGGCCGCCCGTGCACTGACCTGGGACGCTCCCGCCCGAATCGCCGACCTCGTGCGTTACGGCGTCCCGTTCGATACGGAGGACGGCCAGATCGCGCTCGGCCGCGAGGCCGCCCACTCCCGGGCGCGGATCCTCCACGCGGGAGGAGACGCGACCGGTCTCTCCATCGAGGAGACGCTGAGGCATCGGGCCCTCGACGCCGGGATCGAGATGCTCGAGCGAAGGGTCCTCCGAGCGTTGTCCCCGGCAGGAAGGGACGGCCTCGAGGCGACCGTCTCGAACCCCGAGGGCAGAGGAGTCGAGGTACTGGACCCCCGTCCGGTGATCCTCGCCACCGGCGGGGCCGGGGCGCTCTATCGACAGAGCTCGAACCCTTCGATCGCGACCGGCGAGGGGGTCGCGATCGCGTTCCGGGCCGGGGCGCTGCTCAGCGACATGGAGTTCATCCAGTTCCACCCGACCGCCTTCTACCGCGAGGGGGCGCCGAGGTTCCTTATCTCCGAGGCGCTTCGCGGGGAAGGCGCGGTCCTGCGCAACGACGCCGGGGAGCGATTCATGGTGGCGCAGCACAAGGATGCCGAGCTCGCGCCCCGCGACGTGGTCGCCCGCGCCATCGACCGCGAGGTCTCGCGGTCGGGGCACCCGCACGTCTACCTCGACGCCACCGAGATCCCGCGCGACCGCCTCTACGCCAGATTTCCCTCCGTATGCCGGTTCCTTCTCTCGTACGGTCTCGACCCATCCCGCGACCGCATCCCTGTCGCTCCGGTCGCCCACTACATGATCGGGGGGGTCACGACCGACCTCGAAGGGCGCTCCTCCCTTCGAGGGCTCTACGCCGCCGGGGAGGTGGCGGCGACCGGCGTGCATGGCGCGAACCGGCTCGCGAGCAATTCCCTTCTGGAAGGTCTGGTCTTCGGCGAGAGGGTCGCCCGACAGATGCTCCATCCCGCGGCCGGCGGGCCCGAGACGCCCGGTCGGCTCGTGGAGCTCCCCGCGCCGAAGGGCGCGGGAAGGCCCGAGGAGCCCTCGATGATCGAAGAGGTCCGCAACCGACTCTGGGACGAGGTCGGGATCGTCCGGTCCGCCGAGGGGCTCCGCTCCGCGCTCGAGGCGTTCGAGCGTGTCGGAGGTCTGGCGGAACCCGGGCGACAGGAGACGCTGCCCGGGCCGGTGGCGAACGCGGCACTCACCGCGTCGCTGATCGCCCGGGCCGCGCTCACCCGTACCGAGAGCCGCGGGGCCCACTACCGGTCGGACTGGCCCCGACGGCGGCCGGCCTGGCACAAGCACATCGGCCTTCGCCGTGTTCCCATCGGCGGTCGGGCGAATTGAACCCGCCGAAAACCGTTATCCTCGCGGCGGGTTCGCGTCGTCCGTGCCGCCAGCGCTGTCGGACGAGGAGCGGGACCTCGCCGAGGCGACCCGCAAGTTCGTTCGCAAGGAGGTCGCCCCGGTCGCCCAGCAGATGGACCGGGAGGACCGGTTCCCGAAGGAAGTCTTCCGCCGCCTCGGCGAGCACGGATTCCTCGCACCGACCATCCCGACGGAGTACGGAGGTCTGGGCCTTTCCTACCGGGCGCAGGCGATCATCCTGGAGGAGATCGCCCGGGCGAGCCCGGCCCTGGCCCTCAGCGTCGGTGCGCACTCGAACCTGTTCGCCGACAACCTAGCCCGGAACGGGAGCGACGCGCAGCGTGCGCGGTTCCTGCCCAAGATCGCGAGCGGCGAGGAGATCGGCGCGCTCGCTCTTACCGAACCGGACGCCGGCTCCGACGCCGTCTCCATTCGGACCCGCGCGGAGCGGAAGGGAGACCACTACGTTCTCTCGGGGACGAAGCAGTTCATCACGAACGGACCGGTCGCCAACGTCACCTTCGTCTACGCGAAGACCGACCCCGAGAAAGCCGCCCGAGGGATCAGCGCCTTCCTCGTCCGGACCGACACCGCGGGGTTCTCGGTCGCGAAGAGCCTGGACAAGATGGGCATGCGCGGCTCTCCGACGGGCGAGCTCGCGTTCCAGGATGTCCGTGTGCCGGTCGACCAGCGCGTTGGCGAAGAGAACGACGGGGTCCGTATCATGATGAGCGGGCTGAACGTCGAGCGTGCGGTCCTTGCCGCCATCCCCGTCGGGATCCTGGTCGAATGCCTGGAGCGTTCCGTCGCCTACGCTCGGGAACGCGAGCAGTTCGGCCACAAGATCGGCGCCTTCCAGCTGATCCAAGCGAAGCTCGCGAACATGTACACGGAGCTCACGGCCTCCCGCCTGCTGATGGAGCAAGCGCTCGAGGAGGTCCGGGTCGACCCACGACGGCGGAAGGAGAGCGCGGCGGCCCTCACGTTCGCGTCGGAGGCGTCCACCCGCGCCGCCCTCGAGGCGATCCAGATCCACGGCGGCTACGGCTACATGCGCGACCTTCCGCTCGAGCGCCTGGCGCGGGACGCGAAGCTGCTCGAGATCGGTGCCGGGACATCCGAGATCCGCCGCCAGATCGTGGCCCACGAGCTGCTGGGGGAGGACTTCGACGTCCACCGGGCCGCCGGACCCCGCGCCTAGCGGGCCCGACGGCACGCGGGAGCTCAGCGAGCGCGGGGCTTGCGAAGCCCCAGGCCTTCCTCGATGTACAGGGCCGCCTGGGTCGATGTCGACCTGCGGTCCTGCTCCGCGGCGACCCGCAGCTTGCGCAGGATCGCCGGTTCGAGGTATACGGCCAGTCCAACTCGTCGTTTCGCTTTGCTCTTCGGTGGTCTAGCCATGATTTCTTCTCTCCTATGTCCCATCGTGGGACGCAATACCCCGGTACCCGGCACCAGGGAGCATTTCTGCCGATAGAATGGGGGCCGTCCCGAGTTAAAAACTAGACGTTCGTCCGGCTCGACCGGGCCCGGCGCAGGGCTCCGCTCCGGCAGCAGCCCCGGGCCGAATCCTCAACGCGGCGCACCGCCGACCGCCGCGCGCGCTCGCCAACTTATATAGCCACCCGGGACCCATCGCCGCTCGATGGCCGGTCGACCGCCCTCGGGTTCTGCTCCCACCCCCGCCCTCCGCGTGGAGATTCTGAAGGAACTCCAGGCGATGATCGACGACCGCGAGGTCCGGGACCGGATCGACCGGGGTCCCCTCGCGGAGACGAAGGGCCGCGAGCACTGGATCCTCCATCTTCTCCTGCGGGCCCAGGAGTTCGGGCAGGGACAGCTGTCCACGCTTGTCGGGTCCGCCTACTCGAACCTCACGGCCCGGCTCCAGTCGATTGAGGACCGGGTCCAACACGTCGAGAGCTCGTCGGACGGCCTGGGGCAGGAGATGAAGACCCGGCTGGACGGTCTCGAGGCGACCCTTTCCGAGCGCGTCTCGAAGGAGGTCGACGGAGCATTCGACCGGTTGAACCAGAAGCTCACGGCCTCGCTCACCGAGAACCTCGACACGAAATGGAAGCCGGTCGGGGACTCTGTCGAGACGTTCGCTCGTTCCTCGCACCAGCTGACCAAGGACCTCTCCGACACGTACCGCGTCGCCACCCAGACGCGGCTCCTCCTGAACGAGAACGCTCGGCGGATGATCGACCTCGGCCGGGACCTCGTCGCCCTCGAGGAGAGCCTGAAGCTCGCCCTAACGAAGGCGCTCGAGGAAGGTCTGCAATCGCTCGACGACCGCATCGCCTCCCTCGAGAACCGGCTAGGGGCCGGCGAGGGCGCGACCGAGGGACACGCCGCCTCCGAGCCGCCCGGCTCGGGCTAGACCGGGCAGCGGCCCGATGCGGCTCTCTCCGCGACATCCCCGCTATCGCAGCCTCCTGGTCCGCGCCCGACTCGCCGAGGCCCATCGCTCGGGGTTGGTCGTTCCCGAAGGGCTGATCGCTCAGGGCCGGGGCGAGGCGTTCGACTACCTTCTCGGCGAAGGCACGATCCCGAGCGCCCGCCGCGCAGAGGCCACGGCCGCCCGATGGCTCCTCGCCGCCCAACGGCCCGTCGTGAGCGTGAACGGCAACGTCGCCGCGCTCGCCGCCCCCGAGATCGCGCGCCTCGCGAGGGCGGTGCCGGGGCTCGGCGTCGAGGTGAACCTGTTCCACCGGACGCCGTCGCGCGCCCGCCGGGTCGAGAGGTCGCTCCGAAGAGCTGGGGTGCGTCGGGTACTCGGCGTACGGCCGACCGCGCGGATCCCCGGTCTCCCGTCGGACCGGGCGTGGGTCGACGCGGAGGGGATCCTCGTCGCGGACGTCTGCCTGGTCCCTCTCGAGGACGGGGACCGGACCCAAGCCCTTCGGGCCCTCGGCAAGCGCGTGATCGCCATCGACCTCAACCCGCTATCCCGGACCAGCCGATCGGCCGACCTCCCGATCGTGGACGAGCTCACGAGAGCCCTCGCCGCGATCGCGGCCGAAGCGCGGAGGCTCCGTCGGGTCGGAGCGAAGCCCCGACTGACCCGGTTCGACTCCGCCCGCTCCCTCGAGCAGGCGCTCTTCGCGATCCGCCGCGGGCTCAGCCGGGCGGCGGCTCGGTCGCCGCCTTCGCGAGCGCGGCGGTGAGCCGCCGAGCGACGTTCTCGAGGAACTCCCGGTCGCTCGGGTCGAACGCCCCGACCTCGTTGCCGTCGATGTCGATCTCGCCCACGACACGGTCCCCGTCGCGGATAGGCACGACGATCTCGGACCGGGTCTCGAGGAAGCAGGCCAGGTACTCGGGCGCCGCGCGGACGTCGTCGACGATTACGGTCCTGCCCTCGCGCGCCGCCCGGCCGCAGATCCCCTGACCGACCGGGATGCGGGTGTGCTCCGTCGCGGCGGGTCCGTTCCACGCGTCGAGAACGAGCGTCTCCCCCTCACGGCGGTAGATCCCCACCCAACGGTAGTGCCGGAACGATTCCCTCAGGAACCGACAGGCCTCCTCGAGCGCCGCCCGCCCCTGGAGGCGCGACCCGATCGCGTCCACCTGGAGCAGGGCGGCGGCCATCGCTCGCGACGGTACCGTCACGGGCGGGTTCTCCTCCGAGCGGGGACGTCCCCGCGGGGGGAGGCAGCGCCGAGGGGGAGAGTTTCCGCCGGGCCGGGCCAGCCGGCCCCGACGTTTGAACTCCCGAGGCGTATTCCGCCACGAGCTTTCCAGGCTCGCGCCGTACCGGACTGAGCCACCTCGGCACGCCCGTCCGCGGCGGGCACCCCGCCGCCGATAAGCTTAGCGGAAGGGCGGGCCACGGGCTCAGTCGCGCAGCGGATACCAGCGGCAGTTTGGGCAGCCGAGCCCTCGTTCCTCGCCCGGTATGATCGCCCCGCAGTTCGGGCAGGGCGAGGCGGGGGCAACGGAAAGGGACAGACAGTCAAAGCACGACCCCCGCCTCCGGTCGTCGGGGAGGACGACAACCTCCTTTCCGCAGAAAAGACAGCGCGAGAACCGCTCGTCCGATGCCTCGAAGCTGCGCTGGTCTGCGAACGAAAGCATGGAGGAGGGTCCACCATGAGGCCGGTACATAAGTGCTCGCGCGTCGGGTCGCCCGGACCCGCGTTTCTGAGTGTTATGCGTCCTTCCAGCGGGCCTTGAATGCCGCTACGGCGAACAAGGTCGCGGTCACCGCGCCGAGCACGACCCAGTCGAGGAGGCCCGACCCGCACGAGCTTGGGGCGATGCCCACGGAGCACTGGACCAGGGCGGCCGCATAGGTCGTCGGGGAGATCTGCGCGATCAGCTGGGCCCAGTGGGGAAGGTACGCGAGAGGGTAGTAGACCGGGGGGAGCACCGTCAGGACGAGGGAGATGAGCGGGCTGAACATGAACGTCTCCCGCACGTCCTCGAAGTAGGTGGCCAGCGTGAACGCGAGGGCCGTCGCGAACCCCCAGACCAGGAGCAGCACGCCCCCCACGACCACAACGCTGTCCAGGGTGACGTACCCCTTCACAACGAAGAGAACGACGAACACCGCGATGCCGGGGAGGGAGTAGACGAGCTCGCTGAGAGCCATCCCGATCACGTAGATGGGGGCCTCCACCGGCGAGGCGACCACGACGTCCTGGAACTTGAGGTCGTGACGGTAGTGGGTCAGGTCCGACTGGAGTCCGGTCCCGGCCGTGAGCATCGTGAGGACGAGACCGCCGGTGATCCCGAAGGCCAGCAGCGCCCCGTGCGAGATGACGTAGATGAAGAACAGGAACGAGAGCGGCGACGCGAGCAGGTTCACGAGATAGAGCGGCTGCGTCCGGATCGGGATCAGGCCGTTGAGCAGGACGAGCGTGAACAGCGATCGGAGGCGGTGGCGCTCGCTCATGCCAGCGCCCCGCCGTTCTCGGCGTTCTCCGCCGCCGGCGTGGTCTCCTCTTCGATCGAGCGACCCACCACCTCGAGGAAGATGTCCTCGAGGCTCACCGGTCCCATCGTCAGACGGAGCCCCGCCTCGAGAGCGCGCCGGGAGAGCTCGCGGGCCTCCGCCTCGCGGGCGAAGACGAGGTACCCTCCCTCGATGTCGGAGACCTTCCCGTAGCTCTCGAGCTCGGATCGCGGCATCGAGCCCTGTATCGTCACGCGGTAGGGGTAGCGGACCCGGGCCCGCAGGTCGCCGGGGGTTCCTTCGAGCATCAGGCGACCCCGCTCTACGAGCGCGAGCCGGCCGGAGAGGGCCTCGGCCTCGTCGAGGTAATGGGTCGTGAGGAGGATCGTTCGGTTCTCGCGGCTCGCTCGGCGGATCGCCTGCCAGACCTCGCGGCGGGCGATCGGGTCGAGCCCGGTCGTCGGTTCGTCAAGAAAGAGGACGTCCGCGTCGGACGCGAGCACCATCGCGCAGATCGTCCGGCGTCGGAGCCCGCCCGAGAGACGGCTCACCAGGCGGCGCCGGTACTCGGTGAGCGAGAGCTCCTCGAGGACGTCCCGCGTCCGACGCCGCGCGTCGACCGGGCCGAGGCCCCGCATCTTGAGATAGAGGTAGATGACCTCCTCGACCCGCAGGAAGTAGAGCGGCCGGGACTCCTGGGGGACGCACGCGATCCGGGCGCGGATCGCGCGTTCCTCTCCCTGGACATCGTACCCCAGGACGCGGAGCTCTCCGGAGGTGGGCGTGAGCTGCGTCGCGGCGATTCGGATGAAGGTCGTCTTGCCGGCCCCGTTGCGGCCGATGAGGCCGTAAACGCCGCCAGAGGGGATCTCGAGGGAGAGGTTGGAAAGGGCGGGGATCGCGGCCCTCGAGCCGGGGTACACCTTGCCCAGCCCTTTCGCGACGATGGCCGATGGCATCCGAATCGTCCGAGGAGGAGCGGTCCGTTCTTAACGCGTCGCGTGTCGGCGGCGGCCGGAGGAGCTCAGCTCAGCACTTCCGCGAGGCGCCCCTCGGACTTCGCGCGAAGGATCTCCTGGGCGATGCGGCGACCCGTCGAGAGGCCGGGTTCGACGAGGTCGGAGTACGGGCTCCCCGAGATGAAGAGGTTCGTCCCGGCGACGATGCGCGTCGAGATCTCGAAGACCTTGAACTCGAGCTCCTCCGTCATGATGCCCTCCACGCAGAACGGTCCCACCATCCCGCCGAAGAGCTCGATCGACCGCTCGACGATCCGCGCCGCGACATCGAACGCCTTCTCGAGGAGCGATTCCCGGAGGATGACGGGCACGTTCCCCGTCACGACGAACGTCGGGCGGATCCCGGCCTTCAGGAGCTCCTCCTGGGCCCCCAGCTTGTAGAGCTCGTCGATGTTCGCCTCGTCGCGGCGGTCCATGCCGAGGAGCTCCAGCGAGCCGTGGCCCACCCGGTAACCGCGGTCGGAGAGCGGCGAGTAGAAGAAATGCATGTAGTAGCGGGTGCCCAGCACGTACTCCTGGATCACGAACGGCCCGGTCGGTCGGAAGTCCGCGAGCGCCTCGCGGTTCTTGGCGAGGAAGAACCCCTTGCCGCCCTTCGCGCCGTGGTACTTCACGATCACCGGTCCGTCGACCTCGGACGGGTCGTCGTAGCGCGTGGGCATCGATACGCCGGCGGAGTCCAGCCATTCTCGCTCCTTCTCGCGGTCCGACTCCCAGGCGAGGACCGCGCGGTTGCCGAACACCGGGACGTCCAGACGAGAGAACGCCTCGGGGCCTAGGTACTCGACGAACGACCCGTGAGGCACGACGATCGCCCCGGCCTCGCGGAGGCGGGCGTCCGCGCCGCCGAGGTCCTTTACGTGGGGAACCGAGATGAATCGGTCGGGACGGGCGAGCGGGAAGGCATCGTAAAACCTCGGAGGCTTCCCGACCGAGATTCCGAGCGTGGGGAGCCCCTCGGCCTTCGCCCCATGGAAGATCTGCAGCGAGGAATGGGAGCATAGGGTGGCGACCGTGGGAACACGGTCCCGTATCGAGGCGAGGCGCGCCTCGGTGGCGAGGGGAACCCCCATAGAGGGGAGTACCGGGCCCCCATCATAGCCTTTACGCGAATCCGGGCCGCCGTTCCGAGGGGGTGAGCCGAGACCCCTTCCGCCAACCCTCGCCCCGGTTCACCGCGAGTCTCCGCTTCCGTTCTCGAGCTCCCAGTACCACCGCACCTGCCGGGAGCCCGTCTCGGCCACCTTACGGCGGAGCTCCGCGGGAACGTCAGTGTCCCGGATGAGCCGTCGGACCTCCTCGGAAGTCTCACGCCCGAGCCGCTGCGAGACGCCCGCGGTCTCGAGGAGCGGACGGACCGAGTCTAGGGAGTACTGCCACGCCTCCTCGCGACGCCGGATCGCGACCGAGCGGGAGCCGGGGACCCGGTGCAGGCCGAGCTCCTCGGCGGCCCGGTGAAGGTTCTCGGCCGCTCGGGAGAGCTCGCCCTCGAGACGCCGCTCGTCCTCACGAAGTGCCTCGAACCGGTCGACGAGGGCCGCGAGTCGCGCCTCCTCCGGGGCCGGGACCGTCCGGAACTCGGGGCAGACCGCGCGGAAGTCGCAACGGGTGCAGTGGCGGCCGGGCGTCGGCTCGAACGCCTGCTCGCGGATCCCGTCCGCGACCATCCCGAGGCGGGTGTGCAGCGGGTCGAGCGTGGTCCGCGTCCGGGCGGGCGCGCGATGGGGGACGAGCGACCGGAGATGGAGCAGGGTGACTCGCTCGACCGGCTCGGCGTAGTTGTTCTCCACCAGGACCTGGTACAGCGAGAGCTGGTCGGAGTCGCGTGCGTCCTCGGCCGAGAGCTCGCGCGACGTCTTGTAGTCCACGATCTCGAGGCCGCCGGTCGGCGTCCGGTCGATCCGGTCGATGTACCCGTGGATCGGGATGCCGTCCCACCGCGTCTCGAGATGCTCCTCGACCGCGACCGGGACGACGGGGTGCTTGAGGAACTGCGCGTGGAACCGCATCAGGAGGTCGCGGCCGAGGGCTCGATAGCGAGCCTCCTCCTCCGCGCTCGTGTACCCCTCGCCCGACCAGGTTCGGTCGTAGACCTGGACGAGCTCCTCGGGGCTGATCGCGCGCGGAGGGGCCGCCGCCGAGGAGCCCGGAGACCAGTCGTCGAGCGTCTTCTGGCCGTCGCCCGACCCGGGCCGTCGGGGGGCCGGGACGACGAACGGGCGGACCAGCTCCTCCAGGACCGAGTGGATCACCCGTCCGAACGTGAAGTAGCCCCGCGGGGCCTCCGGCCGGTGTTCGACGTAGAGGAACTTCCAGCGCAGCGGGCACTCGAGGTACGTTCGGTACGACGAGTAGCTCAGCGCCCCCGTGGCGGGCACGCGCGAAGAGCCCGCCCGGGGTTCATCTCTCTTCCGGGCGACGGGGCCCGGGCCGTCGAGCCCCTCAGTGGCCGGCCGCGGCGGCGTCCGCCGCGATCTTCTCACCGGTTTCCGAGGGGAGCGTCCCCCGGGCCTGCGGGTTAGCGAGGTTCTTTGGAAGGCCCAGCAGGTCGAGGAGCTCCTTGTAGTGGTTGCGGATCGTCACGGGCGTGACGTTCGCGACCGCCGCGATCCGGTCCTGGCTCCGCGGTTCTCCCATCAGGTTCGACGCGATGTAGATGATGGTCGCGAGGATCCCGTTCGGGAGGACCCCGCTGGTGGAGTAGACCTGCTCCACCTGCTCGAGCAGCTCGAGGACCTTCTGGCGTACCTCCTTCGAGAGGTTGAGGTCCTGCGTGAACCGGACGAGGTAGTCGCGCGGCTCGACCGGCTTGAGGCCCAGCTTGAGCTCGCGGGCAAGGAGCGTGTACGCCCGTCCGACCTCGATCTTCGTCGCCTTCGAGTGGGCGATGATCTCCTTCATCGTCCGGGGGACGTGGCACTGCCGGCACGCGGCGTAGACGCTCGCGGCGACGAGCGCCACGATCTTCTTGCCACGGGTCGCCTTGTGCTCGAGCGCACGGCGGTAGATGTAGGTCGCCGACTCCTTCACTTCGCGCGAAAGGCCGAGGACGCCCGCGAGCCGGTTCAGTTCGCCGAGCGCGACCACGAGGTTGCGCTGGTGGGTGCGAGCCGCGCGGAGGCGGTGGTTGAGCTTCCTCAGATGGTAGAACTTGAGGGAGGTGTTGCGGGAGAGCGAGTTGCCCTGGAAATCCCGGGTCGGGACCCCGATCTCGCTGAACAGCCCCTTGTCGGGCATGAGCGGGGAGATGACCGGGCCCCAGCCGCGGGCCTCACGGCCGGTGTCCTCCTTCGAGCCGCGCTGACCCCGGTCGCTGACGAGCGCGCTCTGGTCCACGACCAGGCCGCAATCCGCACACACAATCTCGCCCCGAATCTCGTCCCGGATGAGGTGGGAGGACCCGCAGTTCGGGCAGAGGTCGGAAACCGGCGAGGTCGTGGGCTTCCGGGAGGGGGCCGGTATGACCGCCTTCGGGACCGGAATCGGGGAGTTGCGGGAGCGGACGCTCGCCGGGGCCGCGACAGTGGGCTTCATAGCTTCTGCGCTTCCGTAACCGGACGGCCTATTTATACCTTAATGCCAACGTTGTAGCGTTTGTAGTGTACACATGCTACACCATGCGGCAGTATAGCACAGTCGTAAAACTCGGGCGGAGCGGCGGTAGGGATCGGCCGCCGTGGACGAGAATCTCCTCAGCTTGGACCCTAGCCCTCTGACGTGCCTGCCCCAGGGGCGGGCGGCACGCTAGGCAACGGTGGCGGTGAACATGCAACCACGGGTCGCGTGCTTCGTGGGGTCAGGCTTCGAAACCTCCCAGCGTCCCCCCAGGCGGGACTCGAGGACGGCGCGGAACAGCTGGGGGCACATCACACGGCCGATCTCCGGGGAGTCGGTCGTGCACGCGAAACAGCCGGTGACCCGGAGCGTCAGGGGCTGGTCCTTCACGACCCCGAGGTGGCCCATCGTGTGGGTCGCGTAGTAACGCGAGAGGGAGCGCGCGACCTCCCCGACCGTCTCCCCCTCGACCTCGTCGGCGATCTCGCGCCCGAGCTGGCGCGCGATCGTCTCTATCAGCTCGGGGAGGCGGAGCTCGAACTCGCGCACGCCCGAGGCGCGCATCCCGAGCTTCGCGATCTCCTTGAGACGCTGGAACGGGACCGCCTCCCGACCGCCGACCACCGGGAGGACGGCCGCGGGAGGGTTCTCGAGCTCCACGAACCGGGTCTCGGCGCGGATCGCCGCCGTCCATAGCCGACGGTGGTGGTCCCGGACCCGCCGGACGAACGCGGGCGCGCTCGACCATAGGGCGACCTGCTCGTCGCCCGAGCCCAGACCCTCCTCCCCCGACACGTAGACGAGCGCCCCGACCCGGTCGATCACGATCGCCCGGCTGGAGACCGGGCCGCTCGTGTGGCGGAGCTCGGAGAATCCCGCGAAGTGCTTCGCCTGGGGGAGGTTCGACGGGTAGACCTCGGTCACGACCCGGACCTTCACGCCCCGGCCCACGGCCTCCCGCAGCCCTCGGTCGACCCCGCCCTCGATCAGCGTCGAAAGGAGCGCTCCGCTCGCGCTCACGAGGATCTGGCCCTTGGCCGTGCCGATCCGTTTGAGCAGCACGCCGCGGATCGCCTCCCGGCCGTCGAACACCGCGAACTTGCGCGGGTCGCGGTCGTCGAGCTCCGTCCGCTGCTCCTCCCAGTCCGCGAGGAGCTTGGGGCGGTCCTCCTGGAGCTGGCGGAGCCGGTCCGTCGCACGGTGGATCCACCGGTCGACGAGCTCGTCCGGGGGGAGCGCCGCGAACCGCCGCGGGCGGGCCCCGGCGGCGGTCAGGAGCCCCTCGCTCGCGAGCTGCTTGATGATGCGGTACGCCTCGACACGGTTCACCGCGGACAGACGGGCGAGCTCGCTCGCGGTCTGCGGCCCGGCCCGGCAGGCCGCGAGGTAGAGGCGGGCACCCTTTTCGGGCACCCCGTGCTCGGTAAGGAGTTCGAGAAGGCCCGAGCCGGTGCGGCTCACACCAAACCGAGACTCGCGCCCGATAAGACGGTGCCGGACGGCGAGGACCGGCCCGACCCGACCCGCCTACAGGGCGGCCTGGAAATCCTCGATGGTGAGGGGGTACTCGACCTCGGCGCCCCCGGCCCTCGCGCGGAGGACCTCCCGCGCGAGCAGCCAGTACACGGTCGCAAGCGCGACCCGTCCCTTGTTGTTCGCCGGGATCACGAGGTCCACGTCGCGGGTCTCGTTGTTGACATCGCAGAGCCCGACCACGGGGATGCCAATGGAGACGGCCTCGCTCAGGGCCTGCTGGTCCGTGGCGGGGTCCGTCACGACCAGGACCTTCGGCTCGAAGTACTCGGGCAGGTTCGGGTTCGTGAGGCATCCGGGGACGAACCGTTCGGCGAACGACACCGCGCCCACGGTCTTCGCGAAGACGCGGACCGGCTTCTGGCCGTACTGGCGCTGGGAGACGGTGAGGATCCGTTCCGCCGGGATACGGGCGAGGAACTTCGAGGCCATCCGGATCCGCCGGTCGGTCTCGCGAACGTCGAGCACGTGGAGCCCGTCGAACCGGATCTTGTAGACGAACCGGCGCATCGAGGCCGACTTCTGCTGCGTCCCGATGTGCACGCCCGAGGTCAGGTAGGTGTCTTCGGGGATCAGGAGCTCGCCCGGGCGGATATCCTGGCCGTCGGAGGTGCTCACGGGCTCTTCGGCCATCGGTTCGTCGTCGGGCATTACTCCATCATCCGGTGGCGCGGCCGAGACGCAGGAGCTCATTTAGTTTTGCCACGCGCTCTCCACCGAGAACGCCGCATTTCATACCCCTCGCACCGGTCCCTACTGCGAGGTGGGCCAGCCACCCTTCGGGGAGGTCCCCCGAACGGTGCGACGTGACCGTGGCGAGGCCGTGGGCGCGGGCAAGGTCGACCGTGGCCAACGTATCCGTAAGGGTCCCGACCTGGTTCACCTTGATCAGGACCGCGTTCACCGAGCGGTCGGCGATCCCCCGCTCCAGCCGCGACACGCGGCTGCAGAAGATGTCGTCACCCACGACGAGGGCCCGGTTCCCGATGGCCCGGGTCAGCTGGGCGAACGGCTCGAACGCCTCCTGGTCGAGCGGGTCCTCCACGAACCGGAAATCGTACTCGTCGACGAGCTTCGCCACGAACTGGACCTGCCCTTCGGAATCGAGGCTCCGGTCCTTGTACCGGTACATCCCGCCCCGGTAGAATTCGCTGGCCGCGAGGTCAACGCCGGGGTGGACCTCGACCCGAAGCTCGTCGCGAGCCCGGGCGCACGCGTCCCGCAACAGCTCGATCGCTTCGATGTTCCCTACGGGAGCGACCCAGCCCCCCTCGTCCCCCCGGCCCAGCGCCAGCGTAGGATAGCGTCGGTGGAGCTGCTCTCCGACGAGAGCGTGCACCCGGACCGCGGCCCGGACCGACTCGTCCGGCCGGGGCGACTCGGCGAACGCAATGAACTCCTGCATGTCCGGCCCGCCGATGGCGTGTCGGCCCCCGTTCATGCAGTTGCCCACGACCGCGGGGAACGCCGTACCGGTGACCCCAGGGCGGGCGAGGACCCGCCAGAGCGGGTCACCCTTCTCGGCGGCGTGCGCGAGCGCGGCGGCGATGGAGACCGCGGTCGCCGTGTTGCCGCCGATCCGGGAGAAATCCGGGGTGGTGTCCACCGCGTGGAGCGCCCCGTCGATCGCCGCCTGGTCCGCCGCGTCCACCCCCACGAGCCGAGGGGCGACCGAACCGGGGAACGCCCGCAGCGCCGCGGCCGCCCCGCCCTCCGGAAACGCTCGGACCTCATGGATACCCGTGCTGGCCCCGCTCGGCGCGCCCGCACGGCCCCGGGCGCCGGACTCGAGGACGAGCGTCGCCTCGACCGTCGGCTGGCCTCGGCTGTCGATGATTGCCCCGAGGTCGGCGGAGACGACCCGGCTCACGGGCTCTCCACGAACTCGACCAGCACACCGCCGAACGCGCTCGGGTGGGCGAACCCGACCCGCCGCCCCCGTGCCCCCGGTCGGGAGGCTCGGTCGACCACGCGATCCCCGCGGTGGATCAGCTCGGCGAGCTGGGCGTCCACGCTCGGGACATGGAACGCCAGGTGGTGGATCCCCTCCCCCCGGGACGCCAGGAACTTGCCGACGGGCGATTCGGGGGTCAGCGGCTCCAGAAGCTCGATGTGCGTCTCCCCGACGCGCAGGAAGGCGACCCGTACTCCCTGCGTCGGGAGCTGCTCCGGGGGCGAGTCGGGGTCTCCCGCGAGCGGCCGCCACCGCTCGATCGCCTTGGAGAGGCTAGCGACGGCGATCCCGACGTGATCGAGCTGCACCGTCGATCTCTTCCTAGAACGCCTTCGAGGGGGGCTGTTCGCCGAACGCGACTCGCCAGACGTCTGAGATCTCTCCGAGCGTGCACCCCGCGACCACCGCGGCCAGGACCTCGGGAATCACGTTCCCGCCCGACTCGGTAGTCCGGCGCAGCCGCTCGAGCGCGGCGAGCGAGAGCGCGGCGTCGCGCTCGCGGCGCCACCGGGCCAGCCGTCGTACCTGGCGGGCCTCGTCCTCGGGCGAGATCCGCTGACCCGAGACTCCCTTGTGGGACCCCGGAAAGAGCGAGAACGCCGGGTTTCCCTCGGGGTACTCGTTCACCCCGACGACCGTCTCCTCCCGCCGCTCGCGAGCCTTCGCTACGCGGTACGCCTCCCGGGCGATCTCCCCCGCGATGAAGCCGCGGTCGATCGCCGCGACAGCCCCGCCCATCGTTTCGATGCGCGCGAGGTACTCGCCCGCCTCCTGCTCGATGCGGTCGGTGGCCTCCTCGATCGCGTAGGCGCCCCCTACGGGGTCGACCGTCGACCCGATCCCCGACTCCTCCGCGAGGGTCTGTTGGGTTCGGATGGCCAGGCGCGCGGTCTGCTCCGTCGGGAGACCGAGCGCCTCGTCGAGCGCGTTCGTGTGGAGGGACTGGGTTCCGCCCAGCGTCGCGGCCAGGGCCTCGAGCGTGGTTCGCACGACGTTGAGCTCGGGCTGCTGCGCTGTGAGGCTGGACCCGGCGGTCTGGGTATGGAATCGGAGCTGCTGCGCGCGGGTTCCCTTCACGCCGAACGTCTCCCGCACGATGCGGGCCCACAGACGGCGCGCGGCACGAAACTTCGCGATCTCCTCGAGAAAGCGGATGTCCGAGGAGAAGAAGAACGAAAGCCGTGGCAGGAAGCTCTCGAGGTCGAGGCCCCGGTCGCGGACCGCACGGACGTAGGCGATCGCGTTCGCGAGCGTGAAGGCGACCTCCTGGGGTGCGGTGGCACCGGCTTCGCGCATGTGGTAGCCCGAGACGGAGATGAAGTTCCACATCGGCATCTCCCGGGTCGAGAACTCGATCAGGTCGACCGTGAGCCGCAACGACGCCGCGGGCGGGTAGATGTACGTCCCTCGCGCGACGTACTCCTTCAGCACATCGTTCTGGACCGTTCCGGAGAGGCGGGCACGGGGTACGCCGCCCTCCTCGGCGACCGCGACCAGCAGCGGAACGAGGATCGGGGCCGTCGCGTTGATCGTCATCGACACGGTCGCGTCATCCAGCGAGATCCCCTGGAAGAGGGTCCGCATGTCCGCGAGGGAGGAGATGGGGACCCCGCACCGCCCGACCTCGCCCCGGGAGCGTTCGTGGTCCGAGTCGTACCCGTTCTGGGTCGGGAGGTCGAACGCGACCGAAAGTCCGGTCTGTCCCCCCTCGAGCAGGAACCGGAACCGTCGGTTCGTGGCCCCGGCACTGCCGAACCCGGAGTACTGCCGGATCGTCCAGAGCCGGCCCCGGTACATCGTGGGTTGGATCCCTCGAGTGAAGGGTGGCTCTCCCGGGAAGCCAACCTGGGAAAGGAACGCCTCGTCCGACGCCTCCGGCGGGTCCGAGAGAAGCGGCAACCGGCCCCCGGACGCCCGTTCTCCGATGGCCTTCCGCGCGTCCCGCTCCCAGCGGGCGCGGCGGGGATCGATCGGCGACGCACGACGAGAGCGCGCCATCGGCGTCGGACCGGCGGACGCTATTAATCGGTGTCGCGGCGAGCGACCAAGGGCCACAGCGCGCTGAGGTCAAGCTCGGCCCAAACGCTTGGCACGGGGACGCCGATATCGGCGAGGATTCGGGGGTGGATCTCTCCCATCTCGGCGACGACCTCTCCCGCGACGCGGGCCTGCGCGGCGCGACCGGGGATCGTCCCGGGCAGTTCCGCGGGCTCGCGGACGGCCCCCACGTCGAGGCTCCCCAGCAGATATTCCACGAGCGCGGCGACGTCCGCGAACCCCGCACGCTCGCTGGCCACGATGAAGCCGGCGCGGTACCGCGTCTCGGCTCCCGCTTCGGCCCCGGGGGAGCGCACGACCACGGGGGCGACCTCCGCGAACCGTTGCGGATAGCTCCGGCGCGTGTTGTGCGCGAGCACGTCGATATGCGAGAGGAGCAGGCGGTCCCGCACGAACGCGAATTCCGCGGATACGGGATTGCGAAGGCGGATCGGGGCACCGCCGGCCAGCCGACCGACGCACGTCTCCGAAACGAGCAGCGGCGTGTGGGGCTGGGTGAATCCCAGGCCAAGGAGAAGCGCGGCGATCCGCCGTCGGAAGACGGTCTCCGCGCGGCGGTGGCCCCGGGTCGGGCTCGCGGGCACGATGCCGTCCTCGGACCGGACGCCGCGCGACAGAACGACCTCCTCGGCGAGGTCGACCGGTCCGAGAAGGTCCGGCCGCCAGGGCGGAGACGAGACCCGGAACCCGCCCCGGATCCGTCGCACCCCAAGGCGGGCCCGCGCGAGGGGCTGCGCCACCTCGTCGAACCCGAGCGGAGTACCGGCGATCTGATCGAGCAGCTCGGCGGCCAGGTCCTGCTCGTGCGGCTCGAGGACCTCGACCCCCTCGTCGCGCGAGCCGTCCGCCGCCTCGATCGCGACCGGGGCCACGGCCCATCCGCGCGCGACGAACACGACCAGGAGGAGCCCGAGCCCTTCTCGGACCGTGCGCGGTCGGGTCCCCGTCGATTCGAGGAGAAGCTCTCGGTCGCCGGGCCGGGCCTCTCCAGTCCCTCGGCTGTTGAGCACCGGCGGGAGGCTGAGGATGCTGCCCGCGTCGTCGCGGAGCGTGAGGCATCGCCCCTCGGAGGAGCCCAGCGACCCGTACCGCTGGGCCATCGGGTCCGTAGCGAGGAAATCGGCGCCCGTGACCTCCTCGCTGCCGTAGAGCGGCACGAAGTTCACGCGGGAGACCGGCTCCAGGGAGTACCGTATCGGTGGCCTCAGCCGGTCCGCGGGGTAGATCCCGAGGCTCATCACGCGACGGTCGCGGCCGACCGTGGCGTGCAGGATCTCCTGGAACCGGACGGCCTCGGCCAGCAGCCCTTCGTCGAGCGGGCGACCGCCCGGCGCCCGGATCCGAATCCCGGCGATCGCGGGACGCAGTTTTTCGACGGACGCATCCACACGGATCGTCCACGGTTCGTCGGTCGGCGCAGAGCGTCGCGCCTTCGGGAGGCCGGACGCCGACCCGAGGGCACCCTGGAGGTAGAACCCGAGGCCTCCCTCGGAGAGGAGGTCGAGCCGATCCGGCGTCACGGAGAGCTCGAGCTCGTCACCGACCCGTCGCTCGACCTCCGCCTTGGACGCGAAGAGGAGCTCCTCGAGCGTGGCGTCGGTCACGCCGGGCGGCAGGAGCTCGAGGACCCGGCGGAGGGAGAGCGTCGATCGCGGCACGCCTAGCCTCGCCTCCCGCCGAGCAGCTCGAGGTCGTCGGAGAACAGCTCGCGGATGTCGTTCTTTCCCAGGGCGACCATCGCGAGGCGGGTCACGCCCACCCCCCAGGCGAGGACGGGGACGTCGACCCCGAGCGGCCGGAGGACCTCCGGCCGGAACAGCCCGCCCGGGAACACCTCCATCCAGCCGAGGCGCGGATGCCGAACGTACCCTTCGATGGAGGGTTCTGTGAACGGGAAGTAGCTCGGCCGGATCTTGAGCTCGCGGATGCCGATCGCTTCCGCCAGCGACCGGAATAGCCCGACCAGGTGACGAACCGTCATCCCCTCCGCGCCCACGATCCCTTCGGCCTGCTGGAACTCGAGATGGTGCTTCGCATCCACCTCTTCCCGGCGGAAGTTGCGGTCGATCGAAAACATCCGGAACGGGGGGGCGGGGTGACGGGCCAGGAACCGGGCCGATACCGCGGTCGTCTGGGATCGGAGCACCGGGCGGGCCGCGATCGTCGGATCGTACGGGGTCGCCCATCCCGGGCTTATCGGGACCGCTTCCCCGGGCATGGGGCGCCCCTCGTGAGCCGCCCCGACCCGGGCCAGGAGTTCGGCGGCCGGCAGGCGACCGGCGATCCCTTCGACGGCGAGCGCGTCGTGGATCGACCGCGCCGGATGATCCTGGGGCATGAACAGCACGTCGTTATTCCAGAACTCCGTTTCGAGCAGAGGGCCCTCCGCCTCCTCGAACCCCAACCCGACGAGGACCTCGGCGAACTCCTCGAGCCACGCGACGTACGGGTTCGGACGCGCCCCGGAGACGAGCGGGACGGGCGCGCGGGCGTCGTATGGCCGGAAGACGCGGTCCTTCCAGAGTCCGCTGAGCAGCAGCTGAGGGGTCAGCGCTCCGATCGGTGCCTCCCCCTCGTCGACGAGCGTCATCCGCCGACCCTCGTCGGACGGGGCCCATCGCTTGATCGAGCGGTGGTCGGTCCGCACGAGGGCCCTTCGCTCGAGCGCCTCCACGAGGGGAGGGTCGAGCTCGGTCTCCTCGTTCGCGACCTGACGGAGGACGAGCTCCTCCGGGAGCGGGCCGGCGGGCGGTGCGACCCCTTCCTTGATCCTGATCGGTACGCCGTCGGCGAGGACCCCGCGCCGTCGGAGGATGCCGATCGCGGCCGACCGCTCCTCGTCGCGCAGGCCCAGCGTGGCGACCTGTTCGGGAGTGAGCGGGCCGCGGCTTCGCAGCGCGTCGAGGAGGCGACGTTCCGGGAGACCGACCGCGAGCACCTCCTTCCCGCGGGGCGTGATCGCCACGGTCGTCTCGTGCTCCTCCTCGACCACGACGAGGTGCTTCGACCTCAGTCGCTGGAGGCTCCCGCGGACCGTGTCCAGCCCGATCCCGGCCTTCTGGGCGAGCGCTTCCTCGCCGACCGGCAGGTCCGTGGACTCGCGGAGCGCTGCGAGGACCGACCGCTCGGGCCCCGAGAGCGCGACCGGGGTCCCCCCGTCGGGGACTTCCCCCGATGCACCGGGCACACCGGCGCGAGAGAGCCCCCGGATTAAGCCTTTTGGGGATTTTGCGGCGCGGCCGGTCCCGAGGCCGGCGGAGGCGGGGATGAGGCCGAAGGCGCTCCGGCCGGCGGGGAGGGCGCCTGCGTCGGGGCGTTGGGCGGCGGGGGCGGCGGAGGGGCTGGCGGCGTTGCCGCCGGGCGCTTGACGGTGGGCCGTGCACCGGGGGCGGGTGTCGGGGGCCGATACCGACCGCGTCCCAGCCAGGCTCCGGCGACGACCGCCACCGACATGATGATCGTGTAGCCGATGTACGTCCACGGGGGCTGTTCCAGGACCTCGAGAGCCGGGAGGAGACCGAGCAGGTTCACCGCCACGATCGACTGGTTGGTCCCGTACAGGCGATCGGTCGTCACGACCACCGAGACGTTCGCGTGGGCACCGAGATAACAGAACGGGATCGTCAGCTGCGCCTCGACCCATCCGGTCGAATTCGTCCGGGGGTCCGCCTCGGAGAACGTGCCGGTGCAGGGCCCGGTCGTCGTGTCGGCCACGGCGGCCATACGGACGACGGTGTCGGCGATCGGGATCCCTGTGGTCCGATTCGTGAGCTGCGTCACGACGGTGACGGCGCCCCCGGGTGCGACCGTGGTCGGGGTCACGGAGAGGCTGAGGTTCACGTACGAGCCGACGAGGTCCTCGTAGAGCGGGACCGCGCGAGGCGAGCCCCAGCCGGTCGCCGCGTCCCACCCGACGGTCGCATTGACGAGACAGTTGTGCCCCCCTACCACGTCCGCGAGGCCGATCCCGATCTGTCCGCTCGGCTGGCTTGCGCCCACGTGATAGAGCTGGGGAAGCAGCCAGCCGAGGGGCCGACCGTACTGAGCGTTCATCTCCGCCACGAGACCCGCCCAGAACGGCGCCGCGAAGCTCGTTCCCGCAGCCTGGCTCTCGCCGCCGTCGAAGAAGAGGAAGTTGTCCGCGCCGGACGCGCTGACGTCTGGCAGTCCGCGATGGCCGGAGACGTTCACGAACGGACCCGCCGTACCGACCTGTTGCCAGCTCGGGATCCCGAAATGATCGGAGAACCCTCCGCCGCTGTCGTTCCATGCAGACTCGCTGAATCCCGTGATCTGCCCGAACACGTTGCGGGCGAGGCTGACGTCCGTTCCGCCGACCGCCAGGACCTCCGGAGATGACGCGGGGTACTCCGCGGAGACCCCTCCCGAGCAGCCGGCATCGGCATCACCGCCCGTGTCGCCCGACGCGGCGACCACAGTGATGCCGCGGCTCGCCGCTACCGCGAGAAGCCCGTTCCAGCTCGCAGCCAGCGCCCCGTCCCCCGATTCGACCACCCCGAACGACATCGAGATCACGCTGACGTTGGTGAGGGAGAGCGCCGTCTCGAACGCGTCCGTGAGGGCCGCTGTGGAAGGAGAGTAGCTGGGACCCGGGCCGTCGGGAGCGTAGACCGCGTCCAAGGTAGCCCCCGGCGCGGCCGTTCCCGACCACTCGATGTCGAGGGTCATCTCCTCGACGGCCTGGAGATCCGGGGAGGATAGAGCAGAGCTGGCCGGTGCGTCGGCCCCGTCCACCGGGTAGGGCGCGATCGAAGTAGCGGGGAAGCCCGCGCCGTTGTAGTTCGCGAAGAAGTTCTGGATGTCGCTGGGCGAGTACCCCTGGCCCCAGAGGACGAGGGCGATGGACTCGTTGGTCGCGTTCGCGTAGACCGGCGAGCCGGTGAGGTTGTAGAGCGCGGAGAGCCCGTAGATGCTACGCGCCGTCGACGGGACGACCGTGTTGCCCGACCCGAGGGCGGCGCGCGAGCCACCGCTCGACAGCGACCCCGGCGGGGACAGGTCGATCGAGAACGTCTCGAACCCGGTCGACAGGCCCACCACGCCGGCGACGTCCGCTTCGATCCCTTCGGGGAGGGTCGGGGCGGTCGTCGGGATCATCACGCTCCGGTTGCCGTACGTCCCCGAGACGAGCGCCGTCCCGAACGCCCGGTCGAGCGACACGGCCGTGCCCTCCAGCGAGAGGGTCATCCGGTCCGGCCATTCGTGCGTGACACGGAGTCCCTCCCCGGTAAAGTACTGCTGCGCCCGAAGATACTCGGACGGTGTGGGCCCGTAGCGCGCGGCGAACCCGGCGGCGGGGACCAGTCCCGGGGGCGGGGCGGAAGGAAGTGAACGGGGCTCGAACACCACGTCGACAGGGATCAGCCCCGGTGGCGAGTGGGGTGATTCCACGAGGGAAATCCGGGCGGGATCGTACCCGGAACGGACCGCGAAGTCCGCCAACGAGCTTGTGGAGACCGCCGTGGTCGGAATGGGCGACCCGCCCTGCGGAGCGCTGCCCTCGACGGAGCCCATCAGCCCGAGCAGGAGCGCTGCGAGCGCGACCACGAACGCGGCCCGAACGAGCGTAGGCCTAGCCGGGCGCCCCACGTGCTGTACCGGGCCGGTGGGGCAGAAATACCTTCGCGGCCGAGTCGTCGCGCCGTAGTGGGCTTACGATCGGATGGGGGCTGTGTACCCCGGCGGCAGCTTGAACGTCCCTTTTCCGCCGAAGGGGTCGGGCCTGGCCGTGGCGGCCTCTCCTCTCTTGGCGGAAAGGTACGCATCGATCGCGTTCGCCGCGTCGGTCGCAGCCCCCATCGCGTAGACGACCGAACGGCCCCCGGCGGCGAATATCCCCGGGATCGCTGTCTCGAAGCCGGCCCGCTTGCCCTCGGGCCATCCCTGGGAGGTCACCTTGAGGTCGAGCTCGGGTCCGAAGCCGGTGAGGTCCGCCTTCTGGCCCACGGCGACGATCACCGTGTCGCACGCGATCGTGGATTGGGACCCGGCTACGGGTACGGGCGTCCGGCGTCCGCCGGCGTCCGGGGGACCGAGTTCCATCGACTGGACAACAAGGCCTTCCACGCGACCGTTGCCCACGATCTCAAGCGGGGCCCGCTGGAACAGGAATCGGATGCCCTCCTTCTCGGCACCGAGGACCTCCTCGTGATCCGCGGGCATCTCTTCGCGCCCGCGCCGATAGACCAGCGTGACACGCCCGCCGCCCGACTCCCGGAGGGCGGTGCGGACGGAATCCATCGCGACGTCGCCGCCGCCCACGACCACGATCTCCTTGCCGACCTTGGGGGGATGGCCAGCGTTCGTCTCCTTGAGGAAGCGCAGTGCCGGCAGGACTCCTGGGAGGTCCTCACCGGGGACGCCGAGCGTTCGGTGCGCCGGCGTCCCGACCGTGAGGAGGACGGCCTGGTATCCGTCCGCGAGGAGCCGGTCGAGCGGCTGGTCCTTCCCGATCTTCGTGCCGTCGACGAACGTGACGTCAAGGTCCTTGAGCCGGGCCCGGTCCGTCTGCACATCGGCGTCCGTCATCCGGTAGGCGGGGATCGTCTGCATCAGCCCGCCCACCCGCGCCTCCTGCTCGAACACCGTGACCGAGTAGCCGCGGACGCCGAGCTCCCAGGCCGCCATCAGTCCCGCCGGACCCCCTCCCACGACCGCGACCCGCTGGCCCTTGGGCTTCGATGCGACGTAGACCAGGTCGCTCTTCCCGAACTCGAGCGCGGCGCGCTTCAGGTGTCGGATGGCGATCGGCACGCCCTTCTTCGTGATCACGCACGACTCCTCGCAGTAGTGGTAGCAGACCTTGCAGAGGCACGTCGAGAGCGGGTTCTCCCGCAGGGTGACGCGCGCCGCGCCGTCGAAATCGTCCGCCGCCACGAGGCGGATGTACTCCCGGCAGTCCTGGGTGATCGGACACGCCTCGACGCACCACGGGCGGCGGCACTGGATGCATCGCTTCGCCTCCAGGATCGCCTCCTCTTTCGAGTAAGCGTGGAGTACCTCGCGGAAATCGGTCGTGCGTTCGGCGACCGGTTCCTCCGGGATCGCGACGCGCACCGGGTTCAGCTTGGGAGGGGCCGGCTTGGGCGCTGCCGGTGCTGTCGGCGCTGCGGCGACCGCGGGTGCCTCCGACGACATGAGGTCCGGGATTTCACCCCGTCCGGTTCTTAAGACGTTTATCGTCCCCGACGACCCGCGGGGACGACCCGCGGCACGGATCGACGCCCCGCGCCCGAGATATAGGGGCGGCGGTCTTGAATCGCGGCCTCTGGCCACCCGAGAGGGGTTCCCGATGGTTCTCGATTCGCTTGGAAAGTCCCTGCGGGGTGTACTCCAGAAGATCGCCCGCGGGTCCGTGGTCGACGAGGCGCTGCTCTCGGAGGTCGTCCGGGACATCCAGCGGGCTCTCCTCCAGGCGGACGTCAACGTCCAGCTGACCCTCGATCTCACCCAGCGGGTTCGACGCCGCGCGACCGAGGAGAAGCCCCCGGCGGGCGCGAGCCTGCGCGATTTCCTCATCCGAATCATCTACGAGGAGATTCGGGGGATCCTGGGCAAGGACCGACCGTTCGAGGCGAAGCCGAAGAGAATCCTGCTCGCCGGTCTCTACGGGCAGGGAAAGACCACCACCGCCGCCAAGCTCGGGCGCTACCTCCAGAAGAAGGGAGTCCGGGTCGGCCTGGTCGCTGCGGACGTTCATCGGCCGGCGGCGATCGACCAGCTCGAGCAGCTCGCGAAGAAGATCGGAGCCGACTTCTACTCCGACCGCTCGGAGCGCAAGGCGGAGGCGATCGTCCGGGCCGCGCTCGAGAAGCTCCCTGCGCACCTCGCCATTATCGTCGACACGGCCGGAAGGAGCGGGATCGACGCCGAGCTGATCGAGGAACTCAAGCGGGTCAAGGCGGTCCTCCAGCCCGACGAGGTGTTCCTAGTCCTGGATGCGGCAATGGGGCAGGCCGCGGGCCGGAGCGCGGAGGCGTTCCACAAGGCGGTGGGCCTGAACGGCGTCATCCTCACGAAGCTCGACGGGTCGGCGAAGGGAGGCGGCGCCCTCTCCGCAGTGGCGGTCAGCGGCGCTCCGATCGTCTTCCTGGGGACGGGCGAGCACCTCGAGGAACTGGAGCGGTTCGAACCGACCCGTTTCGTTTCGCGGCTGCTCGGCATGGGCGACATCCAGACGCTCCTGGAGCGGTTCGAGGAGCTCTCCAACAAGGAGGCGGCCGAGGAGGCCGCGAAGCATCTCATGTCGGGGCGGTTCACGCTCCGAGACATGCGTTCCCAGCTCGATTCGCTCGGCCAGATGGGGCCGTTCTCGAAGATCATGTCGATGTTCCCGATGTTCGGAGGGGGAAAGCTGGACGACAAGCAGCTCGAGGAGTCCCAGCGCCGGCTCCGACGGTTCCGGGCGATCCTCGACTCGCTGAACCCCGGCGAGCTCTCGGATGCCTCGATCATCAAGGCCGAGCGGATACACCGCATCGCCCGGGGAAGCGGGCAGCCGCCCCAGGAGGTCCGGGCCCTCCTCAAGCAGTTCGAGTTGACCCGCAAGTCAGCCCACGGGCTGGCCTCGAACCGCCGGCTGCGACGCCAGATCGAGAAGGGCCTTGGTGCTCCCGGCGGGCCTGCGGAGTGAGAGCCCTCCCTCGATGAACCCGCTCTCGTTACCCGAAGCGTTCCTCGGCGGGGCGCTGCTGTTCTTCGTCCCCGGCTTCACGGTCGCCCGGGCCGTCTTCCCGCGCCTCCGTTTTCGGGGTCCGAGCGGACTGCGGGGGGCGCTCGAAACGATCACGCTCGCGTTCACGCTGAGCGTCGTCCTGACGGTGCTGGTCGGCTTCCTGCTCCTACGCGTCGCTCCGGGCGGATTCCTCGCGAACTGGTCCGATCCGCTGCTCGAAGCGTGCCTCGGAGCGATCGCGGCGGTCGCGCTGGCCGTGGGACTGCTCGAGGGTGCGTATGCGCGCACCCTGCCGCCCCCGCCCGCCCGCGAGCCGGGCTCAGGAGGGCCGTGGGAGCTTACCCGCGAGCTCGACCGGCTGGGCGCCGAGGAGCGGCATCTGGTCCGGAAGCTCTCGGGCCCTCGACCCGATTCCGAGGCGCCCGGCGAGCTGCAAGAGCGGCTCGACGAGGTGCGCAGCGAGCTCCGGGCGCTCCAGGAACGACGGGAGGCGGAGTATGACCTCTAGTCGCGGACGCGCGAGCCCGGCGTCACAGAAGATGGTCCTGATCATCCGTGGGGAGCTCCGGCTGACCGCCGGCAAGGCGGCCGTCCAGGCGGCGCATGCGGCCGTCCTGCTCGTCCGGAGGGCAGAGACGCATTCCTCGAGCGACCTCGACGCCTGGCTCGCCGAAGGTCAGAAGAAGGTCGCTCTCGAGGTCGCCACGCTCGAGGAGATGGAGGCGATCCAGCGGAAGGCCCGCGCCGCGGGGATCCCGACCACCTGGGTCGAGGACGCGGGGTTCACCGAGGTCGCGCCCGGGACGCGGACGTGCCTCGGTCTCGGTCCCGCGCCCGCTTCCGAACTCGACCCTATCACGGGCGACCTGCCGCTCCTGTAACCGGCCGGCCAGCTACCCAAATCCGGTTCGCCCCTTCGGAAGGAGGATAGTCTGCAAGGGGCCCGGGCCGCACGTCGGCGGCCCGGGCCGGGGGAAAGGGTTGGCTCGAGGGAGTCCGGCCGACCTAAGTCGACGGAGGGCTAGGCGGGGAGGTTTCCCCGTCAGCTTTGGCGTCGTCAGCCTTGGCTTCGTCAGACGGTGCCTCGTTCCAGCCCTGCGGAGGCGGCGAGGCTGGCGGCCTCCGCCCGGCGTAGTGCACGGCAAGGACGAGGAACACGATCGCGAGCAGGGCAAGCAGCCCGATCAGGGCGTAGGCCAGCGTGCCGAGGTACGTCGACGAGGGGG
>DATGZQ010000071.1:0-6505 GCA_035297125.1 Thermoplasmata archaeon
CTTGGGCGAGAATCGCGGGGAGGGCGACTTGGTCAGCCCTTGGCACCCGAGGAGGTCGGCCAGATCGAGGGACGGCGTGGAGGGCCTCTGGCCCCCCTCGATCGAGGGCATTCCTCCAATGGCATACGGCCACGGGAGTGACTCCGAGGCGGCGGGCGACCTCGGCCTGAGAGAGGCCGGAGCGGAGCAAGGCGAGACACTTCAGGCGGCGTTCCTCGAGAGTGGCAGCATCACGTCGCCGCTGGGTCCAGGTTCCCATGCGGAGAGGGAGAGCACATCCCGGTTAATAACCTACTTACGCAGGAGTCAGTAACAGTCCCCTGCGCGCCCGGGAAACGACGTTGGCACAAGTTCCCCGGGGAAGACCTACGCGCTGCGCAATGACCCGATAGGTGAGCCCTTGAGCCTTCAACCGAAGGATCGCCTGAACCTTCTCTGGAGTTGCGCGGACCGGTCTCCCCGGGGGCCGTCCGCTCCGTGTTCGTCGGTGTCCTTCCTTGATTTCCCGCATTGCTACTCGTACGCGCTCCGACCTTCGCTTTGACTCGAAACTCGCAATCACCGGTAGGAGCGCAAGAAGGACGTCGCGTCCCAAGTTCGGCCTTCCGTCTTCGGGAGTGTCGAGCATCGGTTCCTTCAGAGAATGAAACCGGATTCCGAGGCGTTCTAGGTCAAGAATCCTCTGGGTAGCCTGGGTAAAAGTCTCCTCCCGACTGAATCGATCGAGGGCCCAGACGAGGAGATGCGACCACGGCCTATCGGGCGCGGCTGCATCGCGTAGAAGACGCTCGTACTGCTGCCGCTCCACCTTGCCGGTCCCTGAGATCTTCTCTGCATAGCAGCGTACCACAGTCCATCCCTGCTTCTCTGCCTCGCGTTGGAGGTCGCGCTCCTGGCCCGCCAGATCCTGGTCCTGCGTCGAGACGCGGGCGTAGATGGCAACGCACCGCGACGAGGTGGGAGGGGAGGCGGGAGCGCTTGCGATGTCGGGGGTCATCGCGAGCCTCGGGGCTCAGGCGATGCGAAGCTCGGCAGGGGAACAGAGGGAGCTTGTAAGGACGACGCGCGAACTACGGACGGTCCAGTCGACCCGGTTTCCGAGATCTGGAAAAGAGTGGCCACGACTCGAGCGAGAATGCCAAAGGTACCAGGTTCGACCTCATTCGGAGCCGACAGAATTGCCTCTCGAGCGGGATAACCCGGTGGAAGGGAGAGAGCGGCGTCCTTCAGCTTCCTCAGGTCAAGGAGAGACGTCGCGCGCGGTCGGGGTAGCCGAGTTGCCCGGCCAGCGACCGTTCTTCCCCGCATCGGTCAGAGGTATGGTTGCCCATGTGGTAGGTCCGTCGGTGGGGTGACAGTATTTGAACGCCGAAGACGACATCGCGCTTCGGTACGGTCCGCTGAAGGTCAAGGAGGGCAGCGTCCTTCCCTCCGAGCGAGCCGTCGCCGCTGAAATCTCAGGACCCTCGTTCGTGACGCTTGAATACCTATGCCGAGCGTTGGACCGGCCCGAGGGAGGACTCCTCGGGACGCGCGTTCGCCGAAGAACTATCATCAGGGCCCTTGAGAGGTTGGTCGACTTCGATTACTTGGTCAGACTGAATCGGCTCGGCGGCCGTGTCCTCTACACCCACAAGGCACTCTGGGATCGGCTCTCGCAAGAGACGCGCATTCGGGCACTTTCCGCTCCCATCAGGACCAAGTGGGATCGGATTGCCGTCCACGGCCGGTTGGACGAGCGGACTTCCCATCTCCCGAAGTCAAAGTCCGACCCGCGGCGTAAGACTCCTTCTCGAGCTCGACGTCAGTCTTGATTCTCTGGCCTCGGGCGGCGGGGGGGGCGGTTGGTGAGTTCGGAGTCAATATGGCCCACTTGACGATGTATTCGCACCCCCGGGGGGTTCGACTACATGCCCCGCTACTCTGCTCTCTGACAGGGCTACGCGGTGTCGACGGGCTCAGGCCGTCCGACAGGGCCGCGTCTCTCGCTCGATTCGGCCGTGCCCTCGGCCGGGACGCTTGTCGGCATCCTCTCATCACCGGCCAGCCGTCGGAGGACGTCGCCGGGGTAGAGCGCGAGGAGCATCGTCACGACTCCTAGGGTCGCGTAGACCGCCGCGATGACTACGTCCGTCGACGGACCGATCCCCCCTGGCGGCAGGATGCCCCCCAAACTGGCGGGAATACCCCCAGCGCCCAGAACCTCGTTCCCGAGGCCGTAGACTCCCCAGCCGCACACCGGGGGAGGGACGCCTACCGCGATGGACGCTCCTCCGACGAGGAGCAACGCTCGGCCCACGCGAACGAATCGATGGAGCCTCGGTTGGGCGACAGCTCCCCGCAGGACCCCTGGAAGAAGTCCCGCGGCGATCGCTGCTACTCCGATGAAACCATGCTGGTAGATTTCTCCGAAGACGCGGCCCGCGATCGGCGCGCCGGCACTGGGGGCTGCCAATTCAACGAGCAGAGAGAGGGTCCACAGAGTGCCCGCGATGACAAGGAATAGGCGGAGAGCGTGGACCGGCGCGCCAACCCTAGAGGCGGCCCGCCGCGTCGCGTTGGGAACGCGCCGAGGCGTCTCGGCAGAGGTTCCCAGGAGGTTTCCGTACACCGCGATGAGCTGCTCCTGGGCGATCAGGGCGAGGCCGAGCACGGCGACCTGGAAGACGTTCAGATACCACGAATTCAGGAGGATCTGGTTGTACGTCGTCCCGCTCGCCTCGGCGATCGCCCCGATGCCTCCCGCCGCCGCCGCGCTCGTGGAGCAACAGGCCCCGAGGGTCAGAACAGCGACCATGGCGGGGGTCAGCCCCGCGAGAGGGCTACCGGTCCCCCCCGACGCTTTGACCGTCCTCCAGGATCGGACGAACCGGACCGCCAGGATGAGGCCCGCACCCATTCCGAGGCCCACTCCCATCGAGACGACGACCATCGCGACGGTGGCCAGGAAGGGAAGGGCCAGAACGCCCCCGGGGGCGACGACGAGAACCGCCGGATAGTTCCACCACGCGGGAGAGTAACGGTTCGTCAGCACCTCGGCCGAAACGCCCGAGGCACCGGTCCGGGCGAACTCGAGCATGTACCCGGCGAGAAGGGCGATGAATGCGTAGGCGAGTGCGATCCCCGCGACCACCAGCCTGCCCCCACGACTCCGGACCACCGCGCGGGTCCGGCGGAGTGTGAGAATGGCGAGGAGCCGTGGTCCTCCCTCCGGGGACGACAGTCCGCTCACGGTTCGGGTCCTCCCCGCATTCGCCTCCGGCGACCGACGTAGAGGACCGCGGCGGCGAGCGCGAACGAAGCACACACGATTCCCACGGCGGCCCACGGCGCTCCCTGAGGAGCTGGAGACGTGTTCTGGGCGAACGGCGCGTGATCCGCTACCGAGATCGAGGCGTTCGCGTAGAGGGTGACTCCGCCCGAGGTCGCCTCCACGTGGAGGACACCGTTCATCGGAGCGACGCAGGCGGTGTAGGCGATGGTCGAGCCTCCACTCGCGTTCAGTGTTCCGAGCGAAAGCGAGGAGAGCGACCAGGAGAAGCTCACGGGCTGGGCGAGGGTGTCGCCGCACGCGTTCTCGGCGGTGGCTGCGAAGATCTGGTTCTGGAGCGGCAACGCCGCGACGCTCGCGGGCGTGACCGAGAGGCGGGCGAACGCGCTTTGGGAGCAGCTCTCGGGGACCGCCTGATCCCCGACACGAACGACGGTCGCCGTTCCCGACCCCGGAGAGCCGCGCGCAGCGCCGATGTCAAGGGCGAACCCGGCGATAATCACGAGGGCGACGAACAGAGCTCCGGCCCGCGCTCCGGTACCGAGGAAACCGACTCGCTTTCGGCCCATCCCTGTCCACCTGCCTCTCGCCGTGGTTGATGACCTTGGGGAGATGAAGGGCGTGTAAACTGCGATTGACATCTGACGGTCGACGGACGATCGCGCGCCTCACCGCCCCCGAGCTTCGCTCGCCACGGAACACCCGGCGCGCAGGCTTGCGTATCGACTGGAAAGAGCCGTGGTCGACTGAGGGCCGGAAGGGGACGCAAGAGCGATGCCGTGACCTGCGCCCTCGCCTCGAGGCGGGCGCGACGAAACGGGCGCCCGCTGTGTGTGCCGCCTCGGCGGGTATCGACCGGGGCGCGATTACTCGACCGTGGGCGGGGATGTTCCGGCCTTTGCCTTGGGAGCGCGTCGGCGGGCGGGGCGTTTGGCCTCCGCTGCCGGTTCGGTGGAGGCAGGCTGCGAGCTCTCTCCCGGGTTCGCGGGTGGGGGGGGCGGGGGTGGCGGTGGGGCTGCCGCGGGGGGCGGAGGAACCGGCCGAGCCGGCGGGTTCGAGAACCCCGGAGGCGGAGGAGGAGCCACGGGCGGAGCTGGCGCCGGGGCCATGGGCGTCGGGGTGGGGCCCGTCGGGTTCGGCGCGCCGGGAGCGGCGGGCAGGGTAGCAGGGCGCGGCGGGATCGGGGCAAATTCGCCCGCTCGCCACTGGTGCGGCGAGCGGAGGATTGTGGGATCCTTCAGGAACAGGTCGGCGTGGCCGCAGCCCCGGCAAAGTCGCGTGCCGAGAGAAAGCTCACCACCGGATCGCAGGGAGAGGCTCCCTCGCCCTATCGTCCCGGTCCGTAGATTGTTGGCCCAAACAAAGTCGGTACCACCACAATTACTGCACACAGGAGCCATCGATGACAGCCAACCGAAGATGGAACATGGCGCGCCCATAAAAGGGCACGCGTGCGCGAGCAGACCCGCCTGCTCCGGTCCTCGGCCCGCACGCAAGGCCCTTGTAGACGGTCCCGGTCCCTGGCCAGGGAGGTTCCTCGATGGTGTATCGTGTGATCACGGTCGCGATCGACGGGTCGGACCACGCCTCGGCGGCCCTGGCCAGCGCCGTGGACCTCGCGAAACATTACGGCAGCGAGCTTGTCATCCTCTCGGTCGCCCCGCTCGCGCCGGTGTACGTGGCACCCAACCAGCCGTTCTCGACCCCCGTGGCGCCCGAGAACCCCATGCCCGAGTTCCGGGCGATCGTGGATTCCGCAGTCCACACGGCGCAGGCGGCGGGCGTCAAGGTCGTGACCGGGGTGTGCTACGACGGGGCGATCGTAGACGAGGTCCTGGCTCACCTCGCCAGCAACCCGACCGACCTTCTGGTGGTCGGATCCCGTGGGTTGTCCACGGCGAAGCGGATCCTGCTCGGAAGCACCTCGGCGGCGCTCGTGACGCACGCACCGTGCCCGGTGCTCGTAGTTCGTCCCTCGGCTACGAAGCCGCCGGACCTTTGAACATCACTCGCGTCGGGATAGGCAGCTTGTGGGACGCCTTGCGCAGCGCTTCCTTTGCGTCCGCGAGATGAGCCTCCGTCGTGTAGATGGTAAGGAGCTCGGCACCGATCTCGGCCCGGACCGCGTGTCCCACGGCCTTCCCGAACGCCCGTCGCATCCCGTCGGAGATACGGTCGGCGCCGGCCCCGGTGGCCATCTTGTGCTCGCGGAGGATCTGGTGCGGGAAGCGCCGGACCTTGAGGTGGTACTCGTTCGGTGCGGCCTTCTCTAGCACACGGACCGCGCTGACGCGCGCGGACTCCAGGGCCACATCCCGGACTTGGGCGGCCTCCTCGGTCGCTAGGCTTAGGGCCCAAGGGAATGCCGTCCGGAGATTGCCGGTGTCGAACTGCGTGACGCGACAGACTGGCACCCCGCCCATGTACTCGCGGCGGGTGTAAACCTGGCCCTCGATCTCCCGGTACATACGGGCCGGTTTGCGCGTCATGGAAACGGGCGAGACTGCGCCTGCCAGAAAACGCTTGCGGCGGCGCGCAACCCCTGTCGACCCCGACCGGGTGGGCTCACGCCACCCGCGACGGAAGGCGCGACCCGCGGGCTCCCTTGGACGCGGCCGACAGCTCAATGACGGGCACCCCCCGCCGAGCCATCCATCGCAGGGTGTCCCGCCGCCGCTCGTCCGTGGGGAGCCGCGCGAAGAAGCTCCGCCCGAACATCGCCTGGGCGCCGCGGGCGCCGCGCCTGCGGAGCCCCCGTAGGAGGTCCCGCAGCTCCCGGGGAGCGAGGCCGGCACGGTCCGTGAATGCCTCGCTCGCGTCCCAGAACCGTTCCGGGCTCGGGTCACGTGTCAGGGCGCCGAGACCCTCCGCGGCGGCGGCGATGCGGGCGAGCGCTTTCCGGTCGTTCAGAACGGTCGGCGTGGGGAGCGGAGGGCCAGCGATGCCCAGCAACAGCGAGTCCCGGAACGGGCACCGGAGAATCTCGCCGAACGGGGGGATGCCGGGGCGAGCCCGCACTTCGAGTCCACCGCCCAGGATCGCGGCGACTCCGCCCAGCCCGCCGCCGCCGAAGAGGTCGGCCAGGTGGGCGACCTCGACGGCCTTTGACCTCGACCGGCCCGAAACCCGGGCTACGGCGAGAGCGGTCGCGAGCGCGCCGGAGGCGCTCGTGCCAAACCCCTGCCCGACCGGAAGCGTGTGTCGAAGGGTGACCGAGAGGGTTCCGGTGCCGGG
>DATGZQ010000072.1:0-13988 GCA_035297125.1 Thermoplasmata archaeon
TTTGCTTCGTCCGGAAGAACGAGAAGGGCCGACTCGTCCTGCTCACCTACGGGCTCGCGTCGGCGATCCAGATCGACCCGGTGGAGAAGAAGCCACTCTCCCACTACCGCCCCGGGACCCGGGTCTACTCCATCGGAACGGTCGGATGCAACTGGCGGTGCCTGTACTGCCAGAACGCGGAGATCTCCCAGGAGCACGAGATCTCCGGGCGGGCCCTCTCTCCGAGGGCCGCGGTCGCGGGCGCCCTTCGCTACGGTTGCTCCGGTGTCACGTTCACGTACAACGAACCGACGATCTTCGCGGAGTACGCCCTCGACATCCTAAGGGGGGCGCACGACGCCGGCCTATTCGCGAACTTCGTTACGAACGGGTTCATGACGCCCGAGGCGGTAGAGGCGATCGGACCGCACCTGGACGCCGTGAGCGTCGACTTCAAGGGGAGTGGAGAGCCCGGGTTCATGCGCAAGTACATCAGCGCGAAGGGTCCCGAACCGATCTTCGAGTCGGCCGCCGGACTCCAACGGCGGGGCGTTCATGTGGAAGTAACGGACCTGATCGTTCCGAAGGTGGGGGAGTCCGTGGAAGCGACCCGAAAGCTCGCACGGTACGTCGCCGACACGCTCGGGCCCTCCACCCCGTTCCACCTCCTCCGGTTCCATCCCGACTACAAGATGATGGACCTCCCGGAGACCCCGGTCGCGACGCTCGAGAAGCTCCACGGCGTGGCGAAGGCCGAGGGACTCGAGTACGTCTACCTCGGGAACATCTGGGGCCACCCGCTCGAGCACACCTACTGCCCGAAGTGCGGGGCGATCGCCGTGCGCCGGTACGGGTTCACGATCCAGGCGTGGAACCTCGACGCGAAGAACCGGTGCCGCGCCTGCGGACACGCTATCCCGATCGTCGGGAGACCCCCGCCGGACTACCTACCGACGTTCGCCTCGCCGGTGTGAGCCGCCCGTCGGAGTGCCTCCACCACGGGGTGGAGGGGACCTCGGTGATGTCCGGCGGGACGCCGCCGCGTACATCTCGGTCGCGGAAACGGCCTGCGAGCAGGACTGGGGCCCGGCCCGGGCCGAAGCGCTCTGCTGAAGAGATAGGTGTATCTGGGGGCCCCCGGCTCCCCTTCCCGTTCGCTCGAATGACCACGAACCTCAGGGTCTGCCTCACCATCCTCGCGCTGGGGTTCGCCATCGAGGGGATTGGCGAGCTCTACTCGTTCCTCTCTAAAGGGTCGTTCCACCCCGGAGCCAGTCTCCTCTTCGCCCTGCCGATCGTGATGACGCTGGCCGGCCTTCTGTTCGTCTGGATTGGACGCCACGAGTGGAACGAGCTGCACCGGTCGCGAGTCCGCAGCGCTCACCTCGTCTTCGGCCTCAGCCTACTCGGAGGGGTCGTCGGAGGAGCGGTCGTGGCGGTGCTCTACCTCGCCCCCGGCCTCGGCGTGCCGGGGTGGGCCGAGGTACTGTTCGGGGCGTCGCTCGGGTCGCTGATCCTGGGCACGTTCGTCACGTACGTCATCCTGGTCTTCCACCTCGTACCGCGCCGCGGCCAGGCCCTGCTCCTCGCCTCCATCGCGTGGGCACTAGTCGTTTCGACGCTGATCGGGATCGCGCTCGGCGAGAACCTGACGACGGTGATGACGCTCCTCTCGACCCGGACGCTGGGCGTGCCCCAGTTCGTGGCACCGGTGAACGCAATCGATTCCTACCTTTTCGTCTCGTACTTCCTGTTGCTCGCCGCGTACATAGACGCACACAGGACGGTCGCGCGGGGTCCGCCCAGTAGCACTCCGCCCGCGCCCCCCGCCCCGGCCCCTTAGGGGAAGAGGGCTGCGGCAGGTTCCGGCAGTAGTTGAATCACGCGGATGCCCCCCGACGGGCAAGGGCCCTTCTCCGGTCGAGGCGAGGGTTTATTCGGGCAGTTCTTTTTTCGACAATCGGCGCGAATTGCCGATAGTGTGGTAGGGTGAACCGAACGATCGTCGTTCGCTCCCCTTCGCACCCTGGAGTGGTTCGGCCAGAAGGAGCGAATCCGTGGCGATAGATTCCGGGGACACGGCGTGGGTCATCACGGCGACGGCGCTCGTGATGCTGATGACCCCAGCACTGGGGTTCTTCTACGGCGGACTGGTTCGACGCAAAAACCTCGTTGCGACGATCGTCCAGTGCCTCGCAATCTTCTGCGTCGTGAGCCTCGTCTGGGCCCTGTGGGGGTACTCGCTGACGTTCGGAACCGTCTGGTTCTCAATAACGGCCAATCACGGGACGTGGGGGCTTCTCGGGAACCTCTCCAAGGCCGGGCTCATCGGGGTCGGCGCGGCTCCGAACCCCGCGTACTCCGTCAACATTTCCGAGCTCCTCTACTTCGCGTTCCAGCTCAAGTTCGCCGCGATCACCCCGGCGCTCATCATCGGCGCGTTCGCGGGCCGCGTGCGCTTGAAGTCGCTCCTGATCTTCATCGTCCTCTGGACGACGCTGATCTACGTTCCGATCGCGATGTGGATATGGAACCCCGGAGGATGGCTCCACGCGCTGGGCGTCGTGGACTTTGCAGGGGGTCTGGTCGTGCACACGTCCGCCGGAGTCTCGGCCGTCGCGGCGGCGATCGTCATCGGCCGCCGGCCGGATACGGAAGTCCGTTCGAGCCGGCCGAACAACGTTCCCTACGTGATCCTGGGAGCCGCGCTCCTCTGGTTCGGGTGGTTTGGCTTCAACGCCGGCAGCGCCCTCGCCGCCGATGCGGTCGCGGTCAACGCCCTGGTCACGACCAACCTCGCTGCGGCGGCGGGCGGGGTCAGCTGGATGCTGGTCGACTGGGTCCGCAAGGGGCGTCCTTCGGCCGTCGGCATGGCGGTCGGGGCGGTCTGCGGCCTCGCGGCAGTGACGCCCGCGGCCGGGTACGTAGGGCCGTCGGCCTCGATCGCGATCGGTCTCATCGCAGGCATTCTGTGCAACTACATCGCGAACTGGAGGGCGCGGACGACCCTGGACGACTCGCTGGACGTGTTCGCCTGCCACGGGGCGGGGGGGATGTGGGGAACGATCGCGACCGGGCTCTTCGCGTCGACCGCCATCAACGCGGCCGGGCCGAACGGGCTGTTCTACGGGAACCCGCACCAGGAGCTGGTCCAGCTCGCCGGCGTCGCGGTCGTCGCCTCCTTCGCTTTCCTGGGAACGTACATCCTGCTTCGGGTGATCAACGTGTTCTCGCCGCTCCGCGTCTCGCCCAACGAGGAGAACGCCGGGCTGGACATCTCCGAATTCGGCGAAGAGGCGTACGAACCTACCGCCCCGGGAGTTTCCACTTCCGCGGCCGACTCGTCGTCGACGTAGGCAGCGGCCCGAGGGCCCGTCCGGTGGCCCGACGCAACCGAGGCTAGGACCTCTCCTCGCCCAGGGTCGGCAACGGGGCGCCGGGCTCGGGGCGCGCACCGACCTTGGAGAAGTGTTCGAGAGCCCGATCGGTCAGCACGGAGGCTCTCTCCGAGTTTGACGAAGAGGCCCTCGAGCCGGCTCGGGAAGACCTGCCCACCCACTCAGCCGGCTCACCGCCAGCTTGGAGAATGAGGCACGAAGAATGCCGGACCGATGGTAGACGGCTTCTGCCTGACCGAAGGAGCGCGGAATTCGGATCCGTCCCCCCAAAATGGACGACTGGCAGGCGCGCTGGCCCAACCCTCCCCGGCATCGTACAGCCGCGGGAGTGTCTTGGGGCGAGTGGGAGGAGGAAAATCTCGGGCCTAGGACAGACGGGCTCGGTACGCGATTGAACCGGCCATCGTCGGTATGGCGGTGGGCGGACTCGAGGTCGCCGGGAGCCCAACGCCGACGCTCCCGAGGGATTCGAATCCCTCAACCGGGGCGTCGCAGTTCGACCCGCAGGTCCTGAAGTAAAAATTCCAGGTGATCGTCTGATTGGGCTTGAGGAGGTTGAATGGGTGAGAGTGAGGTGGGTGGAAACCGACGGAAGGCCCCGGAACGGCCGTGTAGTGGCCCAGGGGGACGCCGGAAAAGGAGATCGAAGAAACGTTACTCGAGCGGGTAAGGTTGGTCCAACCAAAAACGGTACCGTTGAGGCTCACGGTCCATGTCGTGCCCGGCGTAAGCCCGGTTTCGTTGAAGATTGCCGTGCCCACCAGCTGAACAAACGTCAGGTTGATGACGCGGTCCGACCCCGCGATGACGAGGGGTGTCCCGTTCGCCGGGCCGGGGACCACGAATCCGTGAGGCCCCTTTGCCACGTAGACCAAGGCGCCGGAGGACGCATTAGCGAGGTGGAATGTCACCGACGTGCTGTTCGAGGATTGAGACTGAACCACGCGCGTTGCGTTGCAGTTAGGCGGACAATGCGAAATTACGAAGCTCTTGATCTGGACGCGCCAGTGAGCCCCCGGGGGGAGACCCTGCTCGACAAATGTTATCGCGTACGTAATCGCCGTGAACCTCACGTGGATCACGACGCCCGCCGACGCGATCCCGAGCACGCCGGACGACGGAATGGAATGGCCACCGACCGTCAGGGCGGCTATGTACCCCAGTATTGGGTCGAGAGAATACGTGTAGTTCCCAGGGGTCAGGTTACGGAGGTTCGCCGTTCCCGATACGGAACTCAACCGAAGACTTGCCGCGAGCAGAACCGACCACGCGCTGCCCGGCCGCAGGCCTGCCTCGTGGAACGAGAGGGGATAGGTGGTGCCCCCTACGAAGTCAATGGCGAGGGTCATGTTCGCGCCACTCACCGTAAAGTTGCCTGTCGCGGATCCGTTCGCAGCGCGGTACCCAGCCGGACCTGCGATGATGTAACTGTAGGTTCCGTTCGCCAAGGCGAACGAGGCCGTTGCATTGGAAGTTTGGACGGGCGGTTGGTTGCTCACGCCCACAGTGTAGGTTGATCCGCCGGGGAGTCCGCTTGGGGCTATGGATATGTTGCACTGGGGGGAGCAAGTTCTGAAGAAGGGATGGACCTGGGTGGATTGGACTCCCGCGTAGGAAGGCTCGTGACCACCCGCGGTCGCGAGGACGCTCGCCGGGCCCACCCGCGCGGCCGGCTGACCGCCCGCCGTGGTTCCGATAACAGAGACGGCAGTTGAGACCATCAGGAGGCCGATAAGGAGCACAACGCCGACGGTTGTGCTCCAGCGTCCTCCGAGCCCGATCATCCCGAGCTCCCCATCGGCTTCGGGGAGTTCAACCTTACGATTCCGCCCGCACCGCTTGAGAGGGCCGGTGTCGTCCTCCGAGGCCAGGATCCGCGGAGGGCTCCGTCTATAGAGGGGCCGGTGCGCGCGGACGCCTGGAAGGAACCCCACGCCGCGGCATGCGACAGAATTCGGGCACCCCTCCGACCGCCCTGCGAGCGGGTGCAGGGGGGATCCAACCGCTCTCGGTACACGACGTCGCAAGGCTCGCCGCTAGGAAGGGGCGAGCTCAGGCGAGATTCGCACGCTTCGTCAGTTCTCGGAAACGCGGGTCCGCCCGGAGGTTGTCGTAGCTCGGACTCACCCACCATTGGCCGAAATCCAATGTCCGGTTCTGGAACGCTCGCTCGGCCCACGCGAAGCTGCCGTCCGCATCCTTGAGCTGGGCGTAGATCTCGGCGATGAAGCTCGGCGCCCAGTCGGACGGTGCCCCAGTGTCGTGATCTCGAGCGCTGGACAGACGCTCCACCGATTGCCTGGCAGCCTGGGTGTCACCCACGATGGCCGCGTACTTCCCATTCCAGAAGGTGCATGCCGGCTCAATCCCGGCCAGGTGAGACCGCTGCGTGACCCAGGTCACCTCCTCGAGGAGGGTCGAGCGATCCATGGAACGCTGGGCGAGTTCGAATCGGGTGATGTGGTACCGAATTCCATCGGGTTCCAGCTCGGAGAGCCGCCGCGCACACGATGCGGCCTCCCGGGCTCGCCCCAATGCGGCCAGCAACCGGGCAAGCCCGGCTTTGATTCCCGGGGAGAGGGGGTCTGCCTCCTCTGCCAGATGCAGCTCCTCCAGCGCGTACTCCAGCTGGCCCTTTTCGGTGAGCAGGCGAGCATACCACTGGTGCGCGCTCGCGTAGCTTGGATTCAGCGAGATCGCCGTACGAAACTCCTTGTCGGCTCCCGCGAACTCGTAAAGCTCGTCCAAGAATTGCCCGAGCGACGCGTGCGCCTCGGCGACGGTCGGGTCGAGCAGCAGGGACTGGGAAACGAGGCCACGGGCTTCTCGTAGCGACTCCTCCGAGAAACGGAGGGACCGTCCCGACATCCACGCGCCCCGGTACACAGCATCCGCAAGGCCCGAATACGCCCGGGGGTTCTTCGGGTCGAGCTGCACGGCACGCTCGAACTGGGCCCTCGCCTCCGCAAGGCTGCTGGGGGCGGTTGACTTCACGAGGGTCCTCCCCTTCAGGTAAGCCAGGTAGGAATCGGTGATTCCGGTCGGTCTCGAGCGAAGCCGTCGGTCCTCCTGCTCAAGAACCGTGACCTGGAGGCTCTGAGCTACCTCTCGGGCGATGTCGGTCTGGATCGCGAACACATCGTCCAGATCCCGGTCGTAGTTGCGGGACCAGAGGTGCTCCTGGGTGGCGACATCGATGAGCTGGGCCGTCACCCGCACCCGATTCCCCGCCCGGCGGACGCTGCCCTCGAGGAGCGACCTCACGTTGAGCTCGGAACCGATCTGAGAGACGGATTTCGGGTGGCTCTTGTAGACATCTACCGAACTCCGGGCGATGACCCGAAGACCGCCCAGCTGCGAGAGGGCCGTGATCACCTCCTCGGTGAGCCCATCGGCCAGGTACTCATCGCGGGAATCCGGGCTGATGCTCGAGAAAGGGATCACCGCGATGCGTCCGGGAGGGGACTTCCGTGCGGCGGGCTCCGACGGCCCGCTCGGACTGACCACTCGGTAGGCCTCGATCGGTACCTCGACTCCTCGGAGCCGGGGGGTGGGGAGCTTCTCGAACGCCTGAGGGACCTTCCCTCGGACCTGCTCGTAGACCGGTCCCGACACACAGATTCCCCCCGGTTCGGCGCAGGATTCGAGCCGGCTCGCGACATTCACGGCATCTCCGAGAATGTCGTTGTCTTCGTCGATCACGTCACCGACGTGCACGGCGATGCGGACCTGCGGGCGCTCCTCCATGGATTCGGTAACCCACTCCGCGGACTGCCGCTGGATCTCCACAGCGCACTGTGTAGCGGACAGTGCGCTGTCGAAGACCAGAAGGAACCCGTCACCGAGGGTCTTCACCTCCCTCCCACCGAATCTCGCCAGGATGGGCCGGACGATCGCCCGATGCTCGGCGAGGAGACGCAGCATGCGCGGCTCGTCCCTCTGGGTAAGAGAGGTGTAGTTCACGAGGTCGGTGAATACGATGGCGGCGAGTCGTCGGCGGGCGGCCACGTTGGGGAAAGCGGCTCCCTTAGATTAGGTCCGAGCCCGCGTGCTGTTCGCCGCGAGGCTTACCGGCCAAGACCCGACGCACCTGACTGGTGAAGGACTGCAATTGTCGCGTTGGCACTCTTCCAGGACCTCAGCCGGACCGCCCTGGCTCCAGGGGCGGTCGAACGGTGACGCGCTCATGCGAACTCGGCGCGGTCCTAGGTCAACGGAGGTGTTATGCGATTCGCCCCGATACACGGGACCGATGCAACGTGACTTGGCCCGGCCGCTCGTTGTCTTCCTTGCGACTATGGTCTGCGTCTCGGGTCTGGTGCCGGTCGGCCTCACGCTGGCAGGGGCGACAGGCGCTCCCGTCCCAGCCGAGACCTTCACATTTCCCACGCTCGGTGCGCTCACGCAACCCTCCGCGGCGGCGGTCGTCCCATCCGCTGGTCCACCGAACCCTTTCTCGAGCGGCATGGCCGCTTCACTCGTGATCGGTCAGCCCAACTTCTCTTCCGAATATTCCGGGACCGGGCCGGCGAATCTCTCCTCCCCGTTCGCGGGCGCCTTCGACGCCCAGGGCAATCTCTGGGTCGTTGACGCCAACAACAACCGCATATTCGAATTCCGACCGCCGTTCCATGACGGGATGAACGCGTCCCTAGTGATCGGACAGACCAGCCTCCACGGCTTCGGGTCCAATACAACGCAGAGCGGGCTGTCCGGACCCCTGGCCGTGGCATTCGACGCCGCAGGAGACCTTTGGGTGAGCGACAGCGGCGACAATCGAGTCCTCGAGTTCGTGCCCCCGTTCTCTACCGGAATGAATGCGCACCTCATCCTCGGCCAGTCCGGATTCCTCGCGTCCGGAGCCGGCACCGGTGCGACGAACCTCACGTCACCGATAGGCCTCGCGTTCGGCGCCGCGGGCGAGCTCTTCGTCTCGGATTCGGGGAACAATCGGGTGCTCGGGTACGACCCCCCCTTCGCAATCGGAATGGCTGCCACGATCGTCCTGGGGCAGAAGGGGTTCGCGACCACCTCTGCGAGCACCACGGCCACCGGCCTCTACCGCCCTACCGACGTCGCGGTGGGCTCGAACGGTTCGCTATGGGTGGCGGACTCCAACAACAACCGCACCCTGGGGTATGCCCCACCGTTCTCTGACGGGATGGCGGCCTCTGAGGTCCTTGGGCCGTACAACTACACCCTGACGAACCAGACGACCCCGTACGAGCTCACGTACCCGTGGGGGCTCTCCTTCGACGCGAATGGCGACCTCTGGGTCGCGGACTCTGGTAGCGATCGGGTCCTCGAGTACCTGGCGCCGGTCAGTACGACGACCCGGCCTTCCGTCGTGATCGGCGAGCCAAGCTTGACCGATACTTCTCCGGGCAATGTCAGCAACACGAACCTTAGCAATCCGGTCCAAACGTTCTTCGACCCGGCCGGAGACTTGTGGGTAGTGGATTCGGAAACCGAGCGCGTCCTCGAGTTTGCGCCCGCCGCGTACCTCGTGAACGTGAGCGAGCTAGGTCTCCCGAACGGAACGGCCTGGTCGGCGACCTTCGACGGACAGGTCGGCAGCGCGGTCGCCCCGGGAAGCATCTCGTTCTCCGTCTGGAACGGAACCCACCCCTTTTCCGTTGGGGCCGTCGCGGGCTACTCGTCCTCGCCGACGTCGGGGAGCCTGACCGTCACGGGGGCCGCGCGCGCGTTTACCGTTGCGTTCGCAGCCACCGCGAGCTCCTCCTCGGGGCCGAGTACCGGCCAGCTCGAGCTGGCGATCTATCTCCTCGTGGCCGTAGTCCTCGTCCTCGTCGTGGCGCTCGCGTTCGAGATCCGGAGGCATCGTGCCGGTCGTGCACCTCCCGCCGCGAGTTCGTGGGAACCGCCTGCGGTGCAGAGCCCCCCTCCACCGAAGTCGCCGTAGGCAGAAGAAAGGAATCGTGGCGACGGAATCGCGAGGGGTCCCTGGCGTTCCCGTGAGTGACGGGGTCGGTCGCATCCCAGGGTTCGTCAACTGCTACACCTACCGAGAGGGCGACGAGACCTACCTGATCGACACTGGCTACTCCCGCCGGGCGAGGGCGGTCGTCCGCGCGTTCCGGACCGCGAGCCTACCGGTCGATCGCGTGCGGAAGATACTCCTTACGCACTACCACGTCGACCACATGGGCGGCGCCGCCTACCTCGTACGGAACTCCCACGCGCCGGTCGATTGCCACACGGACGACGCCCCGTTCGTCGACGGGAGGCAGAAGCAGCCGATACCCCTGCTGATGAGACTCTTCATGCGGGTCCATCCGGCCCCGGTCGGGACCTCGCTGAAGGACGGCGACCGGATCGGCTCGCTGGTCGTGGTCCATACACCGGGCCATACGCCGGGAGAGGTCGTGTTCTACCACCCGGAGCGGAAGATCCTCTTCTCCGGAGACGCGGTTGTCGAGAGGAAAGGGACCCTCACCGTCCCGGCAGCGCGGTTCGCCTGGAACCTGGACCAGGCGATCCGGTCCATCTCCCGGATCCGTGCCCTCGAGGTCGAGCTGCTGCTTCCGGGGCACGGAGACCCGGTGACCAAGAACGTTCCCGCCCTCCTCGACGACCTCGCTCGCCGGGCCCACGCGGAATTCGCGCGTCGCGGCTCCGGTTGAGATTCTGCTAGGCGCCCGGACTTCCGGGACTCTCCGCCCCCGTTGCGTCGGGGCTGGAACCTTCGCCAGGGAGGCGAAACGGTGGCGTCGTCGGTAGCGGGTCCCCGCGCGCCCCTCGCTTGAGCGTCGGCAGGTGGGCGAACTTCGCGTGGCGGCGGGAACCAAGGACCTCCTCGGCGACGAGGACAGTCATGGTTCCGATCACGGTGATCGCGGCCGCGATGAGAAACGCGTACTGGAAGGCTTGATGGTCGGGAGCCAGTCCGGTGAACGGTCCGCTCGTCACAAGGTAGGTGGCGAGCAGAGAACCGGCGATTGGGGCGCCCACGCTGCCACCCACGTTGCGGAACACGTTGTTCATGGCGGTGGCTTGGCCCATGTCCTTGGGGTGGACCGTTAGGACCAGGAGATTGATGATCGATGCGTTCAGCAGTCCTATGCCGGCCCCAACGACGACCTCGATGACCAGGGCCGTGTCCAGCGTGGTTGCGTAGGCCTCCAACGCGAATCCGAGGGCCGTGATCAGACCGCCGGCGAGGGCGAGTGGCTTTACGCCCACCTTGGAGACGACGACGCTCGCGATTAGGGCGACTATGGTCATCCCTGCCGCCAACGGCAGGATGTCGATTCCGGCGGTGAGGATCGCGAAGTTGCAGTTGAGCGGCGAGACACAGAGGGCGTTGTAGCCGCCCGAGGCCAGCGGATACTCGAACTGGTAGATCAGCGTGAACAGGGCCATGTACATCCCGAGGCCGGCGACCGTGAGGACGATGTTCGTGACCGTCACGTTCCGTTCCGCGAGCAGGTGCACGTCGACGATAGGCTCCCGCTTCAGGACCGTCAGCCGCCGCTCGACCAAGGCGAACGGAGCGAACATCACGACCCCGAAGGCGGCGAACCCCAGCGTCAGCGGCGAGGTCCACCCCCACGATTCTCCTTGGGAAAGGGCCGCCACTATCCCCGCGAGCGCAAGGCCGAGGAACATCGCTCCGAGGTAGTCGACTTTCGTGTCGGGGCGTCGGTAAGGCGACTCCTTGACCAAGAGGAAGACCAGGACCGCCATCAGGATCACGAACGGGACCGCCGAATGGTAGGTCCAGCGCCACCCGAAGTCCTGGGAGACCCAGGACCCGAGCGGGAGACTGATCGCGAACCCGATCCCGAACATCGCGCTCAGGATTCCTTGGGCTCTGGGGACCATCTCTCGGGGGAACTCCTCTCGCATGAGTGACATCCCCAGGGGCATGATCGTGAGGCCCACTCCCTGGATCGTCCGAGCGGCGACCATGAACGCGAACGTGGGAGAGAAGCCCGTGACGGTGACGGCCGCCGCGTAGGTGAACATGACGACGACCATCATCTTCCGTTTCCCGTGGATGTCTCCGAGCTTGCCGATGATCGGGCTAAGCGCAACGCCCGCGGCGGCGTATGCCGAGATAATGAGCGTCACCTGGGCGGTATCGACACCGAAGTTCGACTCGATCGTGGGAAGGGACGGGGTGAGCATCCCCTCGATGTACAGGACGACCAGCACGACCCCGGCGAGGAGCAGCATGACGCGGTTCGCGTAGTGCCGGTCGAACGTCTCCGCGGTCTTCGCAACGGGAGCAGGATGGCCGGACGCCGCCGGCGGCGAGGTCAGCGACATTCGCCTCCCCTGACCTTCGTGTCGTTCGCGCGAGGGATTAGCGACCCGGCGAGTGGCCCGAGACGAGGTCGTGGCGTCGGGATCCCCGACTCCTCGGCCGATGACATGCGCCGACCGTCACCGGTCGGACGTGGCCTCGACGTGCTGCGAATCACGCGAACCCCGTCCGGGGTGGAGAAGCGGGTTCGTCCTTGGGCATCCGGCCGACAAGGAAGAACCCGAATACAAACGCCGCGACGAGGAACCCCAGCATGATCTCGAACGTCTGGTCGAAGGCAAGTATCTGCCCACCCACGGGCCCGTGAGATCCTACCAACGCCAGGAACCGGCTGTTCTGGAACGTGGCGAGGACCGAAAGCCCGATCGAGCCCCCGAGCGACTGCAGGAACTGGATCAAGCCGCTCGCCTCTCCGACGTCCTTCTTCGGAACCTGGTTTTGCGTAGCAAGGAGGAATACTGGGAATGTGAGCCCGACCCCGAAGCCGAGCGGGATCAGGGGAAGGACGAGACCGCCCACGGGAAGGAATCCGAACGCGATCTTCCACACCGGTGTGGAAACGGTCAGCCCGGTCAGGAAGTAGAGCCCCACGATCGAGATCCCGATTCCGACGAGCACGACGGTCCGGAACGCGAAACGTGTGAGGAGCTGGCCTCCGAGGGCCGCGCCCACGACCAGAGGGAGGACCAGCGCGTACAGGACGTCCCTCACGACGACCTCAGGGGGGAGACCAGTGCCCGCGGCGAAGACACCCCCCACCTCGAACGAGAGGAGGGTCGCGATCGAGAAGAATACCACGCCGATCACAAAGGAGGCCCCTCCGCTCGCGGCGACGACCCGGTGAGCCAGCAGGCGCAGCGGAACCAGCGGCTCGCGGGTTCTCAGTTCCCAGAGCACGAACACCACGACCAGGACAGCGGCGGTCGTCAGAAGGCCGATCACTCGCGGATCGCCCCAGGCCCATACGAGACGCTGGACCTCGATCAGTGGGTACATCAAGGCTGCCACCCACGCGGCGAGCAACCCGGCCCCCGTCACATCGAACGGCCGCCTCACTTCCGGCCGGAGCGGGCCGAGCGTGAGGGCGATGATGGCGAGACCCGCGAGGCCGACCGGAAGATTAACGTAGAAGACCCATCGCCAGGAGGCAACCCCCACGATGGCGCTGCCGAGGAGCGGGCCTGCCACGGTCGCGATCCCGAACACCCCGGAGAGGAGCCCTGTTACCCGGGCCCGTTCCTCCGGAGGGAAGGTGACGGCGACGATCGCAAGGCCGACCGGGAAGAAATCGCCTGCGCCGAACCCTTGGATGGAGCGGAAGACGATCAGCTCTGTCAGGTTCTGACTGATTCCCGAGAGCGCGGACCCGCCGATGAACACGAGTAATCCGGCGATGAAGACGTTGCGACGGCTGAACAGGTCGGAGAGCTTGCCGAAGATCGGGACCGCGACCGTGGACGAGATGATGTAGGCGCTGACGACGAACGTCCCACCGTTCGAGGCTCCGAGCGCCGGTAGGATGTTCCCCGAAAGGACCGTGATCACCACGAAGTTGTCGAGGGCACCCATCAGGAGAGCGAGCAGAACTCCGACGACGACGAGGATCTCGAATCGCCGGGACGGCCTCGCGATGGGTGCCGCCTCCATCGGGACGTCGTCGTCCGCGGCCGGGTGGCGGGGGGGAGTGGGCGGGCCTGACGGGGCCGCCCCAGGGCCGGCCTGAGCCGACAGATCACCGTTCGCGAGCGGGAGGTTCAACGCGCCTCAGTCCTCCGCGTTGTGTGGCTCGGGGCAGATCCGGGTTCCACCCTCGCCGAACGACCGGTACCCTCGCAATGCGACTCCGTCCGACGTGAGCACCTCATGGAACGGAGGCTCTGAGGGTCCCAAGCTCGCGGAAGGCGGAAGGTCTTGGCCCACTGCCACGATGGTTCGAGTCAGCCTAGGGCGTAAGGTCTTCGGACGTCGTTCAGACGAACACGCGGACCTTACCGCCCGCATGCTCCACGGGGAGTGGAGTGAGGGGACGGCACTCCGTTCGGGCAAAGATGGGGGCCATCGCCGCCATCCGTTCGAGGATCTCCGGTGGAAGCTTCTCCATCCCCGGCATCGACATTGACGGTGGACCGCGGACCTCTCCCGTCCGGGCGTCGAACACGGCGTTGTGCTGAGGGCACTTCAGCACCCCGCTCTTGAAGCTGCCGAGATCCAACGGCGCGTTCATGTGTCCGCACCGGTTGATGAACGACCGAAACTCGCCGGCGTTGTTGACCACCAGCACGTCCTCGCCCCCCGCGCGACCGTGCACCATCTCGCCGGGT
>DATGZQ010000073.1:0-10022 GCA_035297125.1 Thermoplasmata archaeon
TCGGGCCAGACGAGCTTCCTTTCGGAGATCGAGTCGATCCTCGAGCTCAAGCTGGGGCCCGTTCCGCTCTGGGGGATCCTCCTGTTCCTGGTGATCCTCGGGGCGATCGGCGCCGTCCTCGCGCGACGGCCGCGGGGCCGCACCCGATTCGTCCTGCCCCCAGAGTAGGCCCGCCCGCGGGGGGTCGCCGCCTTTGGCGACTCGGCGGCGGCTTGGCTAGCGTGTCATCCGTCCACCACCTAGACGCTCGCGAGAGAACCTCTTGAGGACGGGTGGGCTCACGGGGCCGTGGGCGGCGCGGTCCTGGTCGTTCTCTCGGGACCGGACCCGGTCGCATCGCGGGTCAGCGAGCGCTGGGGAGCGCTTCCGGCCACCGGGACGATCGTGGACGGAGTGCCGGTCCGGAGGCTGGCCGAGGGGGTATACTCGCTTCGGAGACCCGGAGCGCACATCCACGACGATCGGCTCGACCTCTCCCTGCCACCCGACCTCGTCCGCGGCGGCCTCACGCTCGTGTTCCCCTCCATCCACCAGAGCGAGCAGAACGTTCCCTGCCTCACGGTCCACCCTATCGGCAACCCGGGTCCCCGGGCGGAGGTAGGCGGCCGTCCGCGGGTGCTCGTGCCCACCGACCCTTTACGGATGAGCTGGGCGCTGCGGGCGTTGTCGGCCCGGGCCGCCGAGGAGGGTCTTTCCGCCACGTACGAAGCGACCCACCACGGTCCCGAGCTCGCCCTTCCCGCGTTCTTCGTGGAGATAGGCTTCGGCCTCCTCCCCGAGCCACCAGCCGCTGCCGTCCGCATCTTGGCCGAGGAGATCCCACGGATCTCGGCCGAGGGGGGAGAGAAGGTGGCATTGGCGGTCGGTGGCGGCCACTACGCGCCGCACTTCACCGACCTGGCCCTTCGGCGGCGGTGGTCGTTCGGACACATCGTGTCACGACACGCCCTCGCCGAGCTCGACCCGCCGACGGCCCGCGCGGCCTACGAGCAGACGGTGGGGGCCGAGGGAATCGTGTTCGCCCGCGCCGAGGACGCCAACCACCCCGCTCTGCGGGAGCTCGGTCCCCGTCTCAGGGACGGAGAGGCGCCGGGGCGGGCCAAGGGCTCTGACGGGGGCCCTACTCCCGACGCTCGGGCCGCTTCTGGAACATGATCGCTCCGGAGCGGTAGACGGCCTTGCCCAAGCGGACCGGCTGGGTCGACGCGACGCCCGGCGTGCGCTCGGCCAGCATCAGGCTCTCGACGATCTGTCGGAACAGGGCGCTCTGGTTGATCTCGGGGTGGCGAGCGAGGAACTGCTCCTCCTCCGGCGTGATGGTGATGTTCTTTCGCAACATCCCTTGGATGGACGATTCGCCCAAGGATTTCAGACGCATACTCCCGGAACCGCGTGGCTGTATAAGTGCGTATGGGTGCGCATACTCGGGTGTGGCGACCGGGCGGGACGACCCCGCCATGACGCGCGGGCGTTCGCCTCTCGACCTACTTGCCCGAGAGGGGACCGGCCAGCACGGTTGCGGCCGAACGTCGGTCGAACGCCAGACCCGCCGCTTCCCGAAGCTCCCTGGGACGGACCGCCCGGAGCTCGGTCGGCCAGCGGATCCAGTGGTCCGGCGGTAGGCGGTTGTACGCGGCATCGACCGCGAGGTCGTGGGCGTCGGCCGTCGACTCGAGCGACAGCGGCAGCTCGCCGATCGCGCTCTCCCGGATCTCTTCGAGCTCTGAGGGCCGGACCGTTTCGGTGCGGAGCCGTTCGATCTCCTCCTCGAGCATCGGAACGACCCTCGGCCATCGGTCACCCCCTGTGCCGGCCTCGGCGACCCAGTAGCCGCCGAACCGCATCGAGTCGAGGGCACTGGAGGCGTGGTACGCCAGGCCACCTCGCTCGCGGACCCGCTGGAAGAGGCGACCGAGGAGCGGCCGCCCGCCAAGCACCTCGTTCGCGAGGAACGCGGCGGGATACGAGGGGTGAGTGCGCTCGAGCGAGGTCCCGCCGACCCTCACCTCGACCTGGGATCGGCCGGGGAGGTCGATCTTCTTCACGGTCGAGGGCCGGGGGCGAACGGCCGGAATGCGAAGGGTCGGGCCCCGGATCTCGGCGAACTCCGAGAATCGGCGCCGGGCGACCTGCTCGATCTCCGCGAGGTGGGCCGGGGCGGTCACGACCAAGAGTCCCTCTCCGCTCGTGTAATGCCGCGCGTGGAATCGTACGAGGTCCGCGCGGGTGAGCCGCTCGACCGAGCGCCGGTCGCCTAGGCCGGTGGCGCGGTACGGGTGGCCCTCGGGGAAGATCAGGCGGAGGAGCTCCCGCTCCGCGCGGGCTGCCGGTTGCGTGCTCTCCCGGAGCTGGCGCTCCAGGAACTGGCGGCGGGCGCGGTTCAGGTCGTCGAGGTCGAATCGGGGCCGGAGCACGACGTCCGCCAGGAGTCCGATGAGGTCGGCCCAGTCGCCCGCCGGACCCCAGATCGTCACCTCGGCCGACTCCGGCGCGCACTCCCGGCTCAGGGTCGCGCCCGCCCGGTCGAGCCGTCGTGCGAGGGCCACGCGGCCCAACCGGCCGGCCGCGCTCGTGACGAGCTGGCAGACGAGCCGCGCGGTGCCTTCGCCGCCGGCCGGATCGAACCCGTAGCCGGCCGGACCGACGTACGTAGCGGAGAAGCTCGCAGCCCCCGCGGGAGGGGCCTGCCGAACGATGCGAAGGCCGTTCAGCTCCACGCCGTACTCGAGGAGCAGCGGGTCGGTGGATTCACTCATCGGACGCCACCTCGGTGGGGGTGTACCGCACGACCGTGCGGGCCTCGGACCGGAACAGCCGCCCGGCCTCCTCGCGCACGTCTTTCGCGCTGACCCGGAGCAGGGCGTGGAATAGCACGTCCTCGAACGTGGGCGCTCCGAGCACGGAGAAGTAGCCGAGCCTGAAACCGGTCCGGGACGCGCCCTCGTAGGCCATGGCCGCGCCCCGACGGACCCGCGCCCGGACGTCCGATAGCTCCGTCGCGGTCGGCCCGGTCGCGGCAAGCCGGTCGAGAAGGCGCTCGATCGCCCGCTCCAGCCGGTCGAGAGGGACCCGGGGCGCGGCCTGGGCCTGTATCGTGAAGAGGCCGGGATGGACCCTCGGGCGCCATTCGCTCGTGGCGCGGACGGCGAGGCCCGTGTCGACCAGGGCCCGGTAGAGCCGAGCGCTGGGGTGCTCCGCCGCGCGACCCCAGGAGGATCCGGCGGAGAACATCCGGGACTCTCCACCGAGGATCGTGTCCAGGACGATCGCCGCGGGGGTCTCGGGGTCTCCGAGGGCGGGCGAGCGGAAGCCCACCTGAATGTAGGGTGTCGTCCCGGGTCCGGAGAGGGCGGCGCGTCGCTCGCCACGCGCGGGAGGCTCGACCTCCAGGACCTGAACCGAATCACCGGTTTCGGGAAGGGCGCCGAACCGCCTCCGGATGTCGCGCTCGGTCTTGGCCGGGTCGAACCCGCCGGCGACCACCAGGACCGCATTGCGGGTTCCGTAGAAGCGCCGGTAGTACTCGCGGAGCTCCTCTCCGCTCATCCGTTCGATGTCCTTCCGCCACCCGAGGGTCTCCCAGCGGTATGGGTGGACCCGGAACGCCAGCTGGTAGAGCTCCTCCTCCACACGGAACTCGGGCCAGTTCTCGTTCCCCTCCCGCTCCGAGTGGATCACGGTCCGTTCCCGGTCGACCTCCTTGTCGGTGATCAGCGCCCGCGTCATCCGGTCCGACTCGATGTCGAGGGGCACGGAGAGGTGCTCGCGCGGCACCGTCGTGAAGTAGGCCGTGAAGTCCGAGTCCGTGAACGCGTTCAGCGTGCCGCCCACGCTGATGACCGCGCGGTCGATCTCCCCCTTGCGGTACCGGGGCGAGCCCTGGAAGAGCATGTGTTCGACCCAGTGCGAGGCTCCGGTGATCCCGTGGTGTTCGTTCTTGGAGCCGACCCTGTACCAGACCCAGACGCTCGCGGTCGGGCTCTCGCGCATCGGGGCGAGCACGACCCGCAGGCCGTTGGAAAGGGTGAACGAGCGGGTCGTCGGGCGGGCGCCCGCCTTCGCAACCATCGCTCGAGACCCATCGTTCCCGATAGATAACGTGCCGCCGACGCGGGTGTAACCGGCCTTCGAAGTCGACTCTCCCACCCGCGCGACCCCGACGGCGTGCCGGGTCCGGTCAACGTCCGACCGTGGGCGATCGGATCACGCGCGCCGACCTCGCCCCGTTCACTGCGTGCGGTCGAGGGTCCGCGTGAACACCTCGAGGAGGTCCAGTCCCTTCGCGACCCCGACCTCGCTTTCGGGGAACGTGCGGCCGGCCACCCAGGCCCGCATCTCCGCGGGACGGGTGAGCCCCAGGAGCGGGACCGCGTTCTGGAGGAGGAGCCCCAGGAGCGCGGTCCCGGCGGCCGACCGGGCCAGGGCGTCCAGGCGATCCACCAGGAACGACCAGACGGCCTCAGAACGATCCGGGTTCGTCACAAGCGCCGAAACGACCAGATCCATCCACGGACCTACCATCATCTTCCCCGCGAGCAGGAGCTCGAGGCTTTCGCGCACCCATGCCTCACGGTTCAAGGACCCCAAGGCACCGGCCACGGTTCGGGCGGCCTCGGCCGAGGGCGCCTTCTCGAGCCGGCTCCGCAGCTCGGCGTACTGTTCCGGTCCCGCGGTGACCGCGGTAGCCACCAGCACCGGCCGACGGAGCTCGGGTTGGAGGGAGTCGACCCGAGGATACATCGCGGCGAGGGAGGCGGCGAACGGCCGGTCGAGATGTACCCGGGCCAGCATCACACCCTCCCGAAGGTGTCGCGTCGCGTCCGGTTCACCGAGGGCCGCCTCCAGGCCGAGCCGTTCGGATTGTGCGATGAGGACGGTGCGCAACACCTGTTCCCATCGAGGGATGCGGTGGACGAGCGGGAACAGGAACCGGAACGTGCCGTAGGCTTCGAAGACCACGAACGGGTCCCTGTCCGTTTGGATCCGTCGGAGCACCTCGAGGTACTGGTCGAGGTCCGTCGCGCCCGAAAGGAACAGCGCAAGGCTGTCGTTCGCGATGCCCCAGCGGTCGAGCGGGGGCAGGTCGGCGAACCCCTCGAGCAGGCGCTCCTGCAACGGTCCCTCGTACTGGACGCGGTAGAACCCCGACCTCCCCGGATTGACGACCGGTGCGTGCTGTCCTACATCGGCTAGGACGGTACTCTCTTCGTCGAAGAGACGTCGGTGGACCGAAGCTCCTACGCGCACGGTGAGCGGGATCGGCCACGGGCGGCCGGGCTCGGGCCCGAGGAGGGTGAACCGTCGCTGGTCGAGCTTGAGCGAACCTCCGTCGAGGCGGGCCCGGACGACGGGGAACCCGGGCCGCCCGACCCACTCGGAAAAGACGCGCTCGACCGGTTCCGCGGAAGTTTCGCCGACCGCTCGCCACAGGTCGCCCGCCTCCGCGTTAGCCCAACGGTGCTTCTCGAGGTACCTCGACACGCCGCGCCGGAACGCGTCCTCGCCGACGTACGCCTCCGCCATCCGGAGGAGACTCGCCCCCTTTCCGTAACTGATCTCATCGAAGATCTGCCGGATCTGGTCCGGGTCGGTGACGTCGACCCGGACCGGGTGGGTGTGGGGCAGCGCATCCCAGAGCATCGCCCCCGCGTAGCGGGTGAGCAGGAAATCATCCCAGGCGTTCCATTCGGGGTAGAGCGACTCGAGCGCCTTTATCGCGACGAAGGAGGCAAAACTCTCGTTCAACCAGAGGTCGTTCCACCAGCGCATCGTCACGAGGTTGCCGAACCACTGGTGAGCGATCTCGTGGGCGAGCACCTCCGCGAAGCGCATCCTCGCGGAGATCGGGGACCGCTCTCCGACCAGCAGGAAGTGCTCCTGAAAGGCGATCGCGCCCCAGTTCTCCATCGCCCCGGTGCCGAACTGGGGGACGGCGACGAGGTGGAGCTTGGGCAATGGGTACGGAACGCCGTAGTAGTGCGAGAAGTAGTCCACCGTCCGCGACGCCTCCCTCAGCGCCAGCCGTCCCTCCTCCGCCCTTCCCCGCGACGCGGCCACGATCACGCGGGGGTCGGACCGGTCCCCGGCGATCTCCTCCAGAGGCCCGATCCCCACGAAGAGCAGGTACGTCGACATCGGAGGGGTGGGCGTGAACCGCACGCGCTTCCGCCCGTCGGGAAGCTCCTCGGTCGCTTCCGTCGGCATGTTGGAGATCACCGTCAGTCCGGCCGGGGCCGTCACGTCGATCGTGAAGATCCCCTTCTCCGCCGGTCGGTCGAGGCAGGGCAGCAGACGCCGCGCGCCGGCCGGCTCGAAGTACGTGGAGAATAGCCGGCCGGCGCCGAGCGGAGACGAGTAGAACCCTCTCAGCCCGCGGTCATCGATCGTGCCGCTATAGTCGATCGTCACCGAGGCGGTCCCCCTCGGAATGCCTTGTACGGTCAGTCGTCTCGCGGCCGGGTCCCACTCGTGCCGGAGCGGCGCACCGGCCGCGGAAACCGACCGGATCGCGTGCCCGATCGAGTCGAGCACGAGGGACGATGGGAGGCCCTGGGCCACGATCTCGACCCGACCGCCGTACTCAAGCGAGTCTGGGCGGATGTCGAGCGAGAGCCGGTAGTGGAGTCCTTCCATCGGCGCCCGCGCGAACGGCTCAGGGCGCTTAGGGCTAACGGGCGAGTAGCGTCGTGATCCCGCGAGCCTCGCCCGGGACCCTCGGGCCCGCGCCCCTCTCCGTCCACAGTACGGCTCCCATTCTCTGACGGGGCAGACGCGGTAGAATGACCAAAACCGTTATGCGATGGCCGCGGCCATCGGAACCCGTGCTGGCGGCGCTCCGCCTGATGCGCGCCCCCAACCTCGCGGTCTCCTTCCTGGGCACGCTGGTCGCCGGGTTGGTCGCCGCGGGAAGAGGCGTCTCGATCGCTCCCGGGTCCTGGCTTCTCCTCGGGCTCGCCGCGGCCTCGACATTGCTCGTGACGGCGGCCGGGAACGTCCTGAACGACCTCGGCGACCAGGAGGGCGATCGGGTCAATCATCCCGAACGCCCGCTGGTCACGGGGGAGATCTCGCCTCCCGGCGCCCGGAGGCTCACCGTGGGGCTTTTCGTCGGGGCCGGTGCGGTCGCCGTCCCGGTGGCCCTCCAGGAACCCCTCGTGGCGGTCCTCCTCGCGGTCGCCATCCTGACCGTCGTCGGCTACGAGTTCTGGTGGAAGGCGAAAGGGTTCGTGGGGAACCTCTCGGTAGCGCTTCTCACCGGACTGGTGTTCCTGTACGGCGGGGCCGCCCTGGGGGCCCCGGCCCTTCTCGCCCCGTTCGCGGGGATGGCCTTCCTGGCGACCCTGAGCCGGGAAATCATCAAGGACATGGAGGACGCCCGTGGGGACGTGGGCCGGTCGACCCTGCCTCGCGAACGGGGGTTCCCCTACGCAACGCGTGTGGCGCGGGCCGCGGTAGGCGCGGCGATCGTGCTCAGTGCCCTTCCGTTGCTCTGGTTCGTGCGTCTGGGGTCGGTGGAAGGCCTGGCCTACGCCGGGCTCGTCGCCGTGGCGGACGCGACGTTCGTCGTGTCCGTTGTCTACCTCCCCGAACGGCTTCGATTCGAGCAGACCGTGAGCAAAGCGGCGATGACCGCTGCGCTGTTCGCGTTCCTGGCGGTGGCGTTCCGATGAACGCCACCCCCACCCTGGGCCGGGTGGAGTCCTACCTTGCCGCACTGCACGCGGGTGGCCCGATGCACTGGACGCTCATCGACCCGGACAAGTCGCCCGGCGAGCGCGGTGCGACGGTCGCACAAGGAGCGGTGGAGCTCGGCACCCACGCGATCCTGCTGGGCGGGTCCACCGGGATCTCTCCCGAGGTGATGGGGCGCACCGCGGCGGCGGTGAAGGCGGCGGTCCGAGTTCCCGCGATCATCTTTCCCGAGGGTCCCGGTTCGCTCACGCCCGAGGCGGACGCGATCCTGTTCATGAGCCTCCTCAACTCGAGGGACCTCGAGCTCGTGATCCGGGCCCACGCCCGGGCCGCGCCAGTGATCCGGTCGATGGGGCTCGAGACGATTCCGACCGCGTACGTTGTGGTCGCGCCGGGCATGCGCGTGGGCGAAGTCGGCAGGGCCGACGCCGTGCCGCGCGCGGATTCCGCCGCGGCGAGCGGCTACGCCCTGGCGGCGGAGATGCTGGGGATGCGGTTCGTATACCTCGAGGCCGGCTCGGGGGCACCGACGCCGGTCCCGGCGTCGATGGTCCGTGCCGTCCGTGCCGCCACCCGTGCGACGCTGATCGTGGGCGGCGGGATCCGGTCGGGAAAGGATGCTCGCCCGCTGCTCGGCGCCGGAGCGGATGTGCTGGTGACGGGAACCGTGACCGAGGAAGAGGGGCTGGGCGAGGGCTATCGCTCGATCCTCGAGGAGGTACGGCGTGTCCGGAGCCACTAAGCCCCTCACGCCCGCGAAGGACGAGCAGCGCCGCCCGCCGCGGGGGCACCTGCTGTTCCGCGCTCCCCCCGCTCCGTTGGCCATCGGCCTGATCCTGCTCGTCTCGGCGGCGCTTGCCGGCGCGCTCTGGGGCCCGAATCTTCGGATGTTCGAGTACGGCCTGCTCCTCTCGGTCGCGGGCCCTGCCCTGCTGGCAGGCGTGCTGACCACTCCTCTCGCCGCGGCGGTCGGCGGAAGGTTCGAGTGGCACCGGGGGCTCTTCCTCGTGATCAGCGTCCTCGTCCTCGAGCTCCCGCTCGCCGTCGCCTGGCGGGGAGCGGCGCTGATCTGGCCGGCGAGCGTCCCTCCGCTCGTCTTCCTCGGACCGTTTCTGGCAGCCCCCGCGTTCTGGTTCCGGCAGCTCGGCCTCTACGGGGTCTCCCGCTCGAGCCATGTGAGGATGCTCCCCGCCGCGCTCGTCCAGCCCGGACTGTTCCTGGCCGGCTTCTACGTCATCGTGCCCCCGACCCTGCCTTCGCTCATCGCCGGGGGCGCCTCGTTCGTCCTCGCCTTCATCTGCGCCCTCGCGGTTCTCCGCGCGTCCGACCGCCCCATCCGCCGGGAGTTCCACTCCTCGGGCGTCGCCCTCATCCGACCGTTGCTCGACCACGTCGCCGACCGGGACCCGGGGGCGACCCGCGCCCTCGAACAATTCTTCCTGCGAACGACGGTCCTCGCCAACATCCGGGTCACGCTCGTCGCGTTCTTCCGGGGCGACAAAGTGCACGCCACCCTGGCCCTTCCCGCGGTCCATCCCGGGCCGTTCGCCGCCCTGGGGGCGAGCGACCTACCCCGGAAGCTCGATGAGATCCTGGGGGCGGCCGCGGGCACGGTGCTCGTCCCGCATACACCCTCGGACCACGACCTTGACCTCCCCTCCTCCGACGAGGTGGCCCGCATCGGCTCCGCGGCGGTGGAGCTCCTTGGTTCCTTGCCCCGCTCCTCGGTGCGCCGCGCGAGTCCCCTGGTTTCCCCGTACCCGGGGAGCTTCGCGCGGGCCCAGCTTCTGGGCGATGTCGCCCTGGTGTTGGTCAGCCAGGCGCCGGCACCGACCGATGACATCGCCTATGCGGTCGGCGACCGGATCGTTCGGGAGATCGCGCGGGAGGGTGGCCCGCCGGTCGCGCTCATCGACGCGCACAACTCCTACATCGAGGGCGAGGGAGACATCTCCTACGGTAGCCCGGGGGCGGAGCGCCTCGTCCTCGACGTGAAGGCCGCGGTGGCGGCCGCGCAGGCGGCGGCTGTCGACGGACCGATCGAGGTGGGCGTCGCCACCCGTTCGGGGTTCTCCACGGCCCGCGACGGGATCGGCCCGGAGGGCATGCGGGGGCTCGTCATCCGCGCGGCCGGTACGACCACGGGCTACGTGCTGATCGACGGCAACAACCTGGTGGTCGGCGCCCGCGCGACCATCGTCCCCGAGCTGCTGAAGGTCGTCGACACCCCGGAGGTGATGACGACCGACAACCACGTCGTGCACTAGGTGGACGGCGGGATCAACGCGCTTGGGGAGCGATGCGCTCCGGGGTCTCTCGCCCGGGAGGCT
>DATGZQ010000074.1:0-15920 GCA_035297125.1 Thermoplasmata archaeon
CTTAAACGGCGGCGACCGCCGCCGAAGAAATCCTGTCGCGTAAGGCGTTCGCCAGTTCAAATCCGGCTCCCCGCACTCCGGGACCAGAGTACGGCGCGGGGCGCAGTGTCATCCTCTCCGGCCGTTAGCCGGTCGTGCGCCGGTCCGAGCTCCTCCGCCACCTCGAGCGGGTGCCTCCCTTTGCCCGCCCCCGGGCCGACCTCGAGCAGGTCCTGACCCCCGCCGAGGCCGCGACCACGCTCCTTGCGACCGCGGAGCGGCTCGACGGACTGACGGGACGTTCCGTCCTCGACCTCGGGTGCGGGACCGGACGGCTCGCGATCGGGGCGGCCCTTCTCGGCGCCGGGACCGTACGCGGGATCGATGTCGACCCCGGAGCGATCGACCTCGGCCGGGAAGCCGCCCGCAACGCCGGGGTGAGCGTCTCGTTCGATGTGGCCGAGGTGGGCGAGGCCCGCCCGCCGGCGGAACTCGTGCTGATGAACCCGCCGTTCGGAGCCCAGAAGCGGCACGCCGACCGGCCGTTCTGGGACGCGGCGTACGCCTCGGCGACGCGCGGCATCTACGCGTTCGCCCTCCTCGACTCCCGAAGCTTTATAGCGCGGGGAGCGGTCGCGCGCGCCGCACAAGTCCTAGTCGTGGAGCCGATCCCCTGGGCGTTGCCGCGGACGTTCCCGCACCACGCCCGGCGACGGGTCGACCTTGACGTGGACCTCTGGGCGATCCGGACGAACCACGATACATGACCGACCCAGAGCTCCCGAAACTCGCCCTCCCGGGGGACTACCTCGGGGCCGCCGAGCAGTACCTCCCCGGGCACGGAACTTACGAGGACCGGGGTCGGATCTACGCGTCGGTCCTGGGGCAACCCACGATCGACCCTCGCGACAAGACGCTGCGCATCGAGCCCCGGAACGCCGTTCCCCAAATCGGGGAAGAGGACCTCGTGTACGCCCGCGTGGAGGAGATCAAGACCGCGATGGCGATCGTGGAGGTCCTCGTGACCGCCACCAGCCGACGCTCGGTCCCCGGAAAGCCCGAAGGCACCGTCCACATCTCCAAGGCGAAGGACGGGTACACCGAGACGCTCCAGGGCGAGTTCGCCGTGGGCGACATCATCCTCGCGCGGGTGCTCCAGGCGCACCCGTCGATCAAGCTCACGACCGCGGCAGCGACCCTCGGCGTCGTCTCCGCCCGCTGCCAGGTCTGCCACGCCCTTCTCACGATGGGCGGCAAGGAGCTCGTCTGCCCCCGATGCGGGCACACGGAGCGCCGGAAGCTGGCCAAGGGGCCGCGACCGTACGGTCCGGGCGCCCATGAACCCGCGTCCGACTGAGGAAGAGGCGCGGCTCGCCGGCCTCGTCCGGTCCCACGACCGGTGGCGGGGCCGGGAGGTGTTCAACCTCCTCGCGAGCGAGAACTCCCTCTCTCCGACCGCCCGACGGTACCTGGGGAGCGACCTCGCGGGCCGGTACACCCTTCCACTCGAGACCGTCTTCGACGGGGAGGCGCTCGACAACAGCTACACAGGCACCCGGTACACCGACCAGATCGAAGCGCTGGCCAACGCCGCGGCGGCCCGTCTTTTCCGGGCGAAGCACTCGACGACCCGCCCGCTCTCCGGGCACATTGCGGCGCTCTCGGTCCTCGCGCCGTTGCTCCCGCCCCGCTCCCGCATCCTCGCGATCCCTCCCGACCGGGGTGGCTACGACGGGTACGCCCCGGGGTTCGTCCCGGCCGTCCTCGGGTACACCGTCCGACCCCTCCCGGCGGACGGTCCGGGGTTCCGGGTCGAAGCGGAGGAGGCCGTGCAGACGATCGCACGCGAGCGGCCCAACGCGGTCGTCCTGGGCCAGAGCTTCTTCCTCTTCCCGTACCCGCTGCGCGAGATCGCTGAGGCCGCTCACGCCGTGGACGCCCTCGTCCTCTACGACGCGTCGCACGTTCTCGGGCTGGTCGCCGGGGGCGAGTTCCAGGACCCGCTCCGCGAGGGCGCGGACGTTCTGTTCGGCAGCACCCACAAGTCGTTCCCCGGACCCCAGGGCGGGATCATCGCCACGAACCGGGACGACCTTTTCCGCCAGATCGACCCGGCGCTCGTCTGGAGGATCTTCGACAACGCGCACTGGAACCGCATCGCGGGGATCGCCCAGACGATCCTCGAGCTGGAGCGGTTCGCTCCCGAGTACGCGCGGACCGTCGTGGCGAACGCCCAGGCCCTGGCCCCGGCCCTGGTCGAGGGCGGCCTGCCGCTCATCGGAGCGGCGGACGGCTTCACCCGATCCCACCAGCTCCACATCGACCGAACGCTGCTCAAGGCCACGAGCGGTGAGGGTGCGGGTGCGCTGGCGCGGAGGCTCGAGCGTCAGGCGCTCCTGATCGACCTCGTGGGCCGCATCGGCACCGCCGAGGCGACGCGACTGGGGCTCGTTCCCCCCGACATGCCGCGCCTCGCGGACCTCATCGTCCGGGGAGGTCTCCGGTCCGAGAAGGTCGGACCCCAAGTCCGTGCCTGGCGGCGGTCGTTCCGAACCCTCCGCTTCCTCTAGGCCTCCGCCCCCGAGGGGTGGGCTGGTCCCCCGGGCGATGCGCTCTTCCGAAGCAGGGTCTCGTCGATGGCGATGTCCCGGACCACCGCGCTCACCGGTACTCCCGGGACCGGGAAGAGCTCCGTGGCGCGGCGCCTCGCGGGCCGGTTCCGGGTCGTCGAGGTCCGCGACCTCGCGCGGAAGGTCGGAGCCGTGCGACGGAGGGGTGCGTCGGTCGAGGTCGACCTCGACGCGCTCTCCCGCGCCGTCCGTCGACCGGTCACCGTGGGCGCGCCGGAGCTGATCGTCGGACACCTGGCACACCTCCTGCCCCTGAGGGAGGCGATCGTGCTCCGGTGTCATCCGAACGAGCTCCTTGCGCGCCTCCGCCGCGCGCGGCGTGGCACACCGGCCAATCGCCAGTCGAACTACGTCTGCGAGGCGACCGACTCGATCCTGATCGAGGCTCGCCGCCTCGGACGGCGCGTCTTCGAGATCGATACCACGAACCGTACGGTGGAGGCCGTCGCCCGAGACGTCGCCCGCCACCTCCGGGGGAGGGGTCCTGCGCGGTCCCAGTCGATCGACTGGCTCGCCGACGCTGCCGTGACCGCGCACCTTTTGGACCGGCCGACGTAGGTGGGTCCGATGGTTCTCGAGGGATACCGGGCGAAGGTGCACCCGTACGTGCAGCGCCTCGCGCGCCCGTTCCTCGGGTGGAGCCCCAACCGCCTGAGCGTCCTAGCGATCACCCTCGCGGCCGCGGGGGCCCTCCTCTCGGCGGCAGTGCGGTGGACGACACCGCTGCTCTTCCTGCCCGTCAGCGTCCTCATCCTGCTGGCGGGCTTGTTCGATGTCCTGGACGGCGAGGTCGCGCGCACCACCGGCAAGGCGAGCCCGCAAGGCGACCTCCTCGACCACGTCCTAGACCGGTACGCCGACGTCATACTCGTCGTCGGCCTCGCGATCTCGAGCTTCGCGAACCCCATCCTCGCCCTGCTCGCCCTCGTGAGCCTCCTGCTCACGAGCTACATGGGGACCCAGGCGCAGGCCGTGGGTCAGGGACGGCTGTACGCGGGACTTCTCTCGCGCGCGGACCGTTTGGTCGTGCTCGCGCTCGCGGCGTTCCTCGAGTTCGACTGGTCCCTTCCCTGGCCCTGGGCGCGGTCGGAGCCGTGGGCCCGGTTCCACCTCTGGGGGATCGAGTTCACGGTGATCGACGTCGCGTTCCTCTACTTCGTCATCGCCGGCCAGTGGACGGCGTTCGCTCGCGCGAGGCGGACGTATCAGGCGCTGGCCCCGAAGTGACCCGGCCCTCGCCGTCGGTGGCCCGCTCCAGCGTCACCCCGCCCTTGATGCGGTAGTACTGGAGCGGGTGTTTGAGGGTCGGCCGGAAGCAGACCTCGTCCGAGGCCCTGTCGACCGGGACCGTTGCCGTGGGGTCTCCCTCGCGTACGCACAGGCCGTGGCTGCGCAGGGTATCGCACTGGGCGGGCTCGTAGCCGAGCCCCTCGTTGCGCGAGACGATGTGCTCCACCTGGTACCGGGTCACCGACTCCTCGAAGTCCGGGGCCCCGCGGTAGGCGTCGACGATCGTCTCGAAGTCCGCGCCGGCGCGGTGCAGGAACGCGGCCAGGCAGAACCGGCCGGCGTGGGAGAGGTTCTCACCGCGTTCCAGTGTCCGTTGCATCTTCCGGATGCACGGAGGGAACCGGTCCCGGCGAAGTCCGCCCGGAGTCGTCCCGGCCCGCCCCACCGGGAGCGGCAGCCGACGGGACAGTTCCTCGAACAGCTCCGTCTCCCGCGACCGGACCAGGGTGACCACCTCCGCGTCGAGGTGGACGGGCGTGACGAGCGACCGGCGGATCGCCTCCTGCAGGAGGCGAGCGGCGCGCTTCGCCTCCACCGTGACCCGCCCCCCCTTGACCGGTTGGTTCGCTAGCCGGTAGTCCGCCTCCCGGATGGGAGAGGCGAGTCGGACATAGTCGGCGATATCGATCTCCACCCGGCCGCTGCCGGCCTCGCCGGTGAACCCCAGACGCCGCGCGATCTCCTCGAGCTCGTCGGGGGGCGACTGGAGGAGCCGGGCGTAGCTTCGCTTCGCTTCCGCCACAGCCCACCGGCGAAGCGCTGCCGGTGCCGGGGCCGCCGCCAGCACGAGGCGAGCGAACAGGAACGAGAGGTACCGCACGTCCGCGGACGCCGCGGAAAGTTCTTCGACGTCGTGGAGCGCACGCGGGTCGTCCGCCGCCGCCAGGACTCGGGCGCGGCCGATCGCCCGGGGGCGCTCGTAGGCGGGGTCCAGGAGCAGGGACCGGACCGATACCAGCTCTCCGCCGAGGAGGGCATCCGCGCCGGGAAGGAACGGGTAGTCCGCGAACAGGGCGTCCGCGTCTATACGAGCCGAGGCACCACGAACAGGCATAGCAACAGGAACAGGACCAGCAGGGACGAGAACACGACCGCGCGACCTCCAAACGCCTCGAGGCGCGCCTCGCTCCACCCAGCTTTGAATCGAGCGGCGAGGGACGTGGCGAAATCGCGGAACAGGAGCCCTCCGTCGAGAGGCACGAGTGGGAGCGCGTTCGAGAATCCGAGCAGGAGGTTCATCCAGGCAAGCCAGTAGAGGAGGTTGGCCGCGATCCAGAACCCGGTGGGATTGGCCCCGGCGAGCGGTCCGGAGACGTGGAAATCGCCCGCGTACGGCCCCGCCACGGGTTCGACCCCCATGAAGGGCAGGTACAGCCAGAGCGAACCTCCCACGAGGGGGCCCCCGGACGTGCCCAGCGGCCAGACCAGCGTCGACTTCAGTTCGGCCAGGGTGGTCAGGACTCCCACGCCCAGGAACCCGCGCGTCTTGATCGTCGGGTTCTGGGACAGGACCACGGTCAGGTTCGTGACGTGCCCCAGGCTCGGATCATAGACGCCCACCACCACAGATTCCCCGGAGTGCGTCAAGTTCAGGCTCGATTCGAACAGCGGAACCGTAGTCGTCGCCGTGCCGTTGATGGACGTGATGACGTCACCGGGGGCGATGCTGAGGTTGGCGGCCGGGGAGTTCGATTGGACGTAGGTGATGAGCACGCCCGTGGTGTTGGGCTGTACGGACGAGGCGACCAGTCCGGAGAAAGCGACGAAGAACACGATCGCAAGGGCGAAGTTGGCGAGGACGCCGGCCGCGGCGACCCGGTCCCTCTTCCGCCGGGGTGCGGCAAGCATGTCCACGTCGTTCTGCTCGACGAACGCACCGACCGGAACGACGCACCAGAGGACGCCGAGGCTCTTCACCCCGATCTTCTGCGACCGGGCGATGATCCCGTGCAGGAGCTCGTGGAGCACGATCCCCACCACGAGTGCGACGATCCCGTACCCGAGGGGGATCACAGGATTGATCCCGGGCAGCCCCACCGCCTCCTGGATCGAGGGGGCCTGCGCGGCCGAGAGGCTGAACGACCGGATAGCGCCCAGGAAGAGCACGACGACCATGGCCGCCATCGCCAACGCCGCCAGCACGATCCCGAGGTCGCCCGCGGCGGTCCAGAAGCGAACGAACCGGCCCCATCGGTCGAGCGCGGCCCTGCCCCGCTTCGTCCGGATCATCAGCGCCGGTCCGAGAAGGGAGAACGTGCGGTCGGGGCCGATCTTGCCGGCGGCCCAGAGCGCGTAAACGATGCCGGCGTAGACGAGAACCGCGAGGAGGGCGATCTCGTACCCGAGGTAGGGGTTCACGGAGCTCCGCTCGCCGAGTTCGGGGCCGGGTTATGAGGTCTTGCGCCCCGCGACCCGCGATAGGCAAGAGGGATATCCCACTCCCCGCGTCTCTAGTCCGAAGCGAGGGGTCTGGGTGCGACACCGTCCCGTTCCCATAGTCGTCGCCATCGCGATACTCGCGGTCGCCAGCCTGGTCGCTCCCTCCGGGTCGGTCTTCGGCTCCTCGCAGACCGCGGCGCCCCGGGTAGCCGAAACACCAATCGCGACCCCCGCCTCGACGTCGATCCGGGTGGCCCCGGGGTACGCCGCTCCGTCCGGTGTCGAGACGTTGGGCCCCCTGCCCCCCTCCACGCCGCTGGACGTGGCCGTCGGCCTCGCCTCCCATGACCCGACCGGTCTCGCCGCGCTCGTGGATGCGCAGAGCGTTCCGGGCACGCCGACCTATCGCGCCTACCTCCCCGCATCGGAGGCCGCTTCCCGGTTCGGAGCGACCGCCTCGGCCATTCAGACGGCAACTCGCTACTTCGAAAGCTACGGCCTCACCGTCGCCTCCTCGCCGGACGGCCTCATCCTCGACGTCCAGGGGGCGAGCGCGTCCATCGCCCGAGCCTTCGGGACCTCGTTCGACGAGTATCGATCCCCGGCGGGCCGGACCTACGTGAGCCATCCGACGCCCGCGGCGCTGCCGTCGATCGCACCCTGGATCGGTGTGCTGGGTCTCGGGAACGTGACGTCGATGGTTCCGTCGGTGACGCCCGAGGCTCCGGGTGCCGCTCCGGGTGCCGCTCCGGGTGCCGCTCCGGCCGCCGGGTGCACGCCCGGGGTGGACCTCACCCCTTGTGACTTGCACGTCGCGTACTCCCTCAATCCGCTGCTCGCGAACGGAACGAACGGGTCCGGAGTGCGGATCGCGGTCGTCGACGCCTACTCGGGCGACGAGCCCGCGGACCGACTGAAGAGCGACTTCAGCAACTTCGCGAACGACACGGGTCTCGCGGCCGGAAACATCACGTTCCGCTACCCCGACCCCACCACGATCGACCTCAACTCGACCGGCACCAATACGGGCTGGCCGCTCGAGGACGCATTGGACGTCGAGTGGAGTCGGGCGATGGCCCCGGGCGCGTCCATCGAGATGACCTACTCTCCGGACGCCGGGCCCGGCCTCTACGCCGCGATCGATTGGCTGGTCGGAGGCGGGCGGGCCGACGTGATATCGCTCAGCTGGGGCGAGCCCGACGTCGGGATCTACAACGCCTACCAACCTCCCGTCTGCCAGACAGAGTGCAACGCATCCACCGACGGATCGTACGCCGTCCTCAGCCCGGTCCTAGAACTCGCGGCCGCCGAGGGGATAAGCGTGTTCGCAGCGTCCGGAGACTGCGGCGCGGCCGACGGCACGAGCGGCCTCTCCACGAACTATCCGGCCTCGGACCCGTATGTCACCGGCGTGGGTGGGACCTACCTCTCGATCGACACGAACGGAACGTACCGCAGCGAGTGGGCCTGGAACGGAAGCGAGACCGGGTCGTCCGCGCCCGGCTGCATCAACAGCGGCGGCTCGGGCGGCGGGTATTCCCCCTTCCCGACACCGTGGTGGCAGGTAGGCCTCGGCTTCTCGGGTCCGAACCGGGGAGCGCCCGACGTCTCCGCCGACGCCTCTGACCCGGTCGAGATCTACGCGGGAGGGGGCCTTTCGGGGGTGGAGGGGACGAGCGTCGCGACCCCGGTCTGGGCAGGGATCGCGGCCGACGTCGACCAGTACGCCAAGGTCGACCTCGGCTTCCTCAACCCCAGCCTCTACCGCATCCTCAACAGCTCGAACTACTCGTCCGATTTTCACGACATCCTCCTCGGGAACAACGACTACGCCGCGGGACACGGCTGGGACGCCGTGACGGGCATCGGGACCCCTATCGTTTCGGCCCTTGTCCGGAACCTCGTGTCCACGAGCGGCGCTGGGGTGTCGAACCTGAGCACGACCGTGACCGCGTCGCCCACGTCCGGTTCCGCCCCGCTCACCACCACGCTGAACCTTACCGCGACCGGGGGATCCGGGGTGTACCCGCTCGAGGGGATCTCCTTCGGCGACGGAAACGCCTCGCTCTTCCCAGGCGGCTCGACCGACTACACGTTCGCCCAGGCGGGCGTCTACGAGGTCCAATCGTTCGTGTTCGACAGCGTCGGCAACGAGGCAGTCTCTCCCGCCGCGGTCGTCATCGTCGGCGGCGGGGTGCGGCTGTCGGTCCAACTGGCGGCGTCGAACGCGACGCCGACGACGGGCGCGGTCGTCAACTTCACGGCCACCGTCACCGGCGGCACCGCCCCGTACAGTTACGACTTCTTCTTCGGAGACGGTTCGTCCATCACCGGGAACCGGTCCCACGTGGCCGTGCATGCCTACCCGGCCGCCGGGGTCTACCGCGCCGAGGTGGCCGTTCACGACAGCGCCTCTCCTACCGACGGAGGGGCCAGTTCCGCAGTCAACATCACGGTCCAGACCCCGACGCCGTTCACGATCCTGGCCAACACGACCGAGGGAGTTCGCGACGCGGCCGCGGACTTTCCCGCGCTCTTCGTGACCCGGGGCAGCGGCCCGGGCTCCGGTCACCCGACGACCACGACCCTCGGGTCCGCCGACCTCTACACCAAGGCCTGCGGGTGCACCGTCTTCCGGACGGCGGGGACGTACAACGTCTCCGAATGGATCAACGACTCCTCGGGGATCCTCGCGACCGCGAACGCCACCGTGACCGTCGCTCCCCCGCTGAACGTAACGTTCACGAGCTCGACGCAGGCCGGCCCGGCGCCCCTCACGGTCGTGTTCTCGTCGGCGGTCGTCAGTGGCGGTTTCGGAGACGACGCCGCGACGACCGGCTGGAGGTTCGGGAACGGGATCGGCGCGGTCGGCCAGTCGGTGACCGCCGTCTACAGCACGCCGGGAGAGTACGTCGCGATCGGGTCGCTCTCCGACCTTGGCCACGGGAATGCGAGCGAGGCGTTCGTGATCGATGTCGAGCCGGCGCACGGCGCGGTGCCCGTGGGAGTGACGGCTACGATATCACCGGCGGTGAACGTCTCCTCGGGGACGACCCTCACCGTAACGGCCGGGCTGATCGGACCCGCGGGCGAGATCGTCTTCTGGAGCCTCGGGGATGGACATTCTGCGTACGGCCCCCTGGTGGAGGAGACGTACTTCGGCCCCCTGCCCCCGGCCGACAGCAACACGCTCTCCGCGAGCCTCGACGTCGAGGACTCCTACCTCAACACGCTCCTCACGGTGCCGATCACCCTGCCGGGATTCTTCGCGACCGAACCCGGGGGATTCCTTCCGGGGGTCGACACCCTCACTCTCAGCACCGATGTCCGACCCGGGCTGGGCGTTGTGCCGTTCAGCGTCAGCGTCAACGGGAACTCGACGGGTCCGGGGGGCGCGACGCTCGAGTGGCGGTTCGGGGACGGCAACAGCTCGATCCTCGAGGCCACGAGCCACTCGTACCGGATCCCGGGCGGCTACACCCTCGAAGGGTACGCGACCGACGCGCTCGGGGACCGTGCGACCGGCGACACCGCCATCGTCGCCAGCGCGCCCTTCGGGGTCGTCGCGGGCCCGAACACAGGGAGCGGCGAGGCGCCGTTGACCGTGACGTTCTCGGCGAGCGCGTACGGCGGGAACGGCCCGCCCTACGGCTACAACTGGAGCCTGCCCGACGGGAAGACGGTGGGTGGACCCGTCATGGCCCTCACCCTCTCGTCCGGGGGGACGTACACCGTGACGCTGAACGTGACCGACAGGGCAGGGACGCTGATCCAGCGGTCGTGGACGGTCTCGGTGACCTCGGCGCCGGTCCTCACGTTCGCCGAGATCGTCGCGATCTCCACGGGGGTGGGGATCCTCGCGGCCGTCCTCGGGACCGGCGCGTGGCGCCGGAAACGGAAGCCTATCCCTTGACGACACCGAGCGGAACGAGCCGAGCGACCCGACGGGTGAGCCCCGCGCCCTCGGCGACCCGGACGACCTCTTCCACGTTCTTGTAGGCCCCGGGCGCCTCCTCGGTGACCCCTTCCTTCGACGCCGAGCGGACGATGATGCCCCGGCTGGCGAGCGCCTTCGTGACCTCCTCGTAGCGGAACGTCCGGACGGCCGCGTGGCGGCTGAGCCGGCGGCCCGCCCCGTGGCAGGACGAGCCGAACGAACGTTCCATCGAGGTCGGCAGCCCGGCGAGGACGTAGCTCGCGGTCCCCATGTCGCCGGGGATCAGCACCGGCTGGCCGAACGGACGGTACGGCAAGGGGACCTCCTCGCGCCCGGCCGGGAACGCACGGGTGGCGCCCTTTCGGTGGACGAGGACCCTCTTCGAGGTGCCGCCGGTCCGGTGCTCCTCGACCTTCGCCATGTTGTGGGCGATGTCGTAGACGACGTCGATACCGGAGTCCCCCGCGGCCCGGCCGAACACGGCGCCGAACGACCGGCGGACCCCTTCGGTGATCATCTGGCGGTTCGCCCAGGCGAAGTTGGCCGCAGCGGCCATTGCCCCCAGGTACCGGGCCCCGTCGTCGGAGGAGATCGGGGCGCACGAGAGCTGACGGTCGACGAGCACGACCCCTTCGGCCGCGAGCCGGTGATCCATCCGCTGTATGAAATCGGTCGCGACCTGGTGCCCGAGGCCCCGCGAGCCGGTGTGGAGCATGACGACCGCGTGGCCGGGTTCGAGCCCCATCGCCGCGGCGAACTCGGGGTAGAACAGCTGATCGACCGCCTGCACCTCGAGGAAGTGATTCCCCGAGCCAAGGGTCCCGAGCTGTCGGAGCCCGCGGCGGTGCGCGCTCTCGCTGACCTCCGCGGGGAGCGCTCCCGAGAGACGGCCCCCCTCTTCCTGGACGAGAAGGTCCTCGGGACGGCCCATTCCCTGCCCGACGACCCAGGCTGCGCCTCCCACGAGCACCTCGTCGAGCTCGGACGGAGTGAGCGTTCGTGCCCCCTTCGAGCCGACGCCGCTCGGGACCTCCCGGTAGAGCCGTTCGATCAGGGCCGCCAGACGGGGCCGGACCTCCTCGACCGTGAGCCCGGTCCTCAAGAGGCGGACCCCGCAGTTGATGTCGTAGCCGATCCCGCCCGGTGAGACGACCCCCTCGACCAGGTCGAACGCCGCGACCCCGCCGACCGGGAAGCCGTAGCCGAAGTGGATGTCGGGCATCGCGAGCGCGTTCTGCTCGATCCCGGGCAGGGTCGCGACGTTCGCGAGCTGGAGGAGCGACGGGTCTCCCGAGACCCCTTGAAGGAGCGCCTCGTTGGAGAACAGGATCCCGGGGACCCTCATCCCGGGCACTTCCGAGACCGGGATCTCGTAGGTGAACTCGTCGAGCCGGTTGAGAGTGGGGACCTTGGTCACGGAGCGCGCCCAGCGTCGGAGGCTATTAGAGGCCCCCCGGCGCGGGGGACGGGAGAGCTCCGCCCCACCCGCAGGACAAATCGACAAGTAGGTCCGGCACGCTCCCCGGCACAGGACGGCGTCCGTGCTCGCCAGGACCCTCTTCTCGCTCCTCAACCTCGCGGCGATGGCGGTCGCGCTGCTGGCGTGGTTCGTCCTGCCCCAGTACGCTGTCTACGTGCTCTACGGATTCGTCGCGTGGATGGTCGTGGGGTTCGTCCTGCTCGGGTCGTCGTGGGGGAGCCGCGCGGTAGGCTCGGGCGCCCGGGGCACTGTCGCTCCGGGCGCGCCCGAAGGCGGACCGCTCGCCTCCGGGGCCGCTCCCACTGCCGGGCCCGCGTCGGCGCCCGGCTTCTGCATCTACTGCGCCGCCGACCTGCCCGTGGGCGCCGAACGGTGCCCGGCGTGCAACCACGCGGTGCGCACCTTCTAGGGGTACGACCGAGCCGACCTCAGGCCGGGGCGATCCGCAGCATCGGCTCGCGCGCGCGGACGCTGGATCCCTCGGAGACCCGCAGGTTCCGGACGACACCGTCCGCCGGGCTCGTGACCTCGTTCCGCATCTTCATCGCCTCGAGGACCAGGAGGACCGATCCCGCGCGCACGTGGTCCCCCTCGTGCACCTTGAGCTCGACGACCCGGCCCGGCATCGGCGGAACGACGGCCACACCGGCACCGTCGTCGGGTGCCTCGGCCCGGGGAGCGGACCTGGTCACCGCGGTCGCCGGCGCGGCGGACGCGCGCGTCGCCGAGGGCGTCGACTCGAGAACGACCTCCACCACCCAGCGCTCGCCGTCGACCACGACCGGCGTGGGCGGAGCGGCGAACGGTTCCGGCCACTCCTCGACCACCGATTTCTCTCCCGCGATCTCGAGCTCCACCCGTACGGGGGTCCGGGCGACGACCCGGACCGGGAAGGACCGGCCATCGACCGTGACGGTCGTCCCGTCGTCCGAGACGTCGACCGGCGTGCGCTTACCCTCGAGGACGACCGTGAGCCGCATCGATCCACCTCCGTTGGGTGTGCTGGCGGGACCGGCCTTCGAGCGCCCACGCGCTCGGGCGCCCCGGCTCTCCCAGGGGAGCAGGCCGCGCCGTGGGGGGCCTCGGGGCTCGGAGCGCGGCGACCACGCCCATCGCGGCCACCGTGAGGATCTCGGCCGTGACGCCGTGGTCGAGACCCTGCCGGTACGTGCGGTAGACCGCCGGGAACAGAGCGTAGGAGAGCGCCTCGGCCGTGTCGGCGGCGGGAACGAGGGCGCGCACTTCCTGGAGGCTGCGCTCGAGCTCCGGGGGTAACAGATCGGCCGGCCGGCCCGCGATCGCCGGGGCCTCCACGGTCACCCGCGCGACGAGCTCGGGGTCGAGCGGTCCGGGCGGTCGTCCGTAGAGGCCGCGGACGTAGTCGCGGACCTCCTTCGTGATCTGGCGGTAGCGCCCGCCGGTGAGGACGTTGAAGACGGCCTGGATACCGACGATCTGGCTGGTCGGCGTGACGAGCGGCGGATACCCCAGGTCCGCCCGAACGCGGGGGACCTCGGCCAGCACCTCCGAGAGGCGGCCGATCGCATCCTGCTCTTTGAGCTGGGAGAGCAGGTTCGACAGCATCCCGCCGGGGACCTGGTGCGTCAGGATGAGCGGGTCGGTCTGGAGCGAACGGATGTCGAGGAGCGGCCGGTAGTGATCGAGCACACCGCGGAAGTACTCCGCGAGCTCGGCCAGGGCGCCCAGGTCGAGCTTCGGGTCGAGCGGGGTGCCCCGCATCGCGCTGACGAGCGTCTCGGTCGGGGGCTGGCTCGCCCCGCCGGCGAACGGGCTGAGCGCGCTGTCGACCGCCGAGGCCCCGGCGTCCGCCGCGGCCAGGCACGTCAGGGTCGAGAGGCCTCCGGCGGAGTGCGTGTGGACGACGACCGGGAGCCCGACCTCCCTCTTCAGCGCCCGAACGAGCGCGCTCGCTTCCGCGGGCGGAAGGAAACCGCCCATGTCCTTGATGCACAGCTCGTCCGCGTTCATGCCCGCGAGCCGGCGGCCGAGCTCCACGAACGACTCGAGCGTGTGGACGGGGGAGCTAGTGTAGCAGATCGTCCCCTGCGCCCGCGCCCCGGCCTTCTTCACTGCGGCGATGGCGACCTCCATGTTGCGCGCGTCGTTCAGCGCGTCGAAGACCCGGAATATGTCGACCCCCTGGCGCGCCGCCTCCTCGACGAACTTCCGGACGAGGTCGTCGGCGTAGTGACGGTACCCCACGAGGTTCTGTCCTCGAAGGAGCATCTGGAGCGGGGTGCGCGGCATCGCCCGCTTGAGGGCGCGGAGCCGGTCCCACGGGTCCTCGTGCAGGAACCGAAGGCAGACATCGAACGTCGCCCCGCCCCAGACCTCGAGCGACCGGTAGCCGATCGCGTCCAGGCGCTCCGCGGCGGGGAGCATGTAGCGGGTCCGCATCCGGGTCGCGATCAGCGACTGGTGCCCGTCCCGAAGGACCGTTTCGGTGATGCCGACCATGCGGGTGCCTCCCGACGCTCAGAGCGGGATGTTCCCGTGCTTTCGCGAGGGGCGGTCGTCGCGCTTCGAGGAGAACACGGCGAGCCCGGAAACGAGTCGCGCCCGCGTTTCGGCCGGGTCGATGACGTCGTCGACGTAGCCGCGTTCCGCGGCGAGGTACGGATTCAGGAACTCTCGCCGGTACTCGTCCGACAGGCGCGCCCGGAGCGTTTCCCGCTCGCCGCCCGCGGTCGCTTCGAGCTCGCGGCGGTAGAGGATGTTGACCGCGCCCTCCGCGCCCATCACGGCGATCTCGGCGGTCGGCCAGGCAAGGTTCAGGTCGGCGCCGAGGTGCTTCGAGCACATGACGTCGTACGCCCCGCCGTACGCCTTCCGGAGGATCACCGTCAGCATTGGCACGGTCGCCTCCGCGTACGCGTAGAGTAGCTTGGCCCCGTGCCGGATGATCCCGTCGTGCTCCTGGGATGTCCCGGGCAGGAACCCCGGAACGTCCACGAACGTGATCAACGGAAGGTTGAAGGCGTCGCAGAAGCGGACGAACCGGGCCCCCTTCGTGGAGGCGTTGATGTCCAGCGTTCCGGCGAGGACGGCGGGGTTGTTCGCGACCACCCCTACCGCCCTTCCTTCGAGGCGGGCGAACCCGACCAGGAGGTTGGCGGCCCAGCCGGCGTGCACCTCGAGGAACGACCCCGGGTCGAGCACCCGGTCGATCACCCCGTGCGCGTCGTACGGAGCGTTCGCATCCTCGGGAACGACCCGGGCGAGCTCCTTCGCGGCGGACTCCGGCGGAGCGAGCGCGTCGGAGACCGGCGGGTCCTCGAGGTTGTTGAGCGGCAGGTACCCGAGGATCCGTCGGGCGAGGGCGACCGCCTCGCGGTCCGAACCGGCAGTGAAATGCGAGACCCCGGAGACGCCGGCGTGCACGTCGGCGCCGCCCAGCGCCTCCATCGTGACGTCCTCGCCCGTGACGGCCTTGACGACGTCGGGGCCCGTGATGAACATCTGCCCGGAACCACGCGCGATGATCACGAAGTCCGTGATCGCGGGCGAATAGACCGCGCCGCCGGCGCACGGGCCGAGGACGAGCGAAAGCTGGGGGACGACGCCCGAGAGCAGAACGTTGCGGTAGAACACCTCCCCGTACCCTCCCAGGCTCTGCACCCCCTCCTGGATCCGGGCCCCGCCCGAGTCGTTGAGACCCACGATCGGCACACCGGCCTTCCTCGCGGTCTCCATCACCTTCACGATCTTCATCGCGTGCGCCTCGCCGAGAGCGCCGCCGAACACGGTCGCGTCCTGCGCGAAGGCGCATACCGGCCTCCCGTCGACCTCGCCCCAGCCCGTGACCACCCCGTCCCCCGGTATCCGGCGCTTGTCGAGGCCGAACTTCTCCACGCGATGAACGACGAACGGGTCGGTCTCGGTGAACGTCCCCGGGTCGAAGAACTCTTCCAGGCGCTCGCGGGCGGTGAGCTTGCCGGCCGCGCGGTGGCGCTCGACACGCTCCGCGCCCCCGCCCTCGCGGGTCTTGCGCTGGAGTACCTTCCAGCGCTCGAGCGCGTCGCTCATGCCTCCTCCTCGACCCGGACCTCTCCGGAGCGCACCGCGAGCCGGTGCTCGCCCGTTGCGAGCAGGAGCTCGCCCTCGTCTCCAAGGGTCGTGATCCGGCCGGACCGGACCCCGTCGACCGTCACCGGGCGTCCGACACCGTAGAGCATCTCCTCGCAGAGGCGCCGTACCCGAGCCG
>DATGZQ010000075.1:0-13034 GCA_035297125.1 Thermoplasmata archaeon
GCCGTCAATCGGTCGAGCAGGGCGGCAGAGGGAGCGAGGTTGACATTCTGGCTGCGGAAGCCGCCCGCCGTCCCGGCCTCCGGTGGCGCCGCACGGACCGTGCTGGCGACGATGCCGCCCTTTCGGACCAGCGAGGCGTACGTGAGGATCCTCTGGGCGTCGCTCCCCATGTCCAGCAACCCGTCCACGCCGCCGGGGTGGGAGCGGCGTATCCGGTCCACGGCGTCGGGCTCCTCACGGGCAACCACTTCGGTGGCGCCCAGCCCCCGCACGTAGTCGACCGAGCTGGCGCGGGCGAGGGCAATGACTCGGAACCCGCGGGCCTTCGCCAGCTGCACGGCGAAGGAGCCCACCCCTCCGGAGGCTCCGATGACAAGAAGGCTCTGGCCTTTCGAGAGCCCCAGCGTCTCGATCGACTGGAGCGCGGTCATCCCCGCAGTGGGAATGGCGGCCGCGTCCCGAGCGCTTATCGCGGGAGGGATCCGGGATACGCCGATCGTCTCGGGAACGGTGGTCGTCTCGCAGTACGTCCCCGTCCCGACCGGGGCGTGGAGGAACTGCCCGAGAACGTGGTCCCCGACGGCGAATCGGGACACCCCGGCCCCGACCGCCTCGACAGTTCCGGCCGCGTCAATCCCGAGCACGAGGGGGAAGCGGTGGGGCATGACGCCGTTCAGGACCCCCTCGGCGATCTTCCAGTCGAAGGGGTTCACGCTCGCGGCCGCGACATGCACCAGAAGCTCGCCCGGACCCGGGGTCGGCTTGGGCAGGTCCATGAGTTCGGGCGTGGCGCCCAGCTTGCTGATCGCGATCGCGCGCATGGGACCGGGAACGGGTTGAGGTGTAAAAGGGGGTGCGTAGGCGGCCCGTCACCCAGTGGGGCGAGCGCCAGCGCCATGGCCTGGCGTCATCGGTTCGCTTGGCCCCACCCGGAGGCCGACCGACGCCGACCCCGAATTCCGCTCCGGAAGGTGGTGCCCGGCATCACTGCCGGAGAACGCGGAATCCCGGGGTCCACGAGCCGACGCTCATCGCGACCCGGACCCAGAGCGCGGTCAACGCCTCCAGCCACCGGGCCCCGTCGATGTTGCCGATGTCCACCGGCGTCTCCCAGCCGAACCCCGCAAGGATCTCCGCGACCTTCTTCTTCGCCCCCGCGTCGTTCCCGGCGATGATCATGGTCGGCAGGCCTTCTTTGAGTCGAGGGTCGATCATGGTCGAGTTCGCTACGATGTTGAAGCACTTCACGACCTTCGCCTGCGGCAGCCGGCGCTGGACCCTCTCGCCGAGCGAGTCCGTGGTGCCGACGAACAGCCCGGGCGGCATCCCCTTCGAGAGGTCGAGGGGGTTAGTCACGTCGATCAGAACCTTTCCGGCGAAGTTCTTCTCTCCGGCGAGTCCGATCGCGCTCTCTACTGCCGAGCCGAGCGTGCAGAGCAGGACGACTTCGCCGTGCGCGGCAGCCTCCGAGAAGCTCCCGGCGGAGACCTTGCCGGGGGTCTCCTTCAGCCACGCCTGGACTTCCTTCTTCTTCGGGTCGCGGGTCCCGAGCTTTACCTCATGGCCCTGCGACGCGAATCCGTGACCCAACCGGCGCCCCACATCCCCGCTTCCGATGACACCGACCTTCATGCTCCCCTCGCGCGGTCGTGCTCACGGTCACCCTACTCTTACGGATTGCGCGCGGGGCCGCGACTGTTAGGGGCACGCCGGCGGTACGGCGGTCAACCGAAACGGCCGGTGACGTAGTTCTCGGTGAGCTTCTCGACCGGCTGGTGAAAGACCTGGTCGGTCGTCCCCATCTCCACGAGCTTGCCCATGTACAGGAACGTCGTGAAATCGGAGACCCGGACCGCCTGGGCCAGGTTGTGGGTCACGATCACGACCGTGTACTCGGTCCTGAGCTTCGAGAGGAGGCTCTCCACCTTCGCGGTCGCGATCGGGTCGAGCGCGGAGCACGGCTCGTCGAGAAGGAGGACCTCCGGCCGAACGGCCAGCGCGCGGGCGATGCAGAGGCGCTGCTGCTGCCCCCCCGAGAGGCTCGTCCCCGGGGCGTCGAGGATGTCCTCGACCTCCTCCCACAGGCCCGCGTGCGAGAGCGCCTCGAAGACCGCTTCGTCCAGCTGCTCCCGACGGCGGACCCCCAGGAGCCGGAGGCCGGCGGCCACGTTCTCGAAGATCGACATGTTCGGGAACGGGCTCGGCTTCTGGAAGACCATCCCTACCCGGCATCGCACCTCCACCGGGTCGAGCTTTCCCAGATCCTCGCCGTCCAAGAGGATCTGGCCCGCGACGCGTCCCAGCGGGGACTCCTCGTGGAGCCGGTTCAGGCACCGCAGGAACGTCGATTTTCCGCATCCCGACGGGCCGATGATCGCGGTCGTGGACCGGTCGGGGATGTCGAACGAGATCTCGTAGAGCGCCTGGCGTGGCCCGTACCACGCACTGAGCTCCCGCACCTCGAGCTTGGTCGCCACCCGATCACTCCGACGCCGACACGCTGTCGGTGCGCAGCGCAAGGCGGGCCAGCAGACTGATCACCGCCATGATAAGGAGGAGGACGAGCGCGGCGCCCCACGCGTCGGACGTGTAGTTGGGCGACGCGTTCGTCGTGAGCGCGTAGTAGATGAACGTGGCCAGCGCGGCGGTCGGGGTGCGAAGGCCCTCGGCCCAGTACTGGCTCGTGCCGGCGGTCACGATCACCGCGGCAGCCTCTCCGCCGGCCCGCATGAGGGCAACGAGATTGGCCGTGACGAGCGCGCTCCGGCAGCTGCCGAGGACGACCCGGGCCGTCACGCGATGGCGGGGGAACCCGAGCGCGAGCGCTGAGTCGCGGACGGCGGCCGGGACCGTCCGGAGCGAGGTGGTCGTCGCCTTCGCGACGATCGGGATCATGAGCATCCCGAGGGCCGCGCCGCCCGAGAGCGCGGTGCGGGCGTCGAGAGGGTCGAACTGCAGGAACACCGCGAAGACGAACACTCCGAGCAGGATCGAAGGCACGCCCACCAGAACGTCGACCGTGAGCTCGATAGTCCGCCCGAGGCGGTTCCGGCCGTATTCGGAGAGGAAGATCCCCGTGAGCAGGCCCACCGGAAGGCCGATCAGCGAGGCGGCGCCCAGGAGGACGAACGTGCCCTCGATCGCCGGTCCGATCCCCCCGAGGGGGCAGACGGTTTGGTTCACCCCGCAGGACGTCGGCGGCTCCGAGGTGTAGAACGAGGGGTGAACGACCGCGGTCCCGCCGTTCTCGACCGCGGTCCTGACCAGGCTGGCCAACGGATACGCCGCCACGATGACCGCACCGACCACGAGGACGAGAACGAACCCGTAGACGATCTTTCGTCGGAGCCGGCGTGCGCGCTGCTGCGCCACCAGGACCGACCACCATCGGGGGACGCCCAGGCCCGATCCGGTACTGGTGGCTGCGATTCGTCCCGCGGGTCGGGCCCGCCGGCGCCGTTGGGTGCTCTCGGTCCCCCGGCGGACGGAGGAGCCGGCCTCGCGCAGCATCAGCCGTGCCCCGAGGTTGATCGCGAGCGATATCGCGAGGAGGATGATGCAGAGCTCGTAGAGCGCGCTGCGCTCGAGCCCGAACGAATCGGTGAACCCGTTCACGAGGGTGCTCGGGATGGTCGAGCCCTGGGAGAAGAGCGAAGTGGGGACCAGGTACCCCCCTCCGATCACGAGGGCGACCGCGATCGTTTCGCCGATCGCCCGGCCGAGGCCGAGGACGATCGCGCCCCCGATCCCGGGGGCGGCGGGGCCGAGGACGGCCATCCGCGTCGCCTCCCAGCGTGTCGCGCCGAGGCTGAGCGCGGCCTCCCGCTGCTGGCGGGAGACCGACCGGAGCGCCTCGCGCGAGAACGCTGCGATCGTCGGTACTATCATGATCCCCAGGATCGTGCCGGCGGTGAGCACCCCGAGACCGAGCAGCGGGCCCGAGAACAGGAACCCCGTTCCGGGAATGTGGGCGAGCGCGGGCTGCACCGACGTCTCCATGATGGGCTTCAGGACCTGAAGGGCCCAGAAGCCGTAGACGATCGAGGGAATGGCGGTCCCGAGGTCGACGAAGTAGGCGAGCGGCGTCCGGAGTCGCGGCGGTGCTATCTCGGAGGAGAACAGGGCAACCCCGAGGCCGACAGGGATCGCGAACACGAGCGCGAGCGCGCTCGTGAGGAGGGTTCCGGCGATCGCAGGCCCCGCGCCGAACTGGTTCCTGCCGAGGTCCCACTGGTCGCTCGTGAGGAACCCCAACCCGAACCGTTCAATGGAGGCGAACGCGTTGGTCGCGAGGAGAACGACGAGCGCGGCGGCGAGGAGGAGCACCCCGACGGCCGCCGTCGTGGCACCCCCCCGGAACACCCCTCCCAGGAGACGGAAGAGGTGCGCTCGCTGTCGGGGCCGGGAGACCTCCTCCGCGGCTCGTGGGTCCGGCCCGGCCCCGACCTCCCCCATCCTCAGCTGCAGGTGGGGATGGTCCCCTTATTGTAGGTCATGTTGGACAGCGCGGCCAGCGCCTCTGTCACGAGCGCCGCGGGCGGGTTCACGTAGGGGAATGCCGTCGAGTTGAACGACTCTCCCGTCGTGAGGGTCCAGTGCAGCCACTGGACGAGAACCTCGGCATCGATCGCGGAGGCCGTGTGCCCTGCGCCGGGGTTCTCTGGGACCATCGCGTAGACGATGGTCGCGAGCGGGTAGTCAGTGGTTCCCGGGGCGTTCACGAAAGTGACGCTCGCCCAGTTGCCGTCCGAGGCAGGGAACGACGAGGGGTCGGCGGCGTAGATGTCGTTGACCGCCGAGGTGGTCGAACTGACAGCAGGGGCGATGAACTGATCGTGGGGGTTCTCCACATGCGCGGTCGGGAGCTTGTGGCTCTGGGCGTCGTAGAGGTCGGTGTACCCGATCGCGCCGGCCTGGCCGGCGACTTCCCTGATGAGGGCGGAGTTCCCGCTCTCGCCAGGACCCGTGGCGAATATCGGCCAGGCAGGCAGGATGGACGTGCCGATGTTGGTGGCCCAGGTGGTGTTGTCGAGGCTGAGGTAGTTCGTGAAGACGTACGACATTCCGGCCTGGTCGCCGCGGTGGACCGCATAGACCAGCGCCGTGGAACTCACGAGGCCCGGGTTGTTCACAGTAAACTCGGTACTGTCCCAGGCCGTGTACCCCGTGGACCCGCTGTAGATGCCCACGATCTGAGCGGCGGTGAGATTCAGCGGACCAGGGTAGCCGGGAATGTTGTAGATGAGGGTGACCGCACCCCCCGTCACGGGGAGGGTGAGTACGGTTCCGACCGCGGTCGCGAGCGCGGACGACTCGGTCCCGTTGAGCCCCTCGTCCGTGAGCGCGAAGTCGACCTGCTTCGTGGTGAGGTCGGTGATCCCTTCACCGGCACCGCTGGCCGCGTAGTTCACGAGGTTCCCGGTGTCGCCCGTGTAACCGGAGACCCACTGGCTGACCAACGCCGCTGGGAAGGCCGCGCCCGCGCCCTGGAGAGTGGTGCCCGTTGGACACCCCCCCGACGACGAACTGGATGTGAGGCCGTACCAGTGGGTCCCGTACCCGACGCCGACCAGGATCGCCACGATCACAACGGCGCCGACGGTCGCGTAGAGGCCGGATCGGTCGCTCCGCCGACGGACCTTCGGGGTCACCGGCTCCGGCGTCGTGGCCGGGGGGGCGCTGCTCATGCGCGAACCTCCAGAACGGCCGTCGCGGAAGCGGTAGAAGAGGGGGTTTGGGTCGGCCGAGTCGAGGGGGTGGAATCCTCGCCCGGCCGACCGGGGTGGTAGTCTACGGGAGTTGCATCATCGGTCCGGCAGGCGAAAGGGAAGGACGTCAAGTGCCGGAACCCGGTCGGCGACCACCGAGGAATCCCTTCGCCTGCGTCGCAAATCCGTCCGGGCATTCGGTCGGTCTCGAGAGGCATCATCGTGGGGGAGACGCCGGGTCCGGGAGATAAACCCCCGGATATGACCCATTAAAATACGGCTTTATTCTGACGGGACGAGGCGCGGGCCCGGATCTCTTCTCCGGTCGCCGTCCATACGAACGGTCGTCGGCCCCCCTTCAACGTCGTGAAGTGGTGTTCGATCGCGCCGTGCAGTCGGGCGACGCTGGGGAGCGTGCCAGACCGGACCCGCTTCTTCGTGAACTCTCCCATGAGCCGGTCGAGGAGGGTCGGAGCGGACCCTTCGGACGGGAGCAGGTGGAGGTAGAATCGGGGGTGGCGGACGAGCCAGCGGCGGACCTCGGGCGCCGTGGGAGAGACCCGGTTGTCCACGAGGAGGTGGACGTCCAGCTCCCTCGGGGTCTCGCGATCGATCGTCTGCAGAAACGCGCAGAACTCCGCCGCGTGGCTGCGTTCTTGGAACTCCGAGATCGCCTTGCGCTCGCCGGGTCGAAGGGCCGACCCCCGCGCCCGCTCGTCCACGGAGAACGCCATCGCGCGCTCCGGCGGGTTGAGGTAGAGGCCCACGAAGTCCGTCACCTTACGGACGAACTCGGGGCCCGGATTGCGGCGGAACGACTCCGCGGCCCGACGGGGTTCGAGCTGGTGCGCCTTCCAGACCCGCTGCACCGTCGTCTTGCTGACCCCCATGTCCTTCGCGAGGCTCCGTGCCGACCAGTACGCCGCGTTCGAGGGCTTCCGCCCGAGGGTGGACCGAACGATCGCCTGGATCGTGGACGTGGGGATCACGGGAGGTCGCCCGGGTCGGGGAGCGTCCTTCTCGATCCCCGGGATTCGCTGGGACAGGAACCGACGACGCCAGAGGGCCACCGTTCCCGGGGTCGTCCGGAGCTCCTCGGCGATCTCCCGGTTCTGAGCTCCTTCCGCGGCACGCAGGACGACACGGGCACGGAAGACCCGGCGCTGCGGTGTCGTGTGCGCCTGCACCCAAGAGGTCAGCTGGCGGCGCTCCTCGCGGGAGAGCCGAACCGTCGGTGCGCGGCGCATGGGGACCGCCAAATCCCCCGACAACATAACGTCATGGATTAACAGGTCACGGGCGCGGGGCTATCTGCTACGGCTCTGTCTGCCGGCGGTGCGAGCGAGCGGTCGACAAGGTGGGCGAGCCGGTTTCGAGCGTTCGCCGGTACGTGGTCGGGCTCGCGCGAAGCGGACAACGACCGCCGAGCGGCGAGCGGCCCTCGGAGGCGTAGGAGACCGACCGCGTACGAACCAGCAACGACTTTCTATGCCGGTGGCGGTCGGGCTGTAGTGACCGCCGAACCCCGTCCCGCCAGCAATGGCCTCGTCGCCTGGATCGAGGGCCTTCCCGTGTCGGGGAAGACCACCCTCTCGACCGCGGTGGCCGAAAGGCTCCGCGCTGCGGGCTACCGCGTGGAGATCCTGGACGGGGACGAGGTCCGCCGGATGTTCTCGCCGGAGCTCGGGTTCTCGCGCAAGGACCGGGAGTTCCACGCGCGGCGGGTGAGCTACGTCGCGCGCATGCTCGCCCGCAACGGCGTGGCCGTGCTCGTGGCGATGATCACCCCGTACGAGACGTCCCGGCAGGCGGCCCGCGCGACGGTGGGAGAGGGGTTCACCGAGATCTGGCTCCGGTGCCCTATCGAGATCTGTCGCCAACGGGACACGAAGGGACTCTACAAGCGCTCGGTACCGTCCGGTGGCACCAGGGTCACGGGGGTCGACGACCCGTTCGAAGAGCCGTTGAACCCTGACCTGGTCGTGGACACGGCTACCGAGTCGATTGCCGAGAGTACGAAGCGGATCCTCGACCATCTCGAGAGCCGAAAGCTGCTCGGTACCCTGCCTCGACCCTAGGCGAACGAACCGCTGCGTCCGTTCCACGGGACGCCAGGAGGGCCCGCCATGCATGCGCAGCCGGGCCGCGGTGGCCGAGAGCGGACGAATCTCGCCTGGCCCCCGGAGGGCCCGCGGCCGACCGAGATTGGGGCCTGCCGCGGACCGGTCCCGCGGGGGAAGCTGGGGCTCGGCCTTAGCTGATCGTGACGAGCCCGCCGAAAACCCCGAGGGTAGCGGTCTTCGCGCTCACGTGGTAGTAGGAGGTCCCGACGATCGTGACGACGGTCGGTCCGCCTTCGGAGACGGCCTGGATGGCCGCGGTGGAGACGCTCGCCACGGGCGAGGTTGGGTAGTACGTCCCTGGGCCGGTGACCGGCTGGCTCGCACCTTGGGAACCCGTGGTAGACACCCAGAAGATCGAGTTGTGGGCGAGACGGAACGTCCCGTTGTCGACCAGGATCCCGATGGCATGGTAGACGGTGTTGTGGATCGCGTTGTTCACGATGCTCGCCGTCGTGCCCGGGACTCCGTTCTCCGCGATCCCGTAGGCCACGCTGTTGGTGATCGTGTTCCCCTGGATGGTGTCGGATACGTCGCCCACTCCGGCGATGCCGATCGCGTCCGAGCGAAGGGTCGAGCGAAGGACAGAGGTTCCGGCGCCTGCCTGGTAGAGCAGGATCCCCGTCGCCTGGTAGCCGGTGCCGTACCAGTCAAGCCCGGAGTTCGAGCCCGTGTAGGCGTTGTTCGCCACGAGGTCGGAGGTCATCTGGCCGACCGCCCCGTAGGCGATCTGGATCCCGTTCTGCCCCGTGAGCGTGGTCGGGCCGATGCCGACGACCGTGTCCGCCCTCAGGGTGCACGTCTCGCCCGGGTCGTCGCAGGTGATGCCGTTCTTCTGGTAGCCCGTCACGGTCGTGTGGGCGACCGTCACGGCGATCGAGGGGCTGGGTGTGAGCCCGGTGAAGAAGTAGCCGTTGTAGGCGTAGACAGCGCCGCTGACCTCCTGGCAGCCGAAGCTGGAGATCGGCGAGGCGACGTCGGAAACAATGGCGCCCTTCAGCGTCCCGGCAGAGTCCTGGAAGTCGACCCCGACGTAATCGTCTCCGCAGGCGATGCTGGAAGAGCCGGCCGAGCCGTTGACCTCTAGGTTCGCGACCGTGACGCCGGTCGTCGGCCCGCCGGTCGTGTTCTCGATCAGGACGATCGCCGCGAGAGGTACGCACAGATCGCTACCGCAGGCGACGGAGGAGCTCCCTCCGTTCGCACTGTCCCAGTCCACGGTGTTGAACGTGACCGAGGTTGGCTCGAGGATGGTCTGGGTCGCGCCGGCGCCGACGAGGCGCACGGGCTTGGAGATCGTGACCTGTTCGGGGAACACCCCCGGGCCGACACAGACGGTCTGGCCGGACGAGGCATGGTTAAGCGCCAGTTGGACCGCGTCGTCCGCCAGGTTCTCGGAGCGGACGACGGTGTTGCAGTGGACCGAGAACCCCGGTGTGGCCATGGCCGAGACCGCCCCCGCCGAGAGCAGCGCGGCGGAGGCGCTCGCCAGGATCACCATCACGGTCAGCCAGTGGACTGCTTGTCTACCCATGGTCTTCGTTCCCTTTGCCGCTTTCCCGCATCGCGGACGCTGACCCCAGCCAGGGGAAGCGACCACTTGTGTGGGACCCGGACGGCAAGAACGCGGACTCGGGTTCGACTACTTAGTTTTCCCGCCAAGGTCACCCGGAGCAACCAAAACCCGTGCTACGACGTAGCACCCAGCGACCCCGGCGCGAACGTACAGGCCGCCCGCGGACGCGTCTCGGCGCCGCACGCGGCGGTCTGCCGCGCGCGGCGCTGTCGTGGAGGCGGCTTTCGGCTACTGGATCGCCGGCCGGGTCGTCCCGGCGGCGACCGTCGAGGAGAGTAGGGGAATCCCGCCCGGATCCCCACCGGGATCCGTGAACCGGACATTGACGGTACGGCTGCTGCCCGAGATGTGGACCGACCCGTGGATGGGCGACGCCCGGAGGCCCGAGGGAGTCGAGATGTGGTAGATGTACGTCCCGTTCGCCACGGTGAAGTTGTCGAACGCCGTCGTCGTGGTCTGGTTCAGCGGACCGAAGTTCACCGACACGAGCAGGACCGCCCATGCCGAGCTCGCCGAGAGCCCAGTCTCGGCGAACGAGAGGGTGTAGGTCACCGGCACGAACGTTACGGGGACGGAGACGCTCGCGCCCGAGATCACGGCGGAACCCGACCAGGTGGTCGTGTAGCCGGGGATCGGCTTGATCGTGTAGTGGTACGTCCCATTCGGCAGAGCGAAGACGATCGTCGAGTGCGGGGACGACCGCGAGGTGGCCCCGATCGTCACCTTCCAGGACTTTCCGACCTTGAGACCGGTCTCGGTGAAGGTCAGCTCGTAGGTGTACGCGGTGAACCTGAGCGCCACGACGGTGTTGCGGTGCACGATGACCGTACCCGAGGGGTGGTTCGGTGTCTCACCGGCGACTGGTGCCACGGTGTACGTGAACGAGCCCCGCGCCGCGAGGAACGTCATCGTTCCTATGCTCGAGGTTTCGGTCGCGTTGTAGGGATCCGTGGCGTTGCTGGTGCCGTTGATAGTCACTGTCCAATCGGTCGCGGGAGGCAGACCCTGCTCCCGGAACGTCAAGGATACGATCCCGACCCCCAGCGCCAGCCGCACGCCGACCGTCGTCGCCACGCCGTTCACCAGGAAGTTGATCCCGCTGGACCCGGCGATCCGGTAGGGACCCGAGGGCACCGTGAAGCGGTACGAACCGTTCGGGAGGAGGACCATGTAGCTGGTGCTGTTCGTCGTGAAGTTGGCGAGGATGTCGGAGGAGTGGGCCACCTGGCCAGACCAGTTGGGGGCAAGCGCGACCAGCCCAGAGACTTCGAACGTGACCTCGAAAAGGCTGTTCTTGAAGAGCGGAACCATGTCGCCGCCAGGGTAGATGTAGGTGGCGAAGTAGTAGCTCGGGCCGTAGACATCTACGAGCAGAGTGGGCGCGTTCTCGTCGTAGGGCAGGACGCCGTAGGGGTTGTTGGCCCCGTTGAACGGATTGATGATCCCGTAGTCAAACCAGAAGTTCCCTCCCTGGTAGGAGGTTCCGATGATGCTTCCGGTGAGCGGGATACTGGGGAAGTCCGGCACGGTGTTGACGATCCCCGCGGCCTCGCTCGGGATGTTCCACGACACGGTGAAGAACTCCGGCGCCCCGGAGTACATGTTCAGAGGCAGAAGCCACGCCGTGGTCGGTGTATCCACGTAGTTGTTGTAGATCAGGTCGTATGATTCCGCGACTTCGATACCCAGGCTCAGCACCTGTGGCATGAGCCCCAAACACGTGAGAGGACAGGCGGCGGGCGGGAGGACATAGTTGAACGTGTTGCCCCAGACCGTGTTGTTCCCACCGCCGATGTTGAGCGGCCCGAAGATCGAGCCTCCATAGAACATGAGAAGCGCCTGGCTCTGAGTGTCAAACGTGTTACCGGCGATCAGGTTGTAAGACGATTCGTAGAAGACCACGTTGAACGTGTCGAACGAAACGGGATACCACGTGTTCGACCCGAACCATCCGCTGATGTTCGAAGCGTCCACGATCGCGACATTGGAGACGTTCCAGAACCACATCTGCAGGTCGTTCAGGGACGGCAGGTACTTCCCGGGGTAGGCGAACGTGCTCGTCGTGGTGCTGAAGCTGGACGGATGGGAGAGCTCCGTGACGACCGACGTGTCCATCAGGAAGACTCCGGGGAACACCGGGAACGCGTAGTCGTTGTAGAGGCCGAACTCGGAACCGATCGGGCCGGCTTGGTTGTTGAAGAGAACGTACGGACTGGAGACCGTTCCCGACCCCGAGGACGTCAGCGCCGCGACCTGGCTGTTCGAGAACGCCCAGAGAGGCGTGTAGAGGCCGAAAGCAGAGTTGAACGTGAGGGCGATGCTGACCGTAACGGGAGTCGCTCCCAGGCTCACGATGTAGTTGAACGGCGTGTAATCGCTGAGCTCGATGGTGATGTTGTACGTGGTTCCGGGCGTCAGGTAAAAGGTGTTCGTGAAGACGTTCGGGGCATACGAAAACTCCGGAATAATGAAATTCGCAGAGCCGCCGGTTTCAGCGAGAATGAAGTCGAACGCGTTCGTCGGGGTTACCGAGAGGGTCAACGGCGTCGAGCCCTCGGCTGCGGAGGCGTTCCACAACCCGCGCAGGATCGCCGGACCGCTGGTCATCGTCGCGTAGGTAGAGGCGTTGTTCGGGCCCCCCGGCGCCGAGGACCAGGCGATGCTGGCACCGGTCGTCGTCTCGCCGGTCTCCCCGCCATAGTTGTAGGCGGAAGGGACGGAGACGTAGGCCGTGCCGTTCCAGTACTCGAGCGCGAGCGACGCATCGGCCGCGAAGAGGTCGGCCTGGCTACCGCCGCCGGGGCCGCCCAGGATCAGCTCGAAATCGTCCGTTAGATTGAGCGGGTTAAGATGCAAGCCGTTTGCCGTGTAGTTCGAGGGCGCGGTGATCGGTGGACCGCCGCCGGCGATCGAATTGAAGATCACATAGTCGAATGACGGGAAGGCATAGTTCTCCCCGCTCCCGGCGACCACTACGGAGAAGTCGACCGCGTTGCGGCCGTCCGTGACGGTCGAGTTCATGAAGAGCGACAGGTTGAACGGGTAGACGATCGGCGCGGGGATGACGAGCTCGGAATAGTAGTAGGTGGTCCCGACCTGGAACCCGTACGGGCCGTGCCCGTAGAACACGTTCGAGCTGAGCGGGCCGCCCGAGAAGTTCCAGACGTTGGTGATCAGGATCATGAAGGAGGAGCCGGGGTAGTACGTCACGACGTTCTGGGTCCAGAACGAGTATCCGCCCGTCCCGAACAGCGTGACGTTCGTTACGACCGCATTGAGCTGGATGCCGTAGCTGTCGGGCGAGGATTGGAACAGGTCGAGGGGCTGGATCCCGGTAGCGTTCGCGTCGACCTCGCCCCGTAGGCTCGTCGTGTTGAGGATGGAGCCGACCACGGTGTCGCCGAGCCCCTGGCTGAGCCCATAGTCCGCGAGCCCCAAGGGAGCGGGCAGGCCGGTGTAGAGGGGGGAGACCTGGTCCTTCGCGGCCGCCTGGGCGGCCTGAGCCGGTGTGGCAGAAGGTCTCGGGACGTAGACGACGCGGGGATTGATGCCCGCGGCATGGGTGGCCGCGAGAGCCGCCTGGGCCATCGCGCCGGCGGGGTCGGAGCCAGCCGCGCCAGGGGGCGTAGA